>NZ_CP150207.1:1940000-2240000 GCF_037969765.1 Paenibacillus sp. FSL W8-0186 | reverse complement strand
AAACTGACCCGGGAACCCGGTATCAATCAAAATGGTTACATTTTCATCCATTAGCAATACTGGATGAATAAGGAGACCATGATAGTTTAAACTAAGCATCTTTAACTGGTATTGAGTACCCATTTACCTCACCTCAACATATAAATTGATTTTTACGATATATACATTTGCGTCCACGTACACTTGGTCGGACCAACCGAGCACCATCGTCAAGATGCCGACCTGGAATATAACAATTTCATGATAATAAAAAGGATGAACGTGTGATAGTGCACAAGTTCATCCTTAATGATGAGAATCTTCATAAGTTTACTGCATAATTCTCATAAGGTTTCAACCTCACAGCTCGATTGTCAGCCGCTTGTTTGACGGGATAAATTCCGCTAGAAGTGGTCATCTAACCGTTTGGTAAACGAGACCTATAGCTCCAGAATCAAAGGTCTTGTTTTCGATAAGTTTAAGCTTGATCATCTCCTGGAGACCTTGAAATAAAGGCAATCCACTGCCGATCAGGACGGGAGAAACCGTAATTTTAAACTCATCGATTAAATTAAGCTGTATAAGGTAGTGTGCGAACCTAGGACTACCGATGATGATCATATCTTTGCCTGGCTGCTGTTTGAGGTTCTTGATCTCTTCCTCGACATCTTTCTTCACCAGTCTGGAATTGTTCCATTCGACTTTATCCAGTGTCGTAGAAAAAACGATTTTGGCTGTCTTTTCGATCCACTCGGCATGATTCCGTTCATACTGTGAAGCTGATGGGTTCGAAGGCACAGATGACCAGTAACTGTGCATCATCTGATAAGTCCCACGTCCCCAAATGACAGTGTCGGCAGTACTCAGAATTTCTTTCGCGTGATTCTGCAAATCAGCATCGTAGGAAACCCATCCAATGTCCATATCACCGTTTGGCCCTTCCACAAAACCGTCAAGCGATGCGTGTAAAAATAGAACAAGTTTTCTCATTTTCAGTTCTCCTCTGTTCAATAGGGATATTTCCATAACCTTCATTTTAGGACATTTCAGCTTGGGTTATTTCTTATAGATTGCTAATCTAAAGTGTCAAAAAGTAAAATATAGTACTATTCCACCTTTCGGACTCAAACTATTCATTTGTAATCTTCCGGAGCCGATTTGCTACCCATTCCACATCGTAGCCGGTTTCATTTAAGATCACCGTATTATATAGTTCTTCGAGACCAATGCGGAGCATGTAGCAAGTAATCGTGTTCCTGTCTTCAGAAGTGTCCATATATCTTGTTTTTAGGTGCGCAATGAGAGGCTGAAGCTTATCCTCGTTCCAGAACATAAAATTCGCTATATCATACAGATGGTCCCCGTACAAGGCTAAACTCCAATCAATGATTCCGGAAATGCGTCCCTGTTCGGCAATCAAATTAAATGAACCTAGATCGCCATGGATCAACTGTTTTTTCGTTATTTTTATTTTATCTGCACCTTTCTTTAATTTCCGAACTGCAGCATCAATCACATCGGCATCAAGGCCCTTCTTGTCCAGCTCAGACCAGTTGTAAATATCCTCGTTATAGATCGCTTCAACAAAATCGTTCCACGAAGGATAAGGGGCATTCCCTGTGCTGTCAAAGCGTCCATACCCGATTTCTTCCGATACTTCGATTGAATTTAGGATCGAGAGAATTTCAAGAACAGAAGGAACGATATCGACCAACTCCTGGCTGTTCAGATCGAACATTTTATCCCCTTCGATGAAATCGTATATCGCATAAGGCGGCTGATCTTCTGACCCTTGAATCAGGATTGCGCGTCTAAGCGGCAATACATGATGATACCTGTTATAAACCCATTGTTCTTTCTCGTGTACTTCCTTGCGTGATCCCGTCTTGAATACGTATCGCTGACTGTTCGCTTCGAAAGCGAACGTCTGAGAAGCTAATCCTCCAGTAAGTTCCCTCACTTGAGACGCCTCAGGGTAGTGACCGCAAATCATTGCGTGGATCTCATCCTTCGATCGTTTTGGCAACATGGCCGGCACTCCTTTAAAATAGATTTTGCCAAGCAGCAATTCATCCAAGGAGAGGCCGTAGAGTTGGGCGAGTACAATGATTGAATGAATGTCCGGTACATTTTTGCCGACTTCCCAGTTGGACAACGTTTGCCTTGTAATGTTCATTCTTGAAGCAATTTGTTCCTGGGTAAATCCGGCTTTTCGCCTTCTGAGTTTGAGCTTCTCGCCAATGTTCATCTGCACCTTCTCCTTGAATTTATTGTCTCATATTGCTTTGAAATAGCTAGCAATGAACTCTTGCGTCAACTAGCGGTGTTATCGGATGTTCATGATCAATTCGATTTATGCCTTCTCCCCATTGGTATGTTCCTAACCTATTATTTAGCTTATCGCTCTGCATATTTAAATAGCAAGTTATAGTGCAACCGTAAAAAAACAGCCGCTCTTCCGAGCGACCGTTTTAAATGACTGGACCCTGCTGAGCTTCGTGTTCCTTAATTTGCTGCTTAAGCTTTTGGTTCATCCAAATAATTATCGCATTTGCGAACAGCAGCCCCATGGTAATGAAAAATATAGATCTGAAACCAAAACTGGCTGATATGACACTTCCCATAATCGGGCCTGTTAAATTGCCAATGAATTGACTTGATGCATTTAATCCCTGCGCTCTGGATTGCATATGCTGCGGGGCAAGCTTTTTGATCAGTGTGTTCAGGGAGGGCAGCATTCCTCCAATGAATAACCCTAAGCAGAAACGGCTGGCCAGCAATACAATGATGCTGCTCGTCAGGGCTTGGGGAATAAAGGTCATCCCGCACATGATGAGCGAGAAGATGAGAACAGCTCGCTGCCCGATGGCGTCCCCCATCCTTCCTAATATGGGAGATCCAATTAATGTGCCAATGCCAGCGACTGAAATGACAAGACCAGCAATCAATTCCGTATGGGAACCGTCAGTTAAAGATGCGGCATAGATCGGGATGATGGGCTGTATAGACATCATTGCTAATTGTGTCAGCATGGTAGCAGCAAAGATAGGCAGCAGCGGCAGCATGACAGACCATCCCTGGGCTGGTGTCTCTTTGACTTCTCTCTGCTTCGGTTTATTGTTCTTGACATAAATGCCAACAATCAGAGTAGAGACAAGGGACAGAAGTCCAGTCAGAATAAAAACCGTACGAAATCCAAAAAAGCCGGCCAGCACCCCGCCAATGAGCGGACCGATCAGCATCCCGGCGGTCACCCCAGTTTGAAGGGTCCCTAGTGCTTTTCCTGTATGCTGATCAGGTGTGACCGCGGCTTGCATCGAGACAGCCATCGGTATAAAACCGGATGCAGCCCCGTTAGCCATACGGAGCAGCAGCAAGTGCCATGGCCCGCCTGCGAAACCCATCAGCATCGTGATGATGCTGCCGAATATTCCAGCCCGCATCAGCATCAGCTTATGACCATACCGATCTGCAAAGGAGCCCCATATCGGTTGAAAAAAAATACTAGTAAGTGCTTGAGCTGAAAAAATGAAACCTGACCAAAGCAAAACTTCCGACTCATCTGTGACACCAAGTTCCCCTAGATATAAAGGCAGGAACGGAAGAATCATACTGATGCCTGTTGCTGTACTGAAATTCGCCATCCATAAGATCCATAAGGTACGTTGCCAGCTCATTGAAGCTCCTTTCTGGATCTGTTTCTTAGGCAGGATCCACTTTAAGCGGAACCGACTGAGCTCCCCACTCAGGCCATCTGGTCATCGTGATGTCTCCCGCTAATTCAATATGCTTCGTTCTGACAAGAAGTTCTTTCAATGCAATCTGGAACATCATTCGAGCTAACGGCGCCCCTGGACAGCGATGCGGACCGCTGCCGAATGCAATATGATCCTTTATATTGGGGCGGTTTATCATAAACTGGCCGCTGTTCGGAAAAACCGCTTCGTCACGATTCGCCGAGCTGAACACGACGGCAATCGGTTCATCTTTTCTGATCGTCCGTCCGCCAAGTTCCACATCCCGCGCGGCTGTTCTGGCAAAACCTCGATATGGGGTATAGAGTCTTAAGTACTCTTCAACAGCCGCAGGTATAAGCGAAGGTTCTTTCCGGAGCATACTCTGTACATCGGGATTCTCTGCGAGATGAACGCTGATGCTGCCCATGAAAATAACCGGAGCAATCATCCCTACTACGATTAATTGACGGATGGTTCCTAATATGAGTTCATCCGGAAGCGGCTTCCCCTTATATGTTTTTTGCAGATAGGCGGTTACCACATCAATGGATGGATCATAGGCATTCAGCTTCCGGTCTTCAATAATTCGCCGTGCGATCTCGTACAGCTCCTGACTGTATTTCTGAATATTGTCTTTATCCATGACATGCAGCGCCTTTACATATTGTTGTGTGACCCCGCGGATCGTCATGGACATTTCTTTGGATAAGTTAAAAAATTCAGCAAACACATAGCCTGGCAGTTTGTGCGAGAATTCTTCGCAAATATCCCCGCCTCCCTTTTGAATAAACGGATCAAGCAGATTCACAATCGTGGTTTGCACTCGATCTCTTAAGGCTTCCATCTTCTCGTCTGTAAAGAACGGATCCAGCACTCTGCGATATGGCGTATGCTCTGGCGGGTCTAAATGCAGGGGCGGCCTGCGCCCTGTTGTAGACACTTTAGGCACCACATTCTGCACAGAGGTAACATAGGTTGCCGGATCCTTCAGCACATTGACAACATCTTCATACTTCAACACTGCCCAAAATCCACCTAGATCGTTACTATGTGCGACAGGACATTTTGACCGCAGTTCAGCAAAGGTCTCATGCATGCTTGTGAACGTTTCTTCTGTCACTGCGTCAAAATCATGCGCAACACTTTTATTCATAGATAAACGCCTCCTTAAGCAAGTGAACGTTCTCAAACTATCTATCCAAATAGCTTCTTGGCTTCCTCTAAATTGGTCCACACTCGATTCAACATGGATCTCAGCAGCACTTTTTCTTCCTCGCTAAACCCCTTACTCAGGTTTTCTTCATTCGTCATGATTAAATCAAGCACGACAGCTTCCAGTGCCTTTCCCTCTGGTGTTAAATAAACGAGCTTCACCCTTGCATCTTTAGGATGCAGTTTTCTAAGCACCCAGCCTCTAGCTTCCATACTATCCAGCATTCCTGTTAAGGATGCCCCTCTTACACCGAGGTGTTGAACGAGCTGTTTTTGGGTGACACCCTCCTTCTCCCACAGCAGCTTTAAAATCCAGTATTGTGAGCTAGTGATCCCATGTTGAGCCAATATTTTGTCCATAATATTGGTTAAGTATAGTGATATCTTTCGAAACCATGTTCCGAACCAAGCGCTGGATAGGTGATTGTTATGCATAGAAAGCCTCCTAATGCGAACATATAACAGGTCCCTTTGTTAGGACCCTAACAATTATACTGAAAAAGAAGGAAGCATCCTAAATATATCTTTGATGATGTTGTTAGACTTGCTCCCAGAACTCTCGCTCATCGGAGTTGGGATCCCGATCAAGCTTGCTCTCCTTATTAAATAGCATCGTTTCCCTCTCCTCGCTGCTGTAGGGTGACCAAACTGGCAGGCCTGGCCCGTTAGGGCTTCCCGTCTTAGCAAATGCGATCCAAGCTGCATGAATCTGGTCGGCAACAGCCTGACTCTCAGATGCTGGCCCTGTCAATGCTTTGGACGCATCCAGGTTATTGAACACAAATGGAACCTCAATGCCATGAAAAGCGAATCCTCCAGCTGCTTCCGAAGTCCAGTCAAAGCGATAAACCCAGGTCGGCGCTTGATGTAGATTTCGGTGTTCAGCCAGCTTAATGGCTGGTATATTGAAATCGTGGAAGGTCAGCAAACGGGCAAGCTGATGCAGCAAACTAGGATCCTGATCGTATTTTGTGGAATAAAAGGAAACCGCCTGCTGCAATACATCCCCCACTCGTTGTTTAAATAGTGCCAGCAGCTCTTCATCACTCTTCCCTGCCCATTCCGGGTCCATGTTCGGTGTAACCTCATGCTGCGTAGTTCCTATGATGACAGGTATGTCCTTGTTGAAGCCATCGGCAGCAGCAGCAAGCGGCATTTTGGAGAAGAAGTTATCTTCAAAGGTGGGCTCTAAACCTACGGCTGGTCTTAAGGGCGGTGCTGCTTCCAGGATCTGTTCCGCTGAAATAGTTCTTAATAGGTGCAAATGATCCGCACTGATCTGCAGCTTCTTCAGAATCTCATTCGTAATTCGGCTGGCATCCGATTTGCTGCGGTAAGTTGAAATCATTCCACTTTGAATGATGGCTCGATGAAAGAGTCCCTTCGACTGAGGAAGGGCCAAGTGAAGACCGACACTTCGGCCGCCTGCGGATTCACCGAAAATGGTCACTTGGTTCGGATCCCCTCCGAAGGCGGATATATTCTGCTGCACCCATTTTAGCGCAGCAATTTGATCCAGAATGCCAAGATTCCCTGAATCCTGAAATGCTGTGCCTCCCCATTCATCCAGATAAAGAAATCCCATGGCGCCTAATCGGTAATTGATCGTAACGACAACAAGATCTCCTTTCTCCGCGAAGGATTTGCCATCAAACATGGGATCCGATCCAGCTCCTACCATAAAGCCGCCGCCATGAATCCATACTAAAACTGGACGTCGACGATGATCTGCGCCTGGCGACCAGATATTTAAGGATAAACAATCTTCATCCATTACCTTTTCCTTTATAGGCTGAAGCGAAGCAAATCCATATTCTGTTGCATCACGCACCCCTTGCCATGGTTCAGGCTCTTGCGGCGGAGCATATCGGAGATCGCGGAGGGGAGCTTTCGCATAGGGAATCCCCTTCCAGCAGATCACAGCCCCATTCTGCTCCCCTTTTAATTTTCCATAAGCGCACTCAGCGATTAAATCCACCATTTCCCCAGCTTCCTCCTTTTGAAAACAAAAGATAGCTACAATCTTTCCCAAATGGCCGCGATGCCCTGTCCTCCGCCAATACATAAGGAAGAAATGCCGTATTTCTTGCCTCTGCGTCCTAGTTCGTAAATTAGGGACAGTGATATTCTAGTTCCTGAAGCGCCGAGAGGGTGACCTAAAGCAACGGCTCCACCATTGACATTTCCGATCGCTGGGTCAAAACCAAGCTGCTTTTGGCAAGCCAAGTACTGTGCTGAAAAAGCCTCGTTAATTTCAATCAGATCCATATCCTGTAAAGAGAGACCCGCCTGCTTCAATGCCTTCTGTATAGCCGGGCATGGACCAATGCCCATAATCTTGGGATCTACACCTGCTACGGCCCATGATACCAATCGGGCAATCGGCTTCAGGCCTCGACTCGCTGCATATTCTGCTGAAGTCACCACCACGGAGGCTGCCCCGTCATTAATGCCGCTGGCATTGCCAGCTGTAACCACACCATCTGCCTTGAATTTGGGTTCGAGCTTTGCGAGCTTCTCCATGCTGGTTTGGCGCGGATGCTCGTCGCGATCAACCACGATCGTTTGCTTGCGTTCGCGCACCTCAATCGGAACGATTTCCTCGCCTAGGCGTCCAGCCTCCATGGCGGCTAACGCCTTGTTATGGCTGGATAAAGCATGCTGATCGATTTCTTCCCGCGTCAAACCGTACTGTACGGCCAGGTTTTCCCCTGTTTCTGCCATATAAACCTGGCCTACAGGATCATACAGTGCTTCATACAGGTAGTCCTGCATAGGTGCCTCAAATAATGGAATTCCCCATCTGGCTCCGCGAAGGACGTGCGGAATCTGACTCATATTTTCGGCTCCGCCTGCAAGTGCGATATCGGATTCTCCCGTCATAATCATTCTTGCAGCCTGCGTAATGGATTCCAGTCCCGAACCGCACAGCCGGTTTACGGTAAGCGCTGGAGCCTCTTTAGGAATGCCCGCTTTCAGTCCGACATGCCGAGCCATTAGGACGGCATCCGGGCTGGACTGAATTACATTTCCGAACACCACATGATCAATTTCCTCGGGTTCCACTTTAGCACGTTTTAGTGCTTCTTTTGCCGTGATCGCCCCCAGCTCAATAGCGGACAGATTCTTGAACGCGCCGCCAAATTTAGCAAACGCCGTTCTTGCTCCATCAATGATCACAATTTCATTGCGGCTCATGATCACTCATCCTCTCTATGCAGTTGTGCTTACTCCGCTGTCACGGGGTTGGAGAACGCCCCAATATGCTCAATAGTAATCGTTACTGTATCGCCTGGTTTTATTGGAGCTACACCCTCAGGTGTACCTGTCGCAATAATGTCACCTGGCTCCAAAGTGAGCACATGGGAATAAATTTCTACTAACTCTGCAATCCCGCAAACCATATCTTTGGTATTGACCTGCTGTCTAATTTCACCATTCACCTTGAGATCCATATTGATATTGGTATAGTCGGGAATATCCTCCAGTGTTGTGATCCACGGGCCCATCGGCGTAAAGGTATCAAAAGATTTTCGAAGGCAGCGTTCTTCCTCATTGTGCTCGTCTGGGCGCAGCGTCACATCATTTAAGCCTGTGAAACCAAAAATATAATGCCGGGCGTCTTCAGCCTTCACGTTTTTAGCCTTTTTGCCAATGATAAAAGCAAGCTCAAGCTCATGGTCGATCCGTCTTCCATGCTTGCTGGCCGGAAGGATAATGGGATCATTTGGACCAATAATAGATGTATTCGCTTTCAGAAAAAAACCAAGACCTCTTGCCGTATGCTGCACATTCATCTCCTTTTTGTGGGATAAATAATTAACGGGGGCAGCGACGATTTTCCCGGGGCGGGAAACAGGCTGCCTAAGACGGACCTCTGCGATGTTAAAGGCTTCGCATTCCGTGTATCTCGATTCTATGATTTCCTTATAAGTGTCATAGCTGCGGACCAATTCAACCATGGGACATAGGGTTTTTTTCTCGTTAAACAACAAACCGCCTACGTCATAAACCTTATCGCCTCTTACGAGTCCCAGCTGAAAGTCGTTAAATAATGCAATTTTCACGCTGTGTGCCTCCGTTCGAAATATATCCAGTTATTCGGGTTGAAAGATACGCTCGATGAATTGATTTCCGTTATTTTCTGCGTATGCTTCCTCTTGGTCCAATCCGAGAATTTCGAGCACCGGTCTATCATTCATCGAGAATAAATGAACATCCGTTTGTCCTGTACTATGGTGTTCATGCCAGCTCCACGGCGGTACGATAAAGAAATCTCCTTGGGTCCATTCAAACTTCTCACCGTTAATCACCGTATAGCCTTCCCCCTCCAATACATGGTAGCAGGCACTGTGAACATGACGATGTGCTTTGGTGCCCGTCCCTGCAGCAATTTTCTGCATCGAGGTGCCCAGCCGCGCATCGGCCGAGCCGCCGGTTACCGGATTGACATAATCAATGGCATAGCCATCATAAGGGTCCGCATCCAATCGGGTTAGACCTTCCAGCGCTTGCTTAATATTTGTCCACTTATAATTAATCAAAGGTGAAGGATATCCTCGAACCTTCCGCTCTGAAATAGATCGAACTCCACTGGCATAACGCGCAACGGAGCTGTCTGCAGGCCCGTTCAACGGATAAGTGTCATCATGGTAAGGCTCGAAGAAAGAACCTGTCAGGGTTTTAACCAGCCCTACGTCAAGGCCATCCATCCAGAACACGGGCTCCGTTCCTTCATGCCCGTGATCATGCCAAGTCCAAGGGGGCGTTAGGACCAGATCCCCGCGCTCCATATAAGTTTTTTCACCATTTACTGTAGTAAATGCGTCGCCCTTGCCTTCGATGATAAAACGAATGGCTGCCTGTGAATGACGATGTGAAGGAGCAACCTCACCCGGCAGCAGCAATTGAATGCCTACATACAAAGTATCTGTGGCGTATCCAATTTTGCCTTCATGAATGAGCGATGGATTCTGTAGATAGATGACGCGGCGTTCGCTTTCGCGTCCAAGTGCCAGCAGCGGTCCTGCCTCCAACAAATAGTCGCGAATGGTCTGCCATTTCCACAGATACGGCCTCACTTTATGCGTAGGCTGCTTTGTCACCATGGCACCCAAATTATCCCATAGCGGTCCCAAGTGATCCTTTGCCAGACGGTCTGCAAATTGGTCTAAGGCTTTGCGATGATCAGATTGATTCATTGGAGCCCCTCCTTGTTAAAGAGTAATGATATACTCCGTCAGATTTGCGACGAACAACATACCCCGTGCGTTCCAGATGATCCAGCAAGCCAATCACCTCTGACATGACCAAGAAAAACTGATTTACATAAATGTCCTTGTAGTATAAACGGGCCATACTCCCTGCAGTATCGCAGCCCGCCCGGATTAAATTCATGATTCGTTCCAGCTTGTGCTTGATCCTCGATATCTTGTCTTCGATTACCGGATTAGGCGAATGAATGACTCTCCCATGCCCCGTTAACAAAAGCTGTACATCTAAGGAAAGACAGCGTTCCAATGAGGCTAGCTGCTGTGTCACCGTAGGAATTAATCGGCCGCCGGCATCGGGTTCAATAATCGCATTGGTTGACATATGCTCAATGACCAAGTCTCCAGCAACGGCCCATTTACCATCAGAGTCATACAGCAAAATATGGTCTGGTGCATGTCCGGGCACGTCTATAACCTTAAAATTTAATAGGTTATCGCCTTCTTGAATGAGTTCAATGTCGCCATCGATTCGAAATGCTTCATTTTTAATGAAAGAGGCCCTAAACTTCTCTAATTGTTCAGCAGCTTCCGGCATACCGTCCATTTCACTATAGAGCTTTTCAAAAAAAGCAATCCGATTCCCTAAAAATTCTTTATCGTGGGTAATATACGGGATGGCTAGCGGATGTGCATATACCTTAACCTGTGGATTTAACTTTCGAATCCGGTGAACCAGCCCAACATGATCAGGGTGATGATGCGTGAGAATAATACCCGACAAATCCGCAGCCGAGAAATCAAGCTGCTCCATGGCCTGGTTGAAAGCTCCCCAGCATGCATCATTGTCCATCCCAGCATCTATTAAATAGAGACCTTCAGCGTGATGAACAAGAAAGGAGTTGATCGTCTTAAGCGCAGCATCTGCGGGCGCTTCAATCATGTAAATCAAAGTCTTTCCTTGTTGAAAACCAGTCAGCTTAGACATAGCGGATCCTTCCATTAGTACTTGGTCGAAACCATAGGATGGCCCTGCTTCGGTCCATACGGCCCTTCATCCAGCCAGCGCCCCAACTTTGGAATGAGCGGAGTTAAAGATGCAGCGAGCTCCCTCTTTAAATTCATATAAGGGGAATTTCCTTGAATATGCTCGAGTGCAGTACCTGCAGCATCCCGATTGTATCGGGAGGCCATTAAACGTTCTTCGGCCGCCAGCTCAACAGCTTTTCGGCGATCTGCTTCATTTGCAGCCTTCATCGCTTTCGCAACGCCTCGAACGGAGATGATCGCATCAGGCACACCGGAATTTAATCCGCGCGCGCCAAATGGAGCAAACAAGTGAGCTGCTTCTCCTACCAGCAGAACGCGCCGGCTTTCATCTGTAAACGATTCAGCCACGACTTGATAAAATTGATAAGTGGACACCCAAGTTACGCGCTCTGCATATTTGGGATCCATGACCTTCCTAAGCCATGCCTTCAAGCCTTCTTCGCTGCCAAATTCTTTCGGATCATCACCTTCCAGCAGCTGCAGGTCAACCCGCCATCCACCTTTAAATGGAACGAGAAGTACATTTCGCCCGTCCATCGCTGGATGCTCGTAATGAAATGTCCGCTCCAGCGGTATTGGATTTGCTTCATCTTCTTTAATATCAACAACGAGGAAGGTGTCGTTGGCGCGCGGGCCTTCAAGCTCAATACCTACACCTTTCCTTACAGCAGAGCGGGATCCGTCCGCACCGATCACATAGGGGGCTATCCAGTCCGTTCCGCTCGCCGTCTTTAACCGCACATGTTCTTCCGTTGTTTGTACATCAGTTACCTGCGTATCCCACACGAATTCCACGCCAGCGTCCAAACAAGCCTGGTACATATATTTCTCAATCTCAACTTGAGCCAAACTAGTGAAAGCAGGGATTTCCCCTGGTGTAGGCGCTGGATAATGGCGCACATACACGTCCTTGCCTCGGTATGTTGTCCGCTTAACAGGCCAGATCACTCCGTTCTCTGCTAATTTAAACCCCAGTCCAGGTGAAACTTCTTCAATCAGCTTCAAAGTTGCTTTATGAATATAGATCGCCCGGCTGCCCGGACGAAACCTCCCTTCTTCCTCCGCTTCCAAGATCGTAGCCTTCATCCCTTCATGTCTGAGCGCAAGCGCAGCGACCATCCCCACAGGTCCGGCACCTACTACAATCGCTTCACGATGTTCTTGTTGTGTCACACTGCTTCCTCCATTTCATAGATACTTATCACTCTTGGTTAACCTTATTCAAATTATAAATGGCGACAAACTACAAACCTATCTACACCGTATAGGAATTCTTGCTGGTTTTTTCGGTTATTTCGTACGAAAACCCAATGCAAAGCACGCCCTATCCATTGGATAGGGCGTGTACCTTGTTCAGCTGAAGTCATGTGGTTTTCTTCGATAGACACCGGTCTCTATGGCTGCTTGAATGACCTTTTTCCTCACCGCTTCTACCACTCGCGAATGAAAGACACTTGGAATGATATACTGCTCGTTAAGCTCATCCTCGCTTACGATTGAAGCAATGGCATAGGCAGCAGCCAGCTTCATTTCTTCATTAATACCTGTAGCTTGGCAGTCCAGGGCACCTCGGAATATCCCGGGAAAACACAGCACGTTATTCAGCTGGTTTGGATAATCTGAGCGGCCTGTTGCCATGACACGCACATAAGGTTCTGCCGCTTCCGGCATAATTTCTGGTGTTGGATTAGCCATAGCAAACACGATGGGGTCTTTGGCCATCTTCTTTAAATCTTCTACAGAAATCACGCCTGGCCCAGAAAGCCCTACAAAGACATCCGCATCCTGCATCGCATCGCTCAGCTGGCCAGTTTCATGGTTAGGATTGGTATGTTCGGCATACCATTGAAGCATCGGGTTACTATAGGTTTCGCCTCGATGCAGAATACCTACCGAGCGGGTTGCTCCAACAATATTTTTGACACCCGCTGATTGAAGAATCTTCGTGCAGGCAATGCCTGCAGCCCCCACACCGCTGAACACAACCTTGATCTCATGCATCTGTTTGCCTACAATTTTCAGTGCGTTGATCAGTCCCGCCAACATCACTACGGCGGTACCATGCTGATCATCGTGGAAAACTGGAATATCCAGCTCCTGCCTCAACCGTTCTTCTATTTCAAAGCAGCGCGGAGAGGAAATATCTTCGAGATTTATGCCCCCAAAAACAGGTGCAATTTTCTTCACGATGTCAATGATCTCGTCCGTGTCCTTGGTATCTAGGCAAATGGGGAATGCATCAATGCCGGCCATTTCTTTAAAAAGCATCGCCTTTCCTTCCATGACAGGCAGAGCAGCTACCGGGCCAATGTCACCTAATCCTAATACCGCAGTTCCATCTGTAATTACTGCGACTGTATTTCGCTTAATCGTCAGTGAATACGCTTTCGAAGGGTCCTCATGCAAAGCTGTACATACCCTTGCAACACCTGGTGTGTAGACGTGTGATAGATCATCACGATTCTTAATCGGTATTTTGGAGTTAATTTCAAGCTTGCCTCCCAAGTGCAGCAAGAAGGTTCGATCCGACACATTAATAATTTGGACACCCTTTACTTTCTTCAGTTCATTGACTAACTGACTTTCATTAGCCGGATTGAACACAGAAACCGTGATGTCCCTAACCATGGACATTTTCCCCCGACTCACTGTATCCACAGCAACGATTTCGGCACCTACTTCATGAATGACCTTCGCTATATCAATAAAGGGAAGGTCTGATTCAATGTCCAACCGAATAATGATAGTGTAGCTGCCCCTTGTTTGGCTATTCATCGCCTGACAACCCCCTGATTACTTTCAATTCACAATGTGCTGCGCGCCTCTGGAGACTAATACACATAAAAAGACCCATCCTTCACCCCTAGAGGAAGATAGCCCAGGCTCAATAATTCAAAAAGCTTAGCAATGGGACTAGGGCGATCACATACAGCACTGCATGAAATGTGAAGGCAGGTGATATACAATACTGCGGCTACAACATGCGAAATCACTATCTTTCCCTGCTCTTCAAACGCCTTGAATGCCCCATCATATATAGCGTGGAATAAATGCTCCGGCACATCATTCATGATGAACGACACATCCTCTTTTATTCCCTTTGCCTGAGCAGCATCATAGATCTGCTGAGGAATGTCATACAGGTGAGGCCACATGGGATCGTGGACCAGATTATAATCTTGAATGAAACCCGCAATCTCTTGCTTTTCCAACCAGCGAACGGAAACCTCGCCCTCTTCAATCGAAGTAAATAAATCCTGTATAGCCGCTTCTGCCATGAATCTGTTATTCATCGGTGATTCAAACCATTTGTTTTCTACCAGCCTTGAAACGTACTGGTCCAAGTCGCGGCCCTGATCCGTAGATATGATCGATTCCGGCCATTTCCCCACGACACTTCCCATTTAGATCGCCTCCCATAATTTTCACTTATCCTTATAAACAGGTTTTCGCTTCTCAACGAAAGCACGCATGCCTTCTTCGCGGTCAGCTGTCACGAAAGTTTGTTCAAAGCAAGCCGCTTCATGTGTCAGAGCACTGGATAAATCACTATTCACTCCAATACTCATCGCCGTCTTCATCATCCGCATAGCTACTCCAGGCTTATTGGCCAGCTTGTTCGCCCAATCCATGCAGATGTCAAGCAGCTCCTTCCACTCTGCCACTTTATTTACCAAACCAATTGAAAATGCTTCCTCTGCGTTGATGATATCTCCAAAATATAAAAGCTCCTTGGCTCTTGATGGACCAATCAAACGCGGTAATCGCTGTGTTCCGCCACCTCCCGGAATGGTCGCTAGGTTTATTTCCGGCAATGCAATCTTGGCATTGTCCGAACAAATTCTAAAGTCACAGCATAATGTCAGTTCCAGGCCGCCGCCCAATGCAAGCCCATTGATGCCTGCAATGACCGGAATCGATAGATTTTCCAGCTTATCAAAGGCCTTGCGAGAGGTTTGATTCATCTTTTTGATTTCTTCAGCATCCAAGTTCGCCATTTCTGATATGTCTGCCCCCGCCGCAAAGGCACGTTCCCCTTTTCCAGTCACAATCAATACCTTAATTGAAGAATCATTCTCAATGTTGACCAGGATGCGGTACAATTCTTCAAACGATGTATAGTTTAAAGCATTCACGGGCGGTCGATCCAAGTAAATGACAGCAACCTTATCGACAATCTTTAACTCAAGCGTTTCAAACTCCAAGGCTTCTAGTTCATGATTCATAGCATGATTATTCGCAACCATATTAGCGCCTCCAGTTCTTGACACACCAAAGATAGATATTGTAATTATAAAACCTCTTAGAACAAGCTAGAACATCCACGGTGAATGAAATAAGAGTGTTCTTTTTATCCATCATATAGGGCAACCGGACTTTGCATAAAAATGGAGAAGCCCGATCATGTAGGGCTCCTCCAAAGAAAATCAGCTTTCCTCATTAAATAAGTCATATAGTTTGTATGCCAGCATTAAATTAAAACGCTGTTCTGCATGATCTATATTAATCCCGACAATTTCCCGAATTCGTTCCAACCTATACTTTAATGAACTGCGGTGGATAAACAAAAGGTTCGCCGCGTCTTTGATATTCCCGTTCGTCTGCAAATAGACTCTCAATGTATCGAATAAATCTCGATTTTTACCATTCCCATATTCAAGCAGCGGGTTTAGATATGTTTTCAAGAACAGCGGAACAACCATCGGATCACCCAAATGATACAGCACGGTATAGGATCCCAGCTCATCGAAGCGCATATAACCCTTCTCAGCAAATCGACTGTACAGAATCACAAGCGTCTTTTGGGCTTGTTTGTAGCACAAATAGTAATCCTCAATTTGGTTAGCTTCCTGACTGATACCTATATGTACGGATAGATGCTGCTCCTCGGAGCTAACCATCTTTTTCACACGCTCATAAAAGCGTTTCCAAAATTCGTTAGCAGCGAAGATCTCTTTTGGGACGATCACCATATAGTATCCATCTTTACGAGTAAAAATAATTCCCGGATACATCCGAGTCATATAGTCACGTATGCGTTCCCATACCCAAGTCTTCTTTGCGTCTTCCTCCAGAAGGTTCGTGTTGTGCTCCTCATTTGATTTGAAATCAAATTCAAATGAGAACAAACCAATACAATGCGGCTCATTGATGTTCCAATTTAGAAGGTTCGTGTACTCGAGTATTTTCTTGCGATCTTGTATTTTCTCAACAAATAATTGATTAAAAAAACTATCCCGTACTTGTTCACGCACATCAAGAACCAGTTTCTGTTTGATAAACTGAACCGCACACACGTTAAGGGCGTGATTCAATGACATTCTAAGGACAATATCCATGTGACTCTTAGGAATTAAAAGCCCTAAATATCCCAGCGTATCGCTGCCGCTGGCCACTCTCCATAGGCCTAGCTCTAAATGGCCATCAGCAGTAAACCACTGTTCCACTTGTCCAGCTTTTAATATGGCCTTCTTCTCCCTGCCAATTAAGTCCAGCACATCCTCCATACGCATTTCATCATGCTCCTTGAACTTATGAGAAGTTAAATGGAGAAAGCGGTCGAGCATCACAACCGAACAGTTAATCATGTCGGACAAGAAGTTGGAAATTCCAGCGAAACCTTCATCATCTATCGTTTGTTTGACTAACTCCTGCTGGTGCTGCATATAGGTTTGCAGCCTGTTTTGTCGGTCCACTTCACTCATGTACAGCCTTGCATTTTCGATTAGGGTTGATACATGTGACGCGAGAAATTGGAGCAGTTCCAAATCTTCATTTGTGAAATAACCCTGAAGCTTCTCATTGACATGAAGTACACCAATCAGCTTTAAATTCACCATGAGAGGGATCGTCATCTCCGAGGCCCCGCTTTTCTCCAAGTAAGGGAAAAAGGGCTTCAAATCATATACATCCAGCATATCGATTTTTCGCGGCGGTTTAGTTCCGCCATAACTCGGAGGCTGCAGAAGTAAATTATTAGTATGTTCATCATACAAATAAACAAAGGCTTCTTTGGCATTCGTACCTTTACCTGCACGCTCTACAATATTCTCTACGATCTGTTCAATAGAGGACCCTCCGAGATAATTATTCTCTTTTAGCCAGGCCAAGCCTTCTATTTTCTTGTTTTCATTCTCTCTTTGCTGAGCTAGCTGCAAGGAAGTCGCAATATCCTTACCGTACTCTTCAAACAGCTTCTCTGCTCCAATCACGAGCGGAACAAACGAACGAAAACCGATGACACAAAACCCTAAGCTGCTGTCCTCCTCCAGCCTGATGGGGATTGTAAACCAGGTTTGAAATCGTTCTTCTTCCAAGCCTGTGAGGATGGGACATTGTTCTTTGTTGTCCAGGACATCAAATAACGAGCTAATGGGCTCCAGCAATAATCGAGGATGACAACGTTTGGCATTCAAGGGAAAATCGGCTTCAAATCGAGCAGCATCTCCCTTATTGGCTTTTAGCCTCAACATATCATTTTCCAAGTAAATAATGGACATGTAGTCGCAAGCATACTGTTGATGAAAAGAATCGATTAAATAGTGCAGCGTTTCATCTAAGGTGTCAAATTGAACCATGCGTCGTGCGGTTTTTCGTAAATGCCCATCAATCTTATCCATAATATGCTTGTTCTTTTGTACATCCATCATGCCGCTCCCTCCCCATCCCATAGAAATATTCCATCACCGTAATAGAATAATCCTAATGTTTTTGGACAGCGCTTACAAAACTTTATTATAAAATAGAATCGCTTGGCGCAGATGACAACGTTTAGGTATTATGATCATTCGAATTACCTTTATTTTAATCTATTATAAATCGAAAATCACGTTAAAATTATATGCACTATGCACTAATTAATTATGTCTCTTTCCTGCACTGTAAACTAAATATAGACTGGATCGAGCTTTTCAACAGAACAAAACAACCTAGCGAGCTAGATTAGCTCCGCTAGGTTGTGACTTATAGATTAAATTAAATGACGCTGGTTGCAGAATTGCATGATGTCCTCTACGATTTCAAGGCGAAACTCCGGTCCTAAATTCCCATGGTTTGCATCAGAGTATAAGACTAGCTTGGAGTGCTTCACCGCCTTGCAAGACCTTACCATGTCTTCCGGGGTACTAATATCGTCCATCATTCCGCCGATCATCAGAGTAGGAATCTCGATATTTCCCAGAATTTCAATCAACGCTTCTTCGGTTTTTACCTTTGGAAATGGCTTTCTAGGATTAAGAATCGCAGCCTCCTTCGGCATGTTGATCCAAAAATTTCTGTACTGCTCTGCTGCAGCCCATGCTAAATGCTTCGTTTCCTCGTCATCAGCCCGCTCTGCTATTCGTCTAAACATCTCTGTGTTTCCAGCCGTCATCTTCTCAGCGTATGGCCTCCATGTTTCCCGACTTTCCGCCGCCATGATCGTATTCATCCGCGCAGAGCCTGTCTCCTGACCGTCTCTCTTATGGGGTCCGCCTACAATCGGGAAGAACGCACGAAGCCGTTCAGGATGATTCATACAAAGGTGCCACCCAATACCCGCGCCGTGGGAATAGCCCGTATAGAAAAAAGACTGGATTCCCATGAAATCCGCAAAATCGCAAACGTCCTGCGCCCACACATCATACCAGGCCTCCCCCAAATCCTCATGAACTGGCGTGGAGGGGGCATATCCCCGTATTTGGATGTTGAATACATGAAAACCCTGCTTTGCAAGATCAATCGTGTAATGCAGTTTATTGTTTGTGTATTGCTGTGCTTGAATTAAATATCTGTCTCCTGAACCAAACTCATCATAATATAACTCAACATCTTTTAATTTAATGATTGGCATATGTTCAAGCCTCCTCTAGCCAGACAAATTTCCTCTGTAACAGCGGGACCTCGGAGTCAATCGTTGCAGCACTTCACTTTCCAGCGCATGACCGGTCCTCACTTAAATCACACCGGCCTGCTTAAGCGCCTCTAAATCCTCTTCTCCCAGACCAAGCAGCTCTTTATATACTTCCTTGTTGTCCTGACCAAGCAGTGGTGCCGGCTTCACTTCTAGTGGAGATGCCGAGAGCTTCATGGAGTTGCCCGGGATCACAAGTTTGCCGCGAACGGGATGGTCAATCTCAACCATCGTACCGCGCTTGCGAAGATATTCATCGTTAGTAATATCAACGGTGGATAGAATGGCTGAGATGGGCACATCCGCTTTGCCTATAATATCCATAGCTTCGTGTTTCGTATATTGCATGGTCCACTCGCTGATCATAGCGTCTATTTCCTCTTTATGCTCATACCTGGATTCCGGAGTAGCAAATCTAGGATCATCCATCATGTCTTCCCGACCAATGACCTTTAGCAAGCGCTTCCACTGCGGGCTGCTAGGAACACGAGAGGTGTAAATAAATACATAGTCATTAGGGCCTCCAGGCTTACAAGGATACACATTGCATGGCGCTACAGCTGCCATAGGCATTTCATTGCCCACTCTGGGAGTTTCCTTCCCGCCTGTCATGAACTGGCGCCCCCAGGCAGAACGGCTGAAATTGATCATGACATCCTGCATAGCTACTTCTACCTTTTGGCCTTCACCTGTCATTGTGCGTTGATAAAGTGCGCCAAGAATGGCAATAGCACAGTGGTAGCCTGCTCCGCTGTCCGCAAAATTAACACCTGCATGCATCGGCGGTCCGTCTTTTTCACCTGTCACACTCATCACCACACCGGCGGCCTGCCCGATGGCATCAAATGCTGGAAAATTGGCGTAAGGACCATCCGCCCCAAAGCCTTTAATTTGTGCATAAATCATTCTCGAATTCAGCTCGCGGACGGTTTCGTAATCAAAGCCTAATCGTTCAATAACACCCGGCGAAAAATTCTCAACCATGACATCCGCTTTTTCAATCATTTTGTAGACCAGCTCTTTGCCCTCTGGCTTCTTCACATCCACAGTGATCGATTTCTTATTTGAATTTAATATAATAAAACCGTAGGAGTCTGCCCCTTTTTGATCTGCCGAGGCACCTCGCCCCTGTTCTCCCGTGCCAGGACGCTCGAGCTTGATGACGTTGGCGCCCAGCCACGCTAAGGTTTGAGTACAGACCGTTCCGGCTTCAAATTGTGTAAAATCAAGCACGGTTACGCCTTCTAACGCTGATTTACTCAATATCCTAACCCCCTGTTCATCATGATCATGCCCTAACCTTTACTCGTTCCTCCAGAAATTGCTCAAGCTCCTTGATCATAGCCGAGTCATCCCATGAACGCGCATCAACCGGGTCAGCCCGCAGCTGAAGAACAGGAATGCCTGCAGCTTCAAACGCCTTTTTAATAAAATAAGTTCCTCCAGCTCCCTGTGTGCAGCTGTCTGAAATGAGATGAACCACACCATCAATCTGATTCAGCTTGGCTTCCTTCACATACCAATCGCTATTCCAAGGCGGCATATGCAGCATGTCTTCCATGCCCACAAAACGGCTGGCCAAGGTACGAAGAGAATCCTCACCATATCTCGCGTAAGCATCGGCTGCAAGTCCAAGATAGATGGACCAAATGAAAGATGCCCCATATTTCTCCTCGAAGTGCTGATAAAATCCGAGATTGAACCATAAGCCGCGTCCCACCCAAGCCAAGCGAATTCTCTCGTTCGGGTTAGCCGCCTCCTTGCGCTCTACCAAATCACTGACTTCCTCGTAAAGCGAGCGTGCGATATCCACAGCCCACTCGGTACCTCGCTGCCATTGAGGCACCATTACGGTTTGTACGGTGTCCGTGATACTGACTGGAGCCGGAATGGTTCGCGCTATAAGATCACGCGTTTTCTTGTTGTATTCCGCCTGTTCATTCACTAATTTCATGACCTCTTTAAAACGGCTTTCACTGAAGGTTTTGCCCGTGTTCGTTTCCAGAAAGCGAATCAATCCTTTAAAGTCCTCCACCATTAAATCTAAACGATGGGGTTCGAACAGTTCATCCCAGTTTCTTCTCGCCTTGGTCCACCATTCGTCCGGGATCTGCAAAGGAACCGTATTCTCCAAAGGATAGAAGGGCACGCCGTATTCCTGGGCCAGCAGTTCAAATATTTTTGCCTGGGAATCGCAAGTCAATCGAGTTATAGCTACCGTAGGTTTAGGCAGTCCGCCCCAAGGGCCTTTTTCCGGCTCCGGATCAATGGCTGCAGCTAGTGCTAGCGAACAATAGCGGCACAAATCCTGACGGTAACCGCACTCATTCAACAAATTAAGATAGTACGGGGCCATTTGCTTTGCTGAGCAGACAGCGGACCACCACTGATTGACAACATAGGGAATATCCATCGCTCGAAGAATTTCCTGAGGGACATCCGCATTGACGATAGCCAGCGGTTCGCCGGATTCCACTCTCTCCTTCAACCCCATAAACCATTCTTTCTGATACGCTGTGGCTCTAGCGGCTGTTTTTAACTTTTTAACACTCGCGCGGGAGCCGGATGCTGGTGCGGCAGTGTTCGCTTGTTCAGTCATCTTAAGAACGTCCCCCCTTCTTGACGGCAGATATGAATTGAGTTATTTTCCTCTTTGTTTCCTCCGGAACCGGACCATAGGGCTGATCCTCCAGCATCAGCACGGAGATCCCTTTTGCCTCCAATGCTTTGCGCTGGGAGGGATAATCCCAGGAGATCGCGTCATGTTTCTCGTGGACATAAAACACAACAGCTTCGGCTTTCGACTGCTCCACTGCATTCGTTAGATCCTTCACTCGCCGGGATACCGTCGCTTGGCCGGACACGGGAGGTCTTAAATGATAGCGGTCAACAATACCGTCAATGGGATTAACACTCTCATCCACGAGATCCTTCACATGGCGAAAACCCATCTCATGGTCCTCGCCTGCGACTAGTCCCCCACAAGCTTCAATCACCTCATATAGAAACGTGTGATCCTGAGGGCTTCCTGTTACAAACACGGGAACACCCGCCAGTTCACTTCCGGACCTGGCTTCTTCCAGGAATTCAGCGAGTAATTCATTACAAAGCTGTCTTGGCATCACCATCGATGCACCGATCAGCTTCAGCATTTGCGTTCCGCTGACCTTCGGGGCTGTTGGCTGCCTGAGCTCGTTGAGTTCATGCAGCAGCCTTCTAGTCCGGTTACAAACCGATACAGCCTCCTGAAGCGCTTGCGTATTGATTTCTTTACCTGACCAGCCCTCGACCTCCCGGATCAAAGCGCGTAATCGGTCCCGGTTATACATCCCGCTCATTCTAAAGGGGGTATGTAGAAAATCGAAAAAGTAAAGCGGCGGCACCGGCATGTGAGGTTCCATTTTTCTAATGGCCCTTAAATAATAATAGGATCGAATCACTGCGTCGGAAGAATTCGATATGACTATACGATCCAAAAATGTGCAGCTGCCATTTACAATTTGTTCAAACTGAGAAACCGTAAGCGGATCAAAGCCTTTCTCCAAATATTGTTCTGCCAGCGGAGAGTTAGCCTCTGGATTGCCGAACACTTGAACCGGCAAAATACCTCCCGCTATTAGAACTTCCTCGGGTACATCCGAACCTATACAACCGACGGCAAGCCGGCCTTGTTTTTTCCACTCAATAACGGTTTCTTTGCTGTGCCGATAAGCTTGTTCTATCGTTTCATACGCACGTGACTTTATGGCCACATAGACGCCTCCTAACCTGTTGTTGTGATGTTTATATGCTTACGGAATCACTGGAAGTTCAATATGAGATGGATAATTGGAGTCATGATAAATCGTTTGTTCTGCCACCACACCGACCGCATCTTCTCCGATCGAATGTCCCGTGTTCATGTTTCGATCAAATAAGGGAAAATTGCTGCTCGAGACATGAATCCGAATACGATGTCCCTTGCGAAACACATGACTGGTATTGCCCAAATTAATCGTGTATTTAATGACAGCACCAGGCTCAATTGGTATTTCCTCATAATTCCAATCTCTGTACTTTGCTCGCTGGATTCCTTCAGCAATGAGCAGAGAGCGGCCATCTGGCTGAACATCCGTCAGCTTTGCCGTAAAGTCTGTATCTTTGGCCGTAGTACTTGCATATAAAATCATTTGTAGCGGGCCTGTGACTTCAAGATCCTCACGCAACTCGGACGTGCTGTAACAAAGGATGTCCTCCCTTCGCTCGATAACCGTTTGATCTACCGGGCCTGGCACCATGCCTCCCATGGCTAACAGTTTTCCACCTACCGTTGGTACCGGCAGAAGCGGGTTATAGAAAAAAGTATCTGCGGGCTCGATCGAAGGTGCCTCACGACTCAACACGCCATCACCCTGGCTGGTGTTTGCTCTCCCGCTGCTGTGAAAGTACAAGGATTGCCACTGCGTTTCCGGCAGCGGCCAAGAGTCTGCTGTTCTCCACTCATTCCGTCCCATCACAAAATAACGCACAGCAGGAATGTCCACCTCTTGTTCCAGGAGGTATCGGTCATAAAATTGAATGATATGCCGCCTTAGTTCCGACTCATTCGCTGAGGTGGGGCCAAATTCCATATTGCCTAAAAATGAGCGCACGCTCCCGTGATCCCACGGCCCGATCATCAGGTGCTGAGAGGTTTTGGCGCGTTCCGAGCCGCCAAACTCCTTAACCTTCAAATAGTTATTCACAATCGCCTGCTCCAGCTGGTCAAACCATCCGCCAATATGCATCCCAGGGATACGAATGTTCTCATACCGCTTCCGCTGCAAAATCTCTTCCTTTGTCGGCGGATGAAGGCGCTGCTCAAGCATGAGCCGAATGGGTTCAAATTGGGCAAGCGGAATTTCCTTAAAGGGCAAATAGTTAATCACCCAGTAGGGGTCCCGCAGGGCATGATCAAGATGTTGTCGAAGCTCTGTGACATTTTCACCCTGCTGCTCTAATTTATCTACCAGATCTGCAGCGGTTAATGGCAATGCGTTGGCTGCGGAGTAGAAGGAAACTGCACCGGTTTCTGGCGGCGGCGCTATATTCGTGCCAATGTCTCCAATATACGGTGAGAACGCTTTTAGATGGGGTGGACTTGCCATCGCTGTAATCCACTGCATGGCCGTTAAGTAAGAGCCTCCGGCCAGCCCCACCTGCCCGCTGCTCCATGGCTGAACCGCGATTTGCTCTACCGTATCATATCCATCCAAAGCTTCCACCTCGAACATGCGATGACGCTCCCAAACTCCATCTGAAGCATACCTGCCTCGAATGTCTTGAACGACTACGGCGTACCCCGCTTGCGCCATTGCCAGCGGATTAACTAATCCTTGGTTAAACCCGGTTTTATTATATGGCGTTCTAACTAGAATGACAGGAAATCTGCCTGCACCCTCTGGCTTGTACACATCCGCTCTTAATAGCGTGCCATCCCTCATTTCGAACGGAACATCGGTTTTAATCTGAATGGATCCATGCACAGTCATTTCCACTCCCATGTATGAAAATTATATTCCAACGAAACCGCTTACAATTAATTCTAAGGGGGGATCATGGCGAAGTAAACGTTTACAGGGGACTAAAAGAGGTAATGTCTTCCCTGCACGATGCACTAACTTTTTTCGTCCACATAAGAAGCCTCGATCTGCCGAAGAGGCAAATCGAGGCTAGATTTACAGTGATTATTTTTCGATCTTTGCGTCTTCAGGTCTGAAAAACGTCATGTAAGTCTCATTGATGCCGGTATCTTTGACATACGGCTTGAATATGGCCGGGGATGTTGTCACGTATTGCGGATAAGCCAAGGCATACTCATCATAGGCCAGTTTTTGAAGCTCGTGACTGATTTTAATTTTGGTATCTTGGTCGGGAGCCGTTCTCGCCTCCTGAAGCAGCCTTGTTACATCTTCTGGTTGGTAGACATTATTGGCGTATAAAGGACCGCCTGGCGCAAAATTTCTTGACATATAAAGGGCTAAGTCTGCATCACCTCTAAAGTTGTAGGTAATAATCCCTTCCCAATTGGCTTCTGCCCCGGTCAGATCCTTATATTTGCCGAATTCGACCATTTCAATTTGTGCATCAATGCCAACCTCCTTGAGATAGGCCTGCACGGCAGTTAAGCGATCACTATCGCCTGAACCGCCTATTAATTTGGTTTTAAACCCATTTGGATATCCCGCTTCTTCCAATAGCTGTTTTGCTTTCTCTGGATTGTAAGGCTGGCCTTCCACCTCTGGATTGTAGGACCATGACGTGGATAATCCCCATTGATTTGTATTCAGCACGGTATCGCCAAAAAGTGATTTTGTAATAGCTTCAGAGTCTATTGCATGCCCCATCGCCTTACGTACTCTGACATCGGCAAAAGGAGATTTCGGATTCGCACTGTCTGTGATAAATCCACTGGCGCCTGCACCTAAACCTGATTCAAGTCTAACGATTACCGCTTCTTTTTCCAGTTCCCTCACCGTGTTGGACGGAGCTAGCAGCAATCCGTCTACATCCCCTGTTTGGAAAGTAGCCGATGCAATCATCGGATCTTTAATAATATGGAATTCTAACCCATCTAAGTATGGTTTTCCTGCCTGCCAATATTCTTCGTTCTTCTTATATTTAATTACAACATCTTGTTCGAAGCTATCCATGACGAAAGGCCCTGTACCTACCGGCTGTTTCGAAAAAGCGTCCTTTCCTAACTTCTCAAAGGAAGTTGGAGACATGATCCACAAGAAGTTCGTTACGGTCTCAATCATCGTGCTGTCCCAGCTTTTGAGATTTAATTTTACAGTATGTTCATCGATGACTTCTGCGGAAGCCAGGTTGCTGAATTCACGCTTCTCCACGGCAAGCAGCTGGTCCAAATTCCACTTCACAGCTTCCGCATTAAAATCGGTACCGTCATGGAATTTAACGCCTTGCTGTAATGTGTAAGTAATCGCCTTTCCTTCCACATCCTGCTCCCACTTTTCTGCAAGCCATGGCACAAAGTTACCGCTGCTGTCAAAGCGCGTCAGGGTCTCAAGAGCTGCACCTCCAACGATGACTTCTTCAATGGTTCTGGCTTGGGGCATATTCCCTATATTCACGGGTCCATTACTAAAAGCTAATCTCAGCACGCCGCCGCTTCCTGCAGACGGATTCCCGGAAGCTTCATTCTCTGTTTTCTTGGAATTACCTGTATTACCGTTGTTGGCAGATCCGCTTTGTTTACTGCCGCATCCTGCTAGAACGAGTACAACGGATAAGCATATGACCATGGTTAAATGCAATTTTTTCCTAAAGACTGACATTTTCATCCCCCTTATTTCCCATTATTCAGGTAACTTTGATACGTTTATAATATAAAGCAGCGACCTATTCACATCCCCCTTTGGAATCGCTTCCAAATTGATATTTGTTCTAGAGTGACATTTCTCACTTAATGCAATTTTAAGAAAAAACCTCGCAGCATTCATACGTGCATGGTATACTAATTTCATTTTTATTTTTACACCACGATGAACGATTTTATTTTCCGCTAGGCAGCGCTACAATCTCATTTCCGTCCCATTCATACGATGTATTTAAGCCGGCCGCTTCCGTTATTTTTCTTAAGTATTCGAACATTTCTTGGCCTTTTTGAGTTTGGCCTACCAGCTCAGGCTGACCAGTCTTGTTGACATAACAAGGAATGACAGCAGTGCGTATAAGCCCGGACGCATCGATTGTGCATTTGGCAAACATCGTGAATTTGGCTTCAGGATGAAAGGGATAGTTCTTATATTCCTTGTCAGGCTCAAATCCAAACAGCGCCTTTCTTCGCTCGGCCCAGTTATCAGGCAGCGGGCCCGTATGGAGTGCTTCCATCGGCAGATAAACAAAGCCATTGCACAACCCATGATAAATGGGCTTGCCTTTATACCATTCCACACCTTTTAATATATGGGAGTGATGCGAAATGATCAGATCCGCGCCAGCATCAATCGCTTCGTAGGAAACTTGATATTCATAATCGACCAGCTTCGCCGGCGTGTGAACCAGACCTTTATGAAGCGCAACCACCACAAAATCACACTCTCCCTTGAGCTTGTCGATATCTTCCTTCATCCAGCCCATGGTTTTGGGCTCGGCATAGGTGTGAACCTTCGGCGGACCGCCAGGATTGGCGTGATCAAGCTCATAATGAGTAACAATATGAATATAGGCATTGCCGGCTCGCTCTTGGCCAGCCCACGTCTCTTGTGGACCTACACAATTATAGTTTAGAAAACCTACGCGAAGCTGCTTTCGTTCCAGTACGGCAGGCCTTCGCGATTCGGCTAGATTCATCCCTGCGCCAACATAATGAATGTGATGTGCATCCAGCCACTGGATGGTGTCTTCAATGCCTTCCTTTCCATAATCCATCAGATGATTGCCCGCTAAGGTCAGCACATCGAATCCGGCATCCGCGATAGGCTTGAGATTCTGCGGCGTCCTGCCCAAGGCAGCAGCATGTGCAGCTCTATCCGTATGCGTGACCTCTAACTGACCTACTGTAATGTCTGCAGCCTGAAGCAGCGGACGTGCATGATCGAATAAATACTCGCAGTCTTTTCCCAGAATGATATCGCCTGTAGCTATAATATCAATCGTTTGATTATCCATTGGCTTGAATTCCTTTCTTCTCTGTCGATTTTCTGCCGGCCATGATAAATAGGAGCAGCGCTATAGTCAGCGGTACAACGGTTAATAGATACATCATGGAATAACCTACATAACTGGCTGCGATCCCTCCAAGCATCGGCCCCAAGCCGGCTGCCAAATCGAGCCCCAAATAAAATGTGCTGATCGCCGCACCGCGGCGCTGTGGTGGAGCTTTATGAACAGCCATGGAATTCAGAGTGCTTTGAGTAGCCCCACTGCCGATCCCTAATACAAAGGCTGACATCAGAAACATCAGCAAAGAGTCCGCGAAGAAAAGCAGTAACATGGACAGCATCTGAATAATAATGCCTGGTATGATCGCATATCCAAAGCCTTTTCGA
The DNA here is from genome assembly GCF_037969765.1 of Paenibacillus sp. FSL W8-0186. Lineage (NCBI taxonomy): Bacteria > Bacillati > Bacillota > Bacilli > Caryophanales > Paenibacillaceae > Paenibacillus > Paenibacillus sp. FSL W8-0186. The sequence continues at coordinate 2,211,889 of NZ_CP150207.1, read as the reverse complement.
TCAGCCAGCCGGCCGGCGGCAGGTCTGGACAAGACTAGAACGAGTGCAAACACAGTGAAAAACAAACCAATATGTTCGACCCGGCGCTCCAGGCCATAAACGGCTATAAAACCGGAGGTGACACCAAAAGTCATGCCAGAGAAACAGCCTACCACGGCGGGTTTGACAGCTGCCCGTTCAATCAGATGAATTCCACCCTTCAGCGCCTCCACAACACGGATATCATCTATCCGCTTCTCATAGCGAACCAGCAAGGCCAGAAGGCTGCCGATTGCACACATCCCTGCAGCGGTGAAGAACATGACGTTAAAATCCCACTTGTTGATAAGATACAGACCCAGACTTGGCGCTATAGCCATGGAGGCAACCGTGCCTAAACCAAAATACCCAATGCCTTCGGTCATTCTATTTTTCGGAATAAAATCAACTGCAATCGTGTTCGCTGCGGTTGTAACAATGCCGATCCCAATCCCATGCAGCAGCCTAAGTAATGAAAGCAATAGAGCTGAGCTGGCGAAAGCATATAATATAATTGCCACAATGGAGATCAATTGTCCTGCCAGATACGTATCCCTTCGATGACCCGAATCTAGTACTTTTCCGGCAAAAGGCCTTGATATCATAGCAGTCACTACAAAGATCCCCGTAACAATGCCTGCAATATCTTGTGCATACCCTAACTGCTTAAGGTAAATCGGAAAAATAGGGGTCATGCTTAAATAGCTATTCACCACAAAACAATTGGCAAGCATGATGAATATGAAATTTGCGTTCCATATACGCCTTGGTCCGCTTGCTGCCAGATCGGATTCATTCATTATAAAACCCCTCTATCCATTAAATCTTGACTAACATCCTTGACTTGTTCGAGGTTCATAACACGCTCGACGAGCTGGTCGATGTGTTCATCAGATAGCGGCCTCTCGGCATACCTTGCACAATCCCGAAATTTAGTCAGCAGCATCTGCTCGCTCATGGGCTGCTCAGGATGTCCAAATGGTTTGTCAACCTTTACGTAAAATGCTCCCCGACCGGTTATTACTTTCAATGCACCGCCTACCGCTTCAGCACGAGCTGCTGCATGATCAATCTGATATCCCACTTTGTCCGCCAGCTTCAAGACCTGCTCGTTTTGTAATGCTTCAGCAGCGAAATGATCCAATCCTACATTCCCGTAATGCAAAGCTGTTGCTGTAACAAAGGGAAGGCTGAATTTCGCGTCAATCGCTGTGGCAGGCCGGCGCTTGGACTGTGCTGGCTCACATAACATTTGAAACACAGGGTTTACAATCACTTCTACAGCTGTAATCTCCTCCGGCTTAATCATATATTCGTTCCGAATTCGCATGGCTGCTTCAATGAAAGCGTGTGTTCCTCCACAGCTGGGCCAAGGCTTAAAAGACACGTTAGCACCCTCAAAAACGGACCCGAGATTCTCTACTAATCGCAGCAGGTTGTATCTTCCTCCAGCAAAAGCATGAAAAAATCCCATTCTCCCTTCGAAAGGTTCCGTAAAACCGCTTATCCCCTCTACAGCCAGCATGGAGGACATAACTCCGGCTTTAGCCGAAAATGCGTCACGTACGGATCGAATTAGGGATTGAGAGTTGTTAACCAACTCTGCACTGCAGGTTGACTGACTAAGCACAAGTGAGAAGGCGTCTAGATACTGCTGCTCGTTCAAGGAGAGCAGTTTGCCCGCTGAAGCTGCTGCACCAAATGCACCCAAGATCGGCGGCATATACCATCCCGTTTCCAGCAAGCTGTGTTCGATCGCTAACCCTAGACGACAGGTCAGATCATTCCCCAAAGCTACCGCGGTAATGAGTTCCTTCCCGCTGATCTGCCCTGCAGCTTCTGCCACTGCAATAGCTGCCGGTATCGTGGCCGCGCTGGCATGCACCAGAGCCTCGTCATGTCCTTCCTCGAAATCCATCGCATGCGCCATAGCCCCGTTTACAAAAGCGGCTTGCAGTGCAGGAACTTTCATTCGATAACCAATCATAGTGCTTTGGCGGGGCCCCCCGCTTTGAACGGCTAACTTCACAAAAGCTGAACAGCCTTCGCCTAATGTATTTGCTGCCAAGATAACACCCAGGGTATCTAATATTGTTCTCTTAGTCATCTCTACTGTGCAAGGAGATAAATCTTCGTAGCGGACGCTTGAAATATGCTTAGCTAATTCTCCTGATAGGCTCACTCGACTAGCTCTCCTTGCAGCAAAACTTCATTGCCTTGAACAGACACATTCAGCATCAAGCCTTGATCCTCCGAAATATGCTTAAGATAAGACAGAACCTCATCAAATCTTTGATCTTCCGCCGACAAGATATGTGGATCCGAATATTCATCGATCATAACAGGCAGAAAGGCAACCTGCTCTATACCCTTTGGACTGATAAGGCATTTTACCATAATTGATTTTAAAGAATCCTTGGGTAATGTTCTGCTCCCTTGTTTGAAATCAGGATGAAGTGCTGCAATCTCTTTGTGCGACTCTTTTTGCTCCAAATTTTCTGCGAATGTGAAGGGCGATTCTAACGCAAAATTAGCAAGACTGTAAAAGATGGCCTTTCCTTTGTACATTTCAATTCCCTTTAGAATATGAGGGTGATGTCCCAAAATCAGATCGGCACCCGCATCGATCGCAGCGTAAGCCAATTCCTTCTGATAATCGGCTATAACAGCGGGTACAAAATGAATGCCCCAATGCATAGAAACAACTACAACATCAGAACGCTTCTTCGCTTGTTGAATGTCCTCCAGCATGCCCTTCATATCTCCCGAATGCGCATAGGTATGCACTCTGCAGGGCGTGCCTGGTTGATCATGCTCAATTTGTTCATACAACGTATGAGCACGAAGTGGAGCACATCCCGGGCGGTCTGATTCGGCCCAGTATCCTTGTGGCAGAATAGAATTATAGGCCAGAAATGCAACTCGAGTCCCCTTGACCCGCATGATCGCAGGTGCTCTTGCTTCATCAATATGGCGGCCTGCTCCGATCACCTGAAGCTGCTGCGCTTTCAAGGCATCAAGTGTGTCCTGAAAGGCTTCGATCCCCCAATCCATACAATGGTTGCTGGCAAAAGAGACGACATGAAAGCCAGCCTCACGGATCGCTTCAGCCGAAGAGGGGTCAGCCCGCATGGACAATCGAGCCTGAGGCAGCGGAGAGCCTCTTCGGGAGAGCGCTGGCTCAAGCTGACAAAAGGCAAGATCGCCTTGTTGAATGAAAGGCGCCGTATATTGAAATATGGAAGATGGCTTCTCTCGATTAGGTCCCACATCGCCAACAGCATAGAATTCCAATAAATCTGTCATTCGTTCTCCCCCTTGCATATCACTGGCGGCATAAGCTAAGCCTGCTGCTTTGCCTTATCCCACGCGATTCGGATCTCGCGGTCAAGGTCAAATTCAAGTCGACTATCACGGTTTAACAGCATCGTTGGCCGACGCTTCAGATCGTATGCAGGCCAATCTGGAATTTCCTTGTTATTTGGGTTGCCATTTCGTGCAAACGCTGCCCAGGTCGTGTACATTTGAACCGCCATGACATGCCCGTCCGAATCTTCGGCCGTATTAAATATATAAGGGAGTTCGGAGCCGTGCGTAGCCAGGCCTGATTTGGGGTCAGGATAATCATATCTGAACAGCCACGCAGCTGTACCGTGACCCGCTTGCAGCTCGACCAACCGTGTGGCGGGCATAGCAAATTCATTGCGAATGAGAAGCTGAATCAGCTTTTCAAGGACATCATCGCCCTTCTGCTCCAAATATAAAGGAGATACGTCATCCCAGACGCTTCCTATTTTCTTTTGAAAATATTGCAATATTTCATCTTCGCTCATACGCTCCCAGCTCGGGTCAAACGTTCTTGTGAAATCGTTTAAAGTGTACCCGGCCATAATTGGAATATGGATGGCATCTCCTGCAGCCACCGCTTCAAGCGGCATGTTCGGCAAATACTCGCCATCTATATTCGGTTCCATCCCGTTGCCGGCATGGGGCTTTGGTGCTGCTTCAAGGATAGCTTCAGCGGTGATTTCGTGCAGCTCTGATAGATTGTTTTCTGATATACCTAATTTTTCCAGCATGACCTCGGCCAGCTTAGCGGCGTTGTCAGCTGTTCCAATTGTTTGAATGCCGCCGCTGTGAATGATGGCTTTTTGAAACAAACCTCTCGCTGATGGCATCGACAATAGCAGTCCGACACTTCTCCCGCCTGCAGATTGTCCAAATATCGTAACGTTGTCAGGATCGCCACCAAATGCTGCAATATTCTCTTTAACCCATGTTAGAGCGGCTACCTGGTCGAGCATGCCGCAGTTTCCTGATGCCGCATAGTCCTCCCCGCCGATCTGCCGCAGCTGTAAAAACCCGAAGGGACCCAAACGATAATTCATCGTTACCAAAACAACATCATTCAATTCAGCCATTGCTGTGCCATTAAAGCGAGGGTCCGAACCTGATCCGACCGTAAAAAAACCGCCGTGAATCCATACCATAACGGGACGTTTCTTATGATCTGCGGCTGGAGACCAAATATTGAGATATAAGCAGTCTTCACTGTAGCCTTCTGGTGCTGCTTCTTGGCCCCATAGCAGCGGCTGCATTGCCCTTGGAGCAAACTGCTGTGCTTCCTTGATACCCTCCCACGGTTCTGGCGCTTGCGGCGGCCTAAAGCGCAGCTTTCCTAACGGCGGCTTCGCATAGGGGACACCCCGCCAAGCAAATACCCGCCCCTCTTGCGCACCTTGAAGCTGGCCGAACTTGGTAGTTACCAATGCTGCAGTCATCCTCATCACTCCCATTCTAAGTTCATTAATGGCACCTACAATAATGCAGTAAGCTCATGAATGTCTTTGACTGAATCTAAGTTTAGAACGCCGTCTACAATATGACTTAATTGCTCGTCCGACCGCGGGATCATCGCAAGCCGTGCGCATGCCTTAAATTTTGCAATCAAATCATCCAGACCTAATGGGTGGGTGGGATCACCGTAAGGGGTCTCTATTACGGTACTGAATACCTGATCCTTCGTGTGAATTTCAGTAAAGCCCCGAAGGGTATCCTTTAAACTCATGGAATGATCAATTTCATAGGTTACCATAGCCGCAATACTTAGCACTTCCGAATCTTCTAAAACCTCGGATTTAAAATGATCCAGACTAACCGTCCCATGATGAATCGCAACCCCAATCGCATATGGAATACTAAACTTCGCGTTTATAGGCGAACTCGGACGCTGTTTGGCTTCCAAAGGCTCACACAGCATTTTATTGACAGGGCTGACCACAGTTCTGATTGCCTCAATATCCTCAACTTGCACACTATGCTCTTGCATGATCTTTAAAGCCCCTTCGATATAGGGGTGTGTACCGCGGCAGCTAGGCCAAGCCTTAAAGCTTACATTTGCCATTTCATACACTGCTCCCAAGTTCGCAGTCATGGCTTCGGCATCGTAATTGCCTTTGGCATACGCGTGGAAAAAACCAAGCCTCCCTTCAAACGGCTGTTGAAACCCTGTTACCCCTTCCTTTGCCAGCTGAGCCGAGAGTACGCCGGACTGCGCAGCAAAAGCATCCCGAATGGAGCGAATGACCGACTGCGGATTCTGAGTTAATTCCGCGCTGCATGTCGCCTGACATAATGTTAAAGATATGGCATCCAGCATCTGCTCCGTCGACAAACCTAAGACTTTGCCAGCTGCAGCCGCTGCGCCAAAGGCGCCGAAGACCGGAGGCATATACCAACCTGCTTCCAGCAAATTATCTTTGATTGACAAACCCAATCTGCATACCAGCTCACTGCCAAGCGCTATTGCCGTTATCAGTTCCTTGCCGCTGACCTGCCCGGACGCTTCAGCAACGGCAAGCGCAGCAGGAATCGCTGCCGCATTGGAATGAACGAACGCTTTGTCGTGGGTGTCTTCAAAATCCATCGCATGTGCCAGTGCACCATTAGCGAAGGCAGCCATATGTGCGGGCCGCTTCGCCCCTATGCCCAGAATTGTGCTTTCCTCATGTCCGCCATTTGCAACAGCCAGCTTCAGCATAGGCGCACAGCCATCCCCTAAGGTAGTCGCTGCGAGCATGACCCCAATCGCATCGAGCAAGCTTTTTTTGGCGGTTTCAATGACATGAACTGGCAGATCTTCATATTGCGTCTTCACAATAAAATCGGCAACTTCTCGAGATAACTGATTCATTTATTCCTCCAGCTTGATTTGCTCTGGCGTCCATTGAGGCGCATTAAAGTTCGCACCTTTAACATAAGGTTGAGTCGCAGAGATATTCTTTGTGGCGTAGATCCAGAAAAACGCAGCATGATCATCCGTTGCTACCTTCTGCATATCATGAATCATGCTTTTCGCTTTGGCCGGATCAGGCTCATTCGAGGCTTTGCCTATGAAGTCCTGAAGCTCATCCGGATTGTAAACCACCGGCAATCTTGCTGCAGAAACACCCGGTCCCAACAGCCGGGCATATGCCCCCAGCTCATTAGGCACTATGGTAAATGGTACAATGGTTAATCCATTCTTCCATCCACCCTTTTCAGGACCGCCTGTCAGCATCTCGAAATACTTCCCTTGGTCAACCAGCTCAACCTTGGCCGTGATCCCTACTTCCTGCAGAAATGCCTGCACTGCTGTTAATATATCCGAATAACCGGGGGTGTTTTGTGCATACAACGTAGTGGCAAACCCATCTGCATATCCTGCCTCTTTCAGCAAAGCTTTGGCTCTCTCAGGATCATAGGGATATCCTTTAACATTGGGATTATTAGCTGTACTGGCCTCTGTCGCCAGCTGGAAGGTTGCTTCGTGATAACCATAGCCCATGGTCTCGGCAATAGCTTCAAAATTAATGGCATGCCAAACGGCTTGCCTTACCTTCACATTCGAATAAACTGAATCTGAATGCGCACTGTCCGGCAGCAGGCCCAGCACGGATGAGGCTAAATCAGAGGCCTCTATATTGTATTTATCAGCTTGCTTCAATTCGTTCGCATCCTTCGGACCGAGGCTCATAATCGCATCAATCCCGCCCGTTTCGAAAGAAGCCTTCTGAGCAAACGGATCCACGATCACTTCGATCACAAGCTTATCCAGCTCAGGAGTTCCCTGCCAATAACCTTCAAACCTCTTAAAGACTATACGCTGGTCCCGATCCCAGCTGACAAATTGATATGCACCCGTACCGATCGGATTCATCTCAGCCCAGGCTTCTCCATTCTCCTCTACTGATTTTTGCGATACCATCATGCCAGGAATGCCTGACAAATTTTGAAGCAGCATACCGTCAAATTCTTTCAAATGCAGCTTCACTGTATAGTCTCCAGCCGCTTCAACAGACTGAACTTTAGCTAATTCTGCTCTTTCGGTCGCGATATACCGGTCCAAGTTCCATTTCACAACGTGAGCATTGAAATCGGAACCATCATGGAACTTAATTCCCTGCTTTAATTCAATTGTAATGGACAAGTTATCGTCTGCGATGTTATAGCTTTCAGCGAGGTAAGGTTCGGGTTCACCCTGTTGATCCCGTCTGAATAGCCTTTCAACAGCCGGCGCAGCGTAATTCGGATCAGACTGTTTCATAAGCGTAGGCGGGTTCCCCAAAATGATGGCATCCTCTGATACAGCAAACGTGAAGGTCCCGCCTGAAACTGATCGGTCAGCCTGGCCTGGATGTTGTTCTGCGGGTATGTTCTCAGTTGAAGCATTCGCTTCAATCCCTGTGTTGACTGACGCACTTTTATTGGTGCAGCCCACCGCGAGGATAATCATGCATGTAATCAAACTCATCACCAAGGCTATTTGCTTTCGAGCCACCATAGATGAATCCCCTCCATTTGATTAGGTTCCTAACCATTAGCAAATATAAAAGATTAAGCCACTTAGATGTGGCTTAACCCTATTCAATTTAATGCATTTTAGCTGATTCAGGCGTCCAATCTGTCAGGAATGTCGTTGTCATGCCATCACCTTCGACGCCTTTAGCTTTGATCGTAGTGTTTGCGCCCAAATAAAGGGGGATGGCTGATACCTTCTCCCCAAATAGCTTCTGCTGAAGCTCAAGTACTGCAGTTTTATACGTTTCAGAATCAGGAACCGTCCTGGACTGTTTCATCAATTCATCTAATTCTGGATAGGTCTCAACGCTGCGGGCATTGGTGCCGAAGCTGGCCAGATTTCGAATCATATCCCATGATGTGTCGGGTGCGACCCTGAACACATATCCAATTAAGCCTTCCCAACTGCCGTCTGCGCCTGAAATTTCTCTAAATTTCGCTCCATCCACAGGTGCCAGTTCAAGCTCAACTCCAATATTCCCCAGATAAGATTGAATCGCAGTGTACAAGTCTGCACTTTCTGGGCTGTTCGCAAAAATGACCTGGGTTTTAAACCCGTCAGCATACCCGGCATCTACTAGCAATTGTTTCGCTTTATCTGGATTAAACTCCGGTTTAATCTCATCATTATAGTGGTCCAGACCAGGAGAGCTGTATTGTGAAGTGGCTGTACCGTAGCCAAACGCCAATGTTTTTACGATGGCTTCTCGATCAATCGCCAGCGACAGAGCTTGACGAACTCTTTCATCCGCCCAAGGGGAGTCAGGATTTCCTCCAGATGGATAGATCGCTGGCCCGAACGCACCAAACCCGGAGAACTTAATAACTTCAAAGTTGGCTTGAAGATCCTGAGCCACTTTTGCTGAAGTGTTATAATAAACATCTGCCTCTCCAGCAGACATTGCAGCTGAAGCCGTCTGCGAATCTGTGATCATCTTCCACTCTACGCCATCGAGATAGGGCATACCTTCCTGCCAATAATTTTCGTTCTTCTTAAACTTTACAGAAACACCTTTGACAAATTTCTCCATTACAAAGGGTCCCGTCCCGACCGGATTTTCCATCGCCCAATCCTTGCCATGTTCATTAAAAGCGGTAGGCGAAGCCATTTTAACAGCCGTTAAGATGGTATCCATCATGCCAATATCCCAAGTATTTAACTTGATCACAACGGTAGTCGCATCGGGAGCTTCAATGGATTGTGTATCCGTTTCATTGAAGTTCGGTTTTTTTGACAGCCTATATTGTTCCAAATTCCACTTTACAGCCTCTGCATTAAAATCTGTGCCATCTGAGAACTTAATGCCTTCTTTAATTGTAATGGTGATGGTGTTCGCGGCCGTATCAATCTGCCAGCTATCTGCCAAGAAAGGGGTCAATGTCCCCTTGGTGTTGTATCTGCCCAATGTCTCAAGAGCTGTTGCACTGACCATAAGGTCACCAATCGAGCGAATTTCGGGGTTATACCCCAGCGCCTTGATCGCATCATCTCCAATGATGATTCTTAATGTTCCGCCACTTTTCTTGCTTGCAGTCGTTTCCTCCTGCCGTTCAGATTTCGTGTTCGTTTCCGAATCGGTATTTGGCTGGTTCCCCGATGCGTTTTGATTCGCCGAACTTGTGCAGCCGGATAAGACTAGAGCCATTATGAAAAAGCACAACATGAAGTAATTGTTCATCCATTTCCGCTTCAAATGAATACACCCCCTGCATCACTGTGAATACGCTTTCATACTCATCATAATCAACACAAGGGGTTTACTAACATATCCACGATGTACGAATAATTAAAATTGAATTAATAAACGATGCACAAATATTGCAAATACAAAATGACCATTTAAAAACTCCGGCTTGTATACCGGAGCTATGGCGATTGTGTTTGTTCAAACTTTGATACAAGCTACTCCATGGTCGGCAGCAACAGACTTCAGAGGTGGCTCCATCTCTTTACATTCACTCGTCGCTAATGGGCAGCGATTAGAAAAGCTGCAGCCCTTGGGTTTGTTAAGAAGGCTCGGCACTTCGCCTTTGATCTCCACATGCTCACGTTTCTCCTCTATGAACGGATCAGGGATAGGTACTGCAGAAAGCAGCATTTGGGTATAGGGATGCTTGGGACTCTCGTACAGGGTTTTCCAATCCGCAATTTCAACGATCTTACCCAAATACATCACGGCTACGCGATCACTTATATGACGTACGACGGAAAGATCATGGGCAATAAACAAGTAGGTTAATCCCAGTTTCCTCTGAAGATCCTCCAACAGATTAATAATCTGAGCTTGAATGGATACATCCAGAGCGGAAATTGCTTCATCACACACGATAAAGGACGGGTTGCTGGCAAGAGCCCTCGCAATTCCGATCCTCTGCCGCTGACCTCCACTGAACTCATGCGGCATGCGATTCCGAACATCCGGATTCAGACCAACCATTTCGAATAATTCGACCAATCTTTCTTCGTACTCTTTGCGGGACTTCACCATTTTATGAACCTTAAGCGGTTCGCCTACGAGATCCGCTACGGATTGTCTTGGGTCCAGCGAGCTAAACGGATCTTGAAATATCATGGGCATGTCACGACGTAAAGGTCTCATTTTGCTTAATGACATTCTGGTAATGTCATGATTTTGGAACACGATACTTCCATCCGTCGGTTCATACATTCTCAGAATCGTGCGTGCCACTGTGGTTTTACCGCATCCGCTTTCTCCGACAAGCCCCAATGTCTCCCCTTTTCGAATATCAAAGCTTACATCATCTACAGCTTTTATATCCGCAACCTTGCGGCTTAATAGCCCTTTGGTTACAGGGAAGTACATCTTTAGATTCTTGACCTCTAAAATCGTTTCTTTCTGTTCACGAGGTATTTTCTGCTGCAGTTCTGCTTGTAAAGTGGCAGACACTTCATTCTTAGCCGCTTCAACATGAGAGCTGCCGATCTTCCATCCGGAATTTTCAATTTTCACATAACAAGCTGCGGAGTGATTCTCCCCCACTGTCATTGGCGAAGGCGCTGGATTACTGCTGCAGACTTCTGTCGCAAACTCACATCTAGGCAAGAAGGCGCATTGCTCCTGCTTGTTCGCTAGGTTTGGCGGAGAGCCTTCGATCGATAACAACTTCCGATCCTTCGGGTCATCCAAACGTGGAACCGCCTTCATGAGACCGATGGTATATGGATGTTTTGGATTTTTGAAAATTTCCTTAGTCGGGCCTGATTCCACAATACCGCCTGCATACATGACATATATTCGCTCTGCGTATCTGGCAACAATGCCCAGATTATGCGTAACCAGAATCAAGGAGGTATTCGTCTTCTTTACGACATCTTTCATCATTTCCAACAATTGCGCTTGTGTCGTCACATCGAGAGCAGTAGTAGCTTCATCGGCGATCAACAGCTTCGGATTACATGATAAAGCCATCGCGATCATAATACGCTGACGCATCCCTCCGCTAAATTGGTGCGGATAGTAATCCACACGATGCTCGGCATCGGGTATACCTACCATGTTTATTAATTCGACAGCACGCTTTCTAGCTTCTGCTTTGTTCAAACCCATGTGAAGCATAACCGATTCGGAGATCTGCTTTCCTACCGTCATAACGGGATTCAGCGAGGTCATCGGCTCCTGAAAGACGACTCCAATTTTGCCGCCGCGCACATTTCTCATTTTTTCACTGTTCGGCTTGTAGCTCAATAAATCCTCGCCATCAAACATGACACTCCCATCAACTATTCGTCCTGGGGGCGTGGGAATTAACTGCAGGCCCGAGTATTGGGTTACCGATTTTCCGGATCCACTCTCCCCTACAAAAGCGACGATCTCCCCTTCATCAATATGGTAGGACACGCCGTCTACCGCCTTGATGGTCGAACCATCACTGGAAAAATAGGTCTTTAGGTTTCTTACTTCAAGAAGATGGTTCATATGTTACCCCCCTGATTGCTATGTTAAGGTTCATATCTGACTCCCCCTTATTCCGCACCGCGAAGTCTTGGGTCGAGTGCATCCCTAATTGCGTCCCCTACTATATTAAATGCTAGTACCACAATCACTATGGCTACACCTGGAGCTAGAGACAGCACGGGGTTGGTAAGCAAATAACGATAACCGTCGTTTACCATAGAGCCCCATGAGGCGCCTGGCGGCACAATCCCCAAGCCCAGGAAGCTTAGTCCAGCTTCGGCCAAAATAGCCATCCCTAAATTCATTGTAATTAATACAATGAGCGGTGAAATACAGTTCGGCAGCACATGAACCAGCATATTTCTTAAGTTGCTTATGCCTGTAATCGTGCCTGCTATGACAAAATCAGCTTGTTTCACAGACAGCACTTGTCCTCGCATCAGTCTCGCGTACGCAGGTACGATGGCCAAACCTAGCGCTATGATCACATTCACTATACCGCCCCCAAGCACGGCCCCGATCGCCATGGCCAATACAATCATAGGAACGGCAATGACAGCATCCATAAATCGCATCAATACCGAATCAAGCCATCCGCCAAAATAACCTGACACCAACCCTATACTCATTCCCAGCACTCCAGCAATGATGACAACTACAAATCCAACAATTAAAGATATTCTTGTACCAAAAATGATTCGGCTGAGCACATCTCTACCCAGCATGTCAGTGCCTAATAAATGAGTAGAGGATGGCTGTATTAAGGAATTGGACAAGTCCTGCTTATATGGGTCATACGGCGCAAACAGCGGCGCAAAGATAGCAACTAATATAGTAGCAATCAAAATAAATAGGGCAATCACAACAATTTTTCGAGCCAATAATACTCGAAAGAACCGGTGGGTACTGCTGGTTTGCGGTGGGAGTTCATGTAAGGCTGCCGGTGCTATAGTTGATTCAGTTGTCATATCCCTCACTCCTTGTCTTATTTGTAGCGAATTCTTGGATCAATAAATCCATACGCGATGTCTACGGCTAAATTCCCAAATGCTACAACGGATGCAACGATCAGAACCACACTCTGAACCACAATATAATCTTTGCCAAAGATAGATTGAACCATGAGCCGTCCCATGCCCGGAATATTAAATACTTGTTCGATGAACACGGAGCCTCCAACCAAATGAGCAAGCCCCATACCAAGCAAGGTAATGACAGGAATCAGCGCATTTCGCAAAGCATGCCCCAAAACTACTTTTCTTTCTGACAATCCTTTCGCTCGGGCAGTCCGTATATAGTCCTGACGAATCACTTCAAGCATAGACGAGCGCGTTTGACGTGCAAGTGAAGCAAGTGAACCCAGGGATAGCAAGACAATAGGCATAATGCTTTGATGCATACTTCTCCAGAAATCATCAAAAGGCGAGGTGTACCCCTGTACTGGCAGCCAGCCCAGCTTCAGGCTGAACAGGTAAACCCCAAGAATGCCCAGCCAGAACACAGGTACCGCCATCCCCATATTTGCAGTCACTGTAATAAGGGAATCCACCCAGCTTCCACGTTTGACAGCAGCGATAATACCTGCTGGAATGCCAATCATGATCGCTAGCAGGAAAGACAACAATCCAATGTGAAATGAAATCGGGAGCCGCTGCTGGATCAGCGCATTCACACTTTGATTGTAAGCTATTGAATTTCCTAAATCTCCGCGAAGGACATTCGTTACCCAATTCATGTACTGGATAGGAAGCGGCTTATCGAGCCCAAGTTCCTGTCGAAGATTTTCTATTTCTTCTTGAGATGCATAATCTCCCAGCATAATGGAAACAGGATCACCTGGCAGAAGGTGCATTATCATGAATACAATAATGCTTACGAAGAAAAGTATAAGTAACGTTTGTAGTATCCTGCGCACAATGAAAGTAAACATGATTCAGTTCTCCTTATCATTTAGTATCAGCGCTTCCGCACCATCTGACTTTTTATCATTTTATATGTGAACGCTTACAAATTATACATTCATCATGTACTAAAATCTTCACCTTCAATACAACACGATACACGAATTCACTCCTGGTTAGAAGTAACGTACGCTCTACCATGGATCCATACCATAACAGGCCGCTTCTTGCTATCGGGTGACGGAGACCATATGTTCAAGTTCAGACAATCCTCATTCATTTCTGCGCCTAATGAGATGCTTCTCCATGTGGAGCAGCGTACTTTTCCATACTTGGTTTCAACGATTGCACCGATCATAGAAATCCCCCTATATCCAGGATGTTTACCGAAAAGGAGCAAGGGCCGTTCCTATACATGAGAACGCCCCTTCCCCCATTCTTAATGTGTTAGACTGGTTACCGCGTGGCTGTTTCGGGTGACCAATAGGCAGCATGTGTTTGATTTAAACCTGTGCCCTGTACATTATTCGTTTTAACGATCGGCATGGAGCTTATAAACATGTTGACAGTCAACTGCTGTTCATCCGTGATCAATTTCTGCAATTGATGCGTATAATTTTTAAGTTCATCCAGATTTTTCGCTGTTGCTGACTGCTCCAGCAAGTCATCCAATGCCTTTGGCGGCTCGATCGATTTATACATGAATCCATTGGAGCCAAGCATGATATTCAGTACAGTAGGGACCTCGGTATCCATTTTTGAAGTCAGTTTGATGATCCCATCCCAACCTCCATCAGGCCCTCTAATGGATGTGAACTTGGCGCCGTCAACAGGATTTAATTTAAGCTTGATCCCCACATCGGCTAAATAACCTTGTACCGCTGTCATCATTTGCGTATCAGCTTCTGATTGCGCATAGGTCATGTCAGTCGTAAAACCATCCTCATAGCCTGCTTCTTTAAGCAGTGCCTTCGCTTTCTCAGGATTATATTCCAAACCTTTCACATCAGGGTTGTAGGTCCACGCATTGGAAGCGGCCCACTGGTTAGTTTGAACCACGGTTTCCCCATAAATGGTATTAATGATGGCCTTGATGTCTATCGCATGACCCACAGCTTGACGGACTTTGATATCTCGATAAGGAGAATTTAGATCAACCGTATTAAAGGCCAGGTGCACCCCAGCTGAACCAATCCCGTTCTCCAGCTTCAGAATATCAAATTGACCGGCTAAATTCTTAACCGTAGAAGCGGAAGGTTCTAATAAAATATCATAATCCCCCTTCTGCATCGCTGCTTCTGCAGTCATGGGTTCCTCAATGAAATCAAATTGAATCCCTTCCAGTTTTGGAAGCCCTTCCTGCCAGTAGTTCTCATTCTTCTTAAATGAGATGGATTGACCCTGATTCCACTCCTCCATAATGAAAGGCCCTGTACCTACCGGACTTAAATTCACGGCATCCTTGCCCTGTGTCTCAAAGGCTGCCTGCGAAGTCATTGGCACGACAGCAATCACATTAATCATACTCACGTTCCAATCCGCCAAAGTAATCTGCACGGTATGCTCATCGATGACTTCTATCGAATAGGTATCCGTTTCGTTAAACACTGGTTTTTTTGCAATTCTATACTGATCTAGATTCCACTTTACAGCCTCGGCATTAAAGGGGGTACCATCATGGAATTCAATACCCGTTCGCAATTTTAAGGTGATCGTTTTTGCAGCCTGGTCT
This sequence comes from Paenibacillus sp. FSL W8-0186, assembly GCF_037969765.1. Lineage (NCBI taxonomy): Bacteria > Bacillati > Bacillota > Bacilli > Caryophanales > Paenibacillaceae > Paenibacillus > Paenibacillus sp. FSL W8-0186. The sequence continues at coordinate 2,196,482 of NZ_CP150207.1, read as the reverse complement.
TCCTCCCAGCTTTCCGCAAGATGCGGTGCAACGTCTCCTGTTTCGGTGTAGCGCCCAAGCGTTTCAACAGCAGGCGCGCTTAGCAGGGTTTCTGTCCTTGAGATAATATCCGCAGGGTGACCAAGTGCTCTTGGCATCGGTCCGGATATTATTTTTAGCACCCCGCCGCGTGCCGCGGTCTCAGTCTGATCGGCTGGTTGTTCAGAATTCGTGTTGTCCTCTTGCTGACTGGCAGCCGGAGCATTCGAGCAGCCCGCAAGAGTCAGAAGGAAGAGCAGAAACAATAGAGCGCTGACATTCAACCTTTTATAGGTACTGCCTGCAAACATATGGATCACCAACACTTTCCTATTTTATTTTCAAGCAACACAGATTTCTGAAAGCGCTACCATTGATTGTAACCCAAGCATAAGATATTTGATATTCCAAAGACACTTGCACTGTGTAGGAAAATAAAAACGGAGATTTGTGAATTGTAGATAAACCTTCTGCTCATAAAAAAAGAAGTGCCTAAAGGCACCTCATGGTCAACAGAGCAGCAATGTCAAGCAGGGGTCAATTTCATAGGTGCGGCCAGTACACCCCATTCCGCCCAAACGGTCATCTTGACTTCTCCGTTTAAGGCAATAGCCTTCGTATGCTCCAAGCCTTTTTCGATGGCGAACCGAACCATCATACGGGCAAGCGGGCTTGCAGGACACTTATGAGGTCCCCCTCCGAAGACAATGTGCTGGCTGATATTCGGCCGATTCAGAATAAATTGATCACCATCTGGAAAGACATCCTCATCCCGGTTGGCCGAGAAGTAATTCAAGGCAATCGGTTCGTCCTTCTTAATAAGCTGTCCCCGGATCACTACATCACGTTTTGCTGTTCTGGCCATACCTCGATACGGCGTAAGCAATCGCAGATATTCCTCAGTTGCTGCTGGAACAAGACTCAGATCATTCCGCAGTTGTTCCTGGACATCTTTGTTCTCGGCTAAATGTACAAATATACTGGCAATCAGCACACTAGGGGCAACCATACCCGCAACCAGCATCGCACGCGTAGCTCCTAATATCATATCATCCGTATAGTAAGAGGCATCCTTGCCTTCCTTAGCCTGGAGCAGAGCACTTACAAAATCCTCTTCAGGATCCATCGGCTTTTCTGCTCGGTCTTTAATAATCGTTCGTGCAATATCATACAGCTGAAAACTGAGCTGTTTCACCGTGTCTTGGTCCTTGTTCGCAAATGCAAAGATGGATTGTACATAAGCGGTGCTAATTCTTTTAATCTCCTTGGACAGTACCTTGGAAATGTTGAAGAATTGAGCAAACACTAAGGCAGGTATTTCATGGGCGTATTCAGAGGAGATTTCGACTTCCCCTTTCTTAGCTAGAGACTGCATCAATTCGTCGATATCCCGTCCGATCCTGGGTTTGATTTTTTCCATTTTCTCTACTGTAAAAAACTTGTTGATGAGCCGGCGATAAGTGCTGTGTTCAGGCGGATCGAAATGTAGAGGAGGACGCCTTCCAGTAAAGGCTACCTTCGGAACAACATTTTGAACGGAGGTGGTATAGGTATGGTAATCCCTCAGCACATGAACGACATCTTCGTGCTTTGACAGAGCCCAAAACCCTCCCCATTCATTGCTGTGGGCTACGGGACATTTGCTGCGCATTTCCTTATACAAGTCCTGGGCGCTTGTAAATGTTTCAGGCGTGCTGTGATCAATCGGATCAAAATCATGATCAAACCGCTTATCTAAAATTGGCGTCTCAAATAAAGCTTCCTCAAATTTCTCTAATTCACCCTTTTCTGTCCCGTTCTGATCACTCATTCGAATCCCTCCTTTTAAAACTAGCCTACTTTTACGATAATAGCAGCTCCGTTGTCACCAGCTGCGCAGCCTGTGGCTAGTAAGTATCCCCCGCCTTTCATTACTGTTTCCTCGATCGCCTCGATCAGCAATCGGCCGACGGTTGGCGCTTGAGGATGACCAAACACCAGCGAGCTGCCATAATTATTAAAATGCATGGCGTTGATGCCAAGCTCTTGTGCCAAATACAAATCATTTACAATAAATGGATTATGGCTTTTGATCGTCGTGAGATCTTGAACTGACACCCCCGCTCGTTTCAGCGCCATCTTTACCGCTGGCACCGGGGCAGCCGGCATTGTCCCCTTCTCTGCTCTGGCATACCCATATGAAATCACTTGAATAGGAATGCTTGAATCTGTGCTTAGTCTTGCCGCATTGTCCTGCGAGGTTACAATAATCCCTACATTACCGTCGGCAGGATGCGTCTGTCCTCCAAACGAAATAATCCCATCCTCCGTTGCAGGACGAAGTTTTCTTAAAGCTTCCATAGAGGTTTTAGTTACACCCTCATCGGTTTCCAGCACCCTGGTTTCCCGCTTCGATACTTGAATCTCCACAGGAAGCATATAGCGTTTATGGAAGGCCCGGTCATCCTTCATTGCTTCATTATATTGCTCGTACCTGCGGAGCGTCAGCTCGTCGGCCTGCTCCTTTGTAAATCCGTGCTCTTTTGCAATTCGCTCCGCCGTATGCACCATTCCAATGCCCGTAGATGGATCTCCAGCCATGTTATCCATATTCCAATTTTCGGAAATGACTTCACCCCCGGGTCCTTTCGGATTAGGCCAGATTGTATGCGGACCGTTGGAGCAGCGATCCACTAACAGGCAATAAGCTGTATTCGCATTCCCCAGTTCCACCGCAGAGGCTGCATTGAACACTGCAGTGGTTGAGGTTGCACAGGCATGCATTAAAGTCTGCCCAGGAATATCTGGGGCACCCATTAATGTAGATGCCCAGGATGCCCCGTAAAAAACACCTTTTTGCCCAATGGTGATACCCAAATAAAGATAGTCCAATATCTCATTCGGATCCCATCTTCTAGATTCGAACCATTTTTTACTGCTGCGGGCGCCTAATTCTATAGAATTCTCATTTTGGAGTGCACCCTGCCATTTGCTAAAAGGAGTTGAATAATACCCGCCATAGGGAATGAAGGCTTTTTTAAACATACTCAGGGTCAGGCACTCCTTCCACCGATTTTTGTTTTAAATATAGGCCGCTCGCCGGATGCTGCAGCCAACAAGCCGCTGAGTGCATCCTCTGTTTTAAAGATATCGGTTAATCCCGCCAACTCCAGCTCGATGCCATCGTCAATGGTCATATTTGTCTGCTGATCAATCAGCTCGTTCATCGTCTCTAGTGCAATAATACCTTTATAGGAGATGGTTTTGGCTAATTGTGCCGCTAGCTCTTGGCTTACACCCTGAACAGGTTCGCCATCTAATAGCCGCCTAACATTCTCATCGGAGAAGGCTTTTTGTAATTCCAGATATGAAGCAGGAATCTCCCGTTCCGCATATTTGTCAGTCTTCTCACGCTGCACAAGCACTTCAATCGCTGCTTCAATTTGTTCCATCTCTACAAGCTCTGTAATGATGCCAAGATCTTTTCCTGCTTTGGCAGACAGTTTTTTTCCGGTAAAGGTATAATATTTGGTTAACTCCTTGCCCACATGGCGGTTTGTTCGAAGCATGCCGCCTAAGCCCGGATAAATACCCAAGCCGCTTTCAGGAAAAGCCATAGAGCCTTGCGCAGTTGCTACAATCGCTTGACACGCTAAAGCCAATTCACTGCCGCCGCCAAGTGACAATCCATCCAGCACAGCAATGGTCAATTTGGGTGAGGTTTCCAATCTTCTAAACAGCTTGTGGCTTCTGCGCGTAAAGGCTACGTTCTCATCGATTTGATCGGTCTTGATGCATTCGATGAAATGCTTGATATCCGCACCGGCCACAAAAGCTTTACCCGCGCCCCGTATCGCAATGCCCTTCACTTGCGGATCCTTCTCTGCGTTATCAAAAGCGGCTTCCAGTTGATCTACAACAATAGGATTTAGAGCGTTCATGGCTTCTGGGCGATTAATCGTGATGTAAGCGACACTGTTCTTGATCTCCATATCAATGTATTGGAAAACAAAAGGTTTCCCAAGCTCTGCCTGCTTCCTTATCACTTCAGGTAGATGAAACCCTGGACGTTTGGCGTACAGTTCCTGCACCATCTTGAAGGCTTCGTCCACACCCACCTTATTCATTAGCTCAAAAGGTCCCAACTTCCAGCGCAGGCCAATTTTTGCCCCGCGGTCCGTATCCTCAATACTGGCTACGCCCTCATCAACTTGAGCCCCTGCGGCTCCAAACACGGCCGCGTAGATTTGGCGGATGATCTGTTCAAATTTGCTCTCATCCACCTCTCCGCCGAGGTCCCAATCCTGCTTTAGCGCCACTTGCTTACTCAACAAGTCTGCAGGAGCATAAAACTCACTAATTTCTTTCGCCATGTAAGTAGCCGCATGCTCAGCAATTGGAACGCCCGTAACATTCATAAGCTCAAACGGTCCCATTCCAATTTCAAACCCTTGTCTAGCGGCCGCGTCAATGGTAGGAATATTCGCTGCCCCTTCTTGCAATAAATGAACGGATTCATTGAGAAAGCAGACAAAGTATCTATTGACAGCAAAACCAGGTGCATCCTTCACCACAATGCTTGTCTTGTTATGCAGCTTACTGATCAGGAGCGTTTTTTCAACGGTCTCCGGGCTCGTACCGTCATGCGGAATAACTTCTACGAGTCTATTTTTTGCCGGATGATAGAAATAATGCATCCCGATCACGCGATCCGGACGAGTAGTGAATTTAGCAAGGTCCTTCACATACAAGCTTGAAGTATTGCTTGCCAGAATCGTCTTCTCGTCACAGATGGCATCCAGCTTTTTAAAAACCTCGCCTTTTACTTCCAGGTTTTCAAAAACCGCTTCAACGACCAAATCTGCTCCCTTCAGCGCTTCATAGGATGCTGTTCCATGAATGCGGCTTAATGTTTCTTCAACCTGCTCTTCCGTAAATATGCCTCGCTTGACTCCCTCTTCCATGGTTTTGCTAATTATGGAAAGGCCTTTTGCAACCTGCTCTTGGGTTACATCAACCAAGGTAACCTCCAAGCCCTCTTGCGCCATTTTTTGTGCAATACCAGAGCCCATGTTCCCTGCTCCCACAACACCTACTTTGAATTTGTTGGACATATCCATTCTCCTTAATCGTAATTGCTTTATGTTTATTCAATTGTAAAATCTGGAGTAGTAGAAAAGTACGTTCACCATGCAGGAAAATAAATATCGAAATTGCTCGAGTATAAGGAAAATCAGCGGACCATATTACAGCTCCACCGTTCACATCGTTATGAAATGAAAAGTTGATCCAACACCCGGCGACCTTCCCGTCTGGGGTCGTTCACGATATTACACTGCTTGTCAAAAACCATAGTCGGCCGTTCCTCCAAATTATAGGGGGGCCAGACTGGCAATCCATCATGGTTCGGATTGCCCGAACGGGCAAAGCCGATCCAAGCCTGGCTCATATTGGCAGCTAGATCAGAAAGTCCCGGGTCGTCTCCAATAAAATCCGGTGTAGATTTATGTAAATTATCAAAGACAAAGGGGATTTCGAGCCCATGCAAGGATTTCATTTTCCCGCCAAGAATGGGGGACTCATGCTCGAACCGATACATGTAAACAGGGGCTCCCTTTTGAGCAATTTTTCGCTCGGCAAGCACGATGGAATCCTTGATGGTAATCACATCACTAGAAACGGCAACCAGCAGGTCATTGGGTGATGCGTTCGGTTCATCCTTCAAATATGCAGCAATCACCCTGTCTACGTTCTGTTCGCCAACATAATGCTTAAGCCATTGCCGCATTCCCGCCTCATCCACCTGGCCTAGACTGGGCTCGGAAGCTAAGAAGATAGTGGATTCATCCTTTGTCGTCCCAATCATAATAGGAATGTGGGCCGATATTTCTGGTCCGGCCGGATCAAATGGATGATGGGGAAGATGCTTGCCATCTACTACAGGACCGACATTCATAACATTTCGTCCTTTTTCAGCAAATGCGATGGGATCCCATTTACAAATATGGTAATAAGCATCCCACAACTGCTTGGGATGAAGCTGATGAAGCCGCTCAAGCTGATCTTTTTTTAACCCTAAGTCTGCTAAAATACGCTCTGTTGTTTCTGCAGCCGCCGAACTCTCCACCATTCTCAGCCCGTATGCCCCTTGAATGACCGCCCGATGAAACAAACCCTTCGCTGCAGGCATTGCGAGCAATGTACTGACTTTACCACCGCCCCCGGAATGTCCGAAAATCGTTACGTTACCCGGATCTCCTCCAAAGGCTTCAATATTGTCACCAACCCATTTCAGCGCCGCCACGATATCGAGCATGCCGGCATTGCCTGAGGCTCCATAATCAGAACCGCCCAATTCCTTCAAATATAAAAATCCGAGCGGCCCCAGCCGATGATTGATTGTAACCACCACAACATCGCCGCGCCTCGCTAAACAAGTGCCATCATTCACCGAATTTGAACCCGAGCCAGCAAAGTAACCGCCGCCATGACACCAGAATAGAACGGGGCGTTTCTTTCCGTCCCGCGTGCCCGGAGACCATACATTAAGAACAAGGCAATTTTCTGATTGAAGCTCTTCTGATTTTCTTGGCGGTTGAGTTCGGGTTAGCTCATTATCTACATTGATGCCGCCTTTCGTTTGGAAGCAGGCAGGACCATAGTCGAATACATCGCGCACCCCCGTCCATGAAGCTGGCCGGGTTGGGGGCATAAATCTGGCGCTGCCATCGGTAGGACCTCCATATGGAATACCTTTGTACACATTAATTCCTTCGATATTTAGCCCTCTAACTTTTCCATAGCCGGTTTCTACAACATCACTGTACAAAGCAAATCATCCTTTCTATTGTGCTTGGCATGTATTTTGATCCGGAGTAGGATGACGGCGTTTTCAATCGGGCGGGTACGATATCCTAAAATAATTATAGTTTTTATACTCATTCCAAAATATGTTCACCGTGTATTAATTTTCATATTTCATTTTGGTTATGGTAACGAAAAAACAGCAGGCCAGAAACGGACTGCTGTTTGCATCATATTTGCTAATGTCTTTTGGCGAGCTTCCATTCTTTTTCGAAAGGGCCATTCTCGTTTCCCCCTCGTACCCCCATCACCAATTCCTTGCCCGGACGGGAGGTGTTAAAATATATTTCTTGAATTTCTGCCGATTTATGAATAAACGTTCTGAACACATGAGCATGCCCCTCTGCAGATTCCTGTTTCTCACCTATGTAGGCGCCATTTTCATGCCCCATTTGGGCTGGATATACAAACAGCTTTTCGTTCTTGGCCTCAAATCGAAAGGTTTCCCAGTAGACTGTCATGCCTGCTTCATTTGAAGCTTGCATATTGCCGAACATCAAGGTGTATACAGGCTCGGAAAAGTCTAGGATGAATCCTTCGCCCTGCCACGCCCCGCTTATATACGCCAGCTCTCTTAACGGATTGTGCATCTCCTTCACCTCTCGCAGCTAGTTATTTACCTAAGTCGTCGCTTTTCGCATGGATGATGAGTTCACGCAGCTTGGACTTTTGAACTTTTCCGCTTGCTGTAGAAGGCAGTTCATCCATAAAGAACACTCTTGAAGGCAGCTTATAAGTAGCGATCATGGATTTCAAGTAATCAATGAATTCCTCAGGGGCAGCTCTTTCTCCCGGGCGCAGCCTTATTACGGCACAGGCGATCTCCCCCATGACAGAGTCAGGCAAGCCTAAAACAGCCGCTTCCAGTACCTTCGGATGCTTTTGCAGCAGGCCTTCTACTTCCTGCGGATAAATGTTAAAACCGCCTCTAATGATGATTTCTTTCTTACGGCCTAAATAACGCACATAACCGTCACGATCCATTGTGCCTAAGTCGCCTGTATAGAACCAGCCGTCTGCATCAAGCACCGTTCGTGTCTGCTCTGGCTGTTGGTAATATCCCTTCATAACCCCAAAGCCTCGGCAGGCGATTTCGCCAACTTCACCGTAATTAACTTCCTCCCTTTGACTATTCACTATTTTCACTTCTGCGCCTTCGACTGCTTTACCTATCGTTTGGTAAATATGCTCTTCTGTATCATCATAATTTGTAATCGTCACTGTACAGGTTTCAGTAGCACCGTAGGAAATGCTTAGGACCATGCCTATTTCTTCTCGAACTGCACGAATAACTTCAGGCGGACAAGGAGATGCCCCTGTCATGCCTGCCCGCAGGCTGGAAAGATCATAGCGTTTGAAATTAGGATCTTTCAGCTCCAAATTCAGCATCGAGGGTACGGCATGCTGAATGGTAACCTTCTCTTCCTGTATAAGCTCTAATGCCTTGCTCGCTTTAAATTTATCCAGCAAGACCATCCTTGAAGCGAAATAAATAGCGGATAATAGATTACATCCCAGCCCGAAGACATGGAAAATCGGAGCTAGAATCAGGAACACATCCTGATCCGTACATTTCATGCTTTTTCCAATGGCAATGCCCGACTTCACTAAAGCTTGGTGCGTAATGAGCGCGCCCTTCGGCGCGCCTGTCGTTCCAGAGGTATAAAGAATACAATAGATATCCTCTGCCTCGATCTGCACCTCCGGCAATACAGCAGGTTCAAACTCAGCAATCAATGCCTCATATGACCGGAATGGAGGCTGGCTATAACGAACGGTGATGATCTCGTTCACCAGCGGCTGAACAACTTCATACTCCATATTTTCAAATTCCTCACATACAAAAACCAGCTTTGCCCCTGAGTTGCTCAGAATATGCTTCATCTCATGTGAACGATATTTGGGATTGAAGGGGACAAGCACGGCTCCAAGTCTTGCGATGGCTAGATATAAAATTACAGCTTCATTCCAGTTTGGGAGCGATACCCCTACTTTATCCCCGGCCTTGATCCCGAGTGACATAAGCAGGGCTGCTGCCAGTTCCGATTCATGTAAAAGTTGTTCGTAATTCATTCTCCGTACCAGATCATATACCGCTTCTTTATCGAAGTTGGCTTGCGCTGTCCTTTCAAATACATCCCAAACCGTGAAGTTGTTACTGGCTGCTTTCATTTATTCCCCTCCCACCGACTGATAACGCTTCCATTTTACTTGTCAAGTTTTTTGGTTACTTATCATTATAGAAGCATTGAAGGCCGGCCTTAATGTACATGGTGGACCAAATTCAATCCTTTGTTTAGTTATCAGTGTAGCAAGCAGTTTATATCCCTGTATCCCTCTTTATAATATAATCTGCACCTCTTCCTTAAGTATATTAAAGTTAACATTTAAGCCTTGAGAGCTTGATATATCCTTAACATATGCCGCAATGCCTTCAAAGTCCGGATCATCATGATTAACGATCCGCGGTACATCATCCGCATCAATTTGAACAGGAATAATAGACACGCCTTTGATCGCTTTATCTTCAATGACACCCTTTACAATCATCGTTTTGTAGGAATCCTCCGGCCAGCCTTTGCCTGTCTTCCATGTCGGATTGAGTGAAGCGACCTCCTTGTGCGACTTGCGTTTTTCCAGATCCTTGTGGAACTTGATCGGAGAATCAATCGCAAAGTTCCCAAGGCTGTAAAATATCGCTTTTCCTTTATATACTTCAATCCCTTTTAAAATATGGGCATGATGGCCAATGATCATATCTGCGCCCGCATCAATGGCAGCATAAGCCATTTCCTTCTGATAATCCGCCAGCACAGCGGGGATAAAGTGAATACCCGCATGCATGGAGACTATCACTAGATCTGCCCCGGCTTTGGCTTTTCGGATGTCTTCAACCATATGCTTCAAGTCCTGGCGATGAGCAAAGGTATGAATCCTGCATGGCGTGCCCGGCTGATCATGTTCAATTTGTTCATATAAAGTATGCGCTCTTAAAGGCACACAGCCCTGCCGATCCTCAGTAGCCCAATAATCTTGAGGGAGGATCGAATTGTAGGCTAAAAAGGCGATTCGCAGTCCATCTTGTTCATAGTATGCGGGCTTTCGCGCTTCTGAGATATTCCGTCCCACACCTATCACTTGCAGATCCTCCTGCTTAAGAACATCAATAGTATCCTGAAAGGCTTCTCTGCCCCAGTCCATACAGTGATTAGTCGCGAACGATACGATATGAAAGCCAGCCTTTTTAATGGCAGCTGCTGCATTGGGGTGACTTCTTGCGGCTAATCTTGCTTGCGGCAAAGGTGTTCCGCGTTCAGACAATACGGGCTCAAGCTGGCAAAAAGCGACATCCCCTGATTGGATTAATGGAGCCACTTGTTCAAAAATCGTATACGGAACCTCCCTTGTCGGTCCTACATCACCAACGGCATAGAAGACGGTCTCTTTTCCCATGAATCTACACCCTCCCCTGTGAGTACATTCAGCCCGTTCTCAGCCGGTCACAACAATTTCATCACCTGACCATGCATACTTCGCATTCATTCGCGCTTTTTGCGTGATCGCTTCCATATAATCAAAGACCTGCTGCCCCTGTTCATCGCGTTTAAGAATAATGGGTTTGCCACTCTTATTGATCAGGCAGGGCAGAAAGCTGTTACGAACAATTTTCGCATCTTCAATTTCAGTTTTAGCAATGATCGTATAAATGGCCTCTGGATGAAATGGATATGTCGGGTACTCCGGGTCTGGCGCAAATCCAAAAAATTCAATTCGTTTCATAGCCCATGAATCGGGATCTTTATCGTCAGATGGCGCGAGCAGCGGTACCCAGGTTACAAAATTACATAAACCATGGTAGATCGCTTTACCTTTGTAAAATTCGATGCCTCTTAAAATATGTGCGTGATGCGCCACGACCAAATCAGCGCCGGCATCGATCGCCGCATAGGACACCTGCTGCTCATATTGGGCAATCTTCGCAGGGGTATGTCCAATTCCTTTATGGAAAGCTACGACCAATACATCACATTGGGAGCGCAGTTGACGGATGTCCTCCTCCATTAGCTTCAAGGTAGGCTGGGTTGCCCAAGAATAGATCGTCGGCGGTCCTCCAGGAGTTTCATGCTCTAACTCGTAATGCGTAATGACCTCCAAATACGCATTCCCCGGCTTGTCTTTGGATGCCCATGTCGATTTTGGTCCTACACAGTTATAATTCAAGTAACCGATACGCGTACCGTCTTGCTCTAAGATCACAGGGCGCCTGGCTTCCTCCAAGTTCATTCCAGCCCCGACATAAGAGATGCCGTGCTGCTTCAGCCAGTCCATCGTGTCTTCAACCCCCTGGGAGCCTGCATCCATAAGATGATTCCCAGCCATCGTTACTAAATCAAAACCGTTCGAAGCAAGCGGGCTTAAGTTTTCGGGCAACCGGTCCAGTTCCACCGCTTTGGCATCACGAGCGGTATGGGTGACCTCCAGCTGTCCCACCACGAGATCCGCCTCCAGCAAGACAGACTTTACTTCCGAAAAATAGGATTCTGGATCAGGACCCAGAATGATATCGCCAACATTAAGCAAAGTAATGCCTTTCTTCCCCATTGTATTTCCTCCCTATATGTACACTTAGTTTCAGTTTAGTGTAGTGAACAAGGTTAAAACACTTCTATGATGAACAAATTGGCAGGATGAAATTAATACACCATGAACAATCCTCAGCCTCCATTAGAGACTTGAACCCTTAAGACAACGTCATGACTGGACGTAGAACGAAAAGAAGCACAACCCGGACTTGTTGGGCTGTACTTCTTTGATTAATTCATTTCATAAAAACTTGCCTTAAATCATCCGGAATGGCTTCTGCCTTCAGGTTCCCCTCTGCGAATGATACCCAAACCCTGGTTTCCTGCCCTTCAGCCACCACCTGCTGATCCTCTTTTTTAATGAAACGATGCTCAATCACGACGACTTTGTTTTTAACATCCTTCACCTTCGATATTACCTGAACTTCATCGTCAAATCGGAGTGAATGATAGAACTTGCACTGCGCCTCAACCAGAGGAAATCCCTTCTTAATCGACGATAGTATGGTGGTTGGATAACTAGTTTGCCGCAGCATTTCATGTGTAGACGAATCCATCCATTGATAGAAATTAGGATAGTATACAATCCCGGCCATATCCGTTTCTCCGAAACGCACTTTAAATTCCCAAGTTGACTCCATCATGAACTTCGCTCCCCTTTATTTCAATTTTCGTTTGATATTATAACCGAAGGCTTCAGAGATCTCGTTACGCATTTTGATCAGATACTGACTCATCATATCGTCCAGCTTGTCAGCAATCGTATTAGAAAAACCAACAACCACGACTACACCAAGCAACCGACCCTCAAAGTTCAATATAGGAAATGCTATAGACGAAATACTTGGAACGAGAGGCTCCCTTGCGAAAGCGATCCCGTTGGAACGAACGAATTGAATTTCCTGGTCAAAATACGCCTGCTGTGCTTCGTCCATCCGTTTGAGTTCTTCTGCCTTCCATTCATCCATTAAATTCTCCTCTAAAAAAGCTAAAAACACCTTGCCTGCAGCGGACATGGACGGCAGCACCGTACCCAGCTGGGCTCCGATATTCAACCCTTCTTGGGAATTAATCAATCTAACCACCATCGGGCCGCTTTGGGACCAGGACGTCAAAAGTACCGTATTTTTGCAGGTTTGATTCATTTCCTGCAGGAAGGGCATGACGCGTTCTACTACATTTTCTTGATTCACTGCTTTCATGCCGTACTCTACAAGCTTGCTGCCCAAAGAATACAGTCCGCTGCTTTTATCCCGATAGAGCAGTCCCACTAAGGTCAACGTATGCAGATATTTATGCAGATTGCTTTTAGTCATATGTGACAATTCATAGATCTCATTATATTTTAACGGCTTGCCGCTAGATGCTATGAGCTCAAGTATATCACAGCCTACCTGAAGCGATTGTATGACATTTGTTGCTTTGATTTCAGCCATATTCAGAAGACAACCTTTCCAGACGAATTATAGAGACGCGTCCTTCTTGTAAAGCCCTGTAATTCTTTGTTCTCAAATAGAGAACTAAGGCGTATTTAATTATATGATAATCATAAAATTTTGGAAGCGCAAGCTATATATCCTATAATCAAGGCATTTTACATCCACCTCATATTATGTATTGACAAATGAAGGCGTTTGCATTTCAATATCATGTAAGAACTTATTTCACTATTTGTGTAGATGAATACGAATTTTACTGATTATGATGCTAGAGGAGGCTGTTGTCCAAAATGAAACTAGTAAGCTACAGCACTGCAGGTGCTGTCCGTATCGGCTGCATAAATGGAGAGCAAGTGGTGGATTTAAATTATGCCTGCCTTGCTCAACTTGAAGCAGACGGCGCCATTCGCGCGAAACAAATCGCTGAAGCATTCGTTCCAACCAATATGGTTGAGTTCCTGCAAGGTGGAACAGAAAGCATGGAGTTAGCCAAGCGTGCCGTCGATTACGCACTCAACCATGTGGATACCATTCCCTACCCCGTAATTCATAACACGGAAGACGTAAAGATTGAAGCACCTGTCTTAAATCCAAGCAAAATAATATGCGTTGGTCATAACTATCGTGAGCACATTCTTGAAATGAAGCGCGAGCTTCCCGAATTCCCGGTTATATTCGCCAAATATCCGAATACGATCATCGGACCTCAGGATGATATCCCCTATTTTTCCATTTCAGAGCAGTTGGATTATGAAGCGGAGTTCGTCTTTGTGGTCGGCAAACGTGCAAGAAATGTATCCCAAGCTGATGCGCTTGACTACGTGGCCGGTTATACCATCGCTAATGATGTGACTTACCGGGATATCCAACGAAGAACCATTCAGTGGATGCAGGGCAAAGCTGTTGACGGAAGCGCTCCCATGGGACCCTGGCTGGTAACGTCGGATGAGCTTCAGGACCCGTCCGGCTTAGAGGTTGTCCTCACGGTCAACGGCGAAGAGCGCCAGCGTTCCAATACGGCAAATTTAGTATTTACCGTACAGCGCTTGGTAGAATTCCTTTCCGGACTAATGACACTTGAGCCAGGTGATGTGATCCTTACTGGAACACCAGGCGGTGTAGGGTTTGCCCGTGATCCGCAAGTGTTTTTGAAGGACGGAGATGTAGTACGCATTGAAATCGATAAAATCGGCGCACTTGAAAACAAAGTGAGCAAAGCAAATTAAGGAGGTATTTACATGAACATGCAGGTTGCGATTGAAAGCACGCAGCGCTCCTTAGAGCAAATCATTACAACCTCAAAAGGGTTGTCCCCAGAACTTATAAAATGGAAGCCTGCAGAAGACAAATGGTCTGTAATGGAAGTACTGGTCCATGTGGATGAAGCCCTCCCGTATTGGCTGGATGAAATCACTAGACTGTTAGGTAAGCCCGGGACGGAATGGGGACGCGGCCTTCAGGATGAGAAGCGTTTGGCTGCATTAGCTTCGGCCGGCCAGCGTTCCCTTCACGAAGTGCTGGCTTCGCTTGAACAAATCATACAGCGGGTTGAGCAGGTATTAGGTCCGATCACAAGCGATCAGCTTCAACAGGAATCCCCGAGCCGCAACCCGCGTTTTGGCACAAAGCCCCTGTCTTTTGTCATTCAACATTTGGTAGTGGACCATGCCAATTCGCATGACAAGCAAATTAAACGCAATATCGAGCAATTTAACACAGCGAAATAACAACATAAATTGAAAGAGAGGCGTGACACGAATGGCTGAAACGAATGATTTTTTTCAAAGTAAAATCGTAAAGGATTTTAATGAGGATATAGAGCGTTATCACCTGGGTCCGTTATGGCATGCCATTCCTGCTTTAATGAATCATACCCCAAAACCTCAGGCCATTCCTTATTTGTGGAAGTGGGAGCTGCTGCATGAAAAGCTAATGGCTGCAAGTGAAATCTTCACCCCTGATCGAGGCGGCGAGCGGCGAGCGATTTATCTTCAAAACCCCGGATTAACAGGCCGCCAGCCCTGGGGCTGGGCCTCTACCACTCATACCCTTTATGCTGCCGTTCAGTTAATCCTGCCTGGTGAAACAGCACCGTCACACCGCCATACCCAAAGCGCGCTTCGCTTTATTATGAAGGGTGAGGGCGCATACTCGATCGTACAGGGCGAACGTATATTTATGGAGGAAGGCGATTTCCTGACCACCCCGAAAGGCTTGTGGCACGGTCATTCTCATCCGGGAGATAAGCCGATGATCTGGATGGATTGTCTGGATATCCCGACGATCTATGCGATTGGCGGAACCTTCTTCGAACCTTATCCAGACAAAATTGAGCAGCCGCAGATGCCGGACAATTATTCTGCTCGCCGCTACGAAGGCGGTATGGTGCGTCCGATTTCCGACCGTCATGCGAAGGTTGCACCGCTCGGATCCTTCAAATGGTCTCAAACCGCTGCTGCCCTTAAAGGCTTGTCACAATACGAACCAGATCCTTACGATGGATTTGCGGTTGAATTTATTAACCCATCCAACGGCAAAACAGCAAACCCTAACATTGCTTCGTGGATGCAAAAGCTGCCAAAAGGATTTCACTCGAAAGCGCATCGCCATACCCATTCCGTCATTTATCAAATTTATAAGGGTTCTGGCTACTCCGTGATCGACGGCGTTCGATTCGACTGGTCTGAAGGCGACTTCCTAGTGATACCGAACTGGGCGCTGCATGAACATGTCGCAGAGGAGGAATCCTATCTGTTCTCAGCAAGCGACCTGCCCATTATGGAAAAATTTGAACTGGAACGCGAGGAAGCTTACGAGGAAAATGGAGGTCATCAACGGGTGACAAGCCATTTCGAACCGCTGCTTCCCTAGGGCATTATGCTACTAGTTTTATAGCCCCTCCCTATACAGCAAAAAAGGCCTTGAACTGGGCCTTTTTTGCTTTGACTATACCCGGTATCAATCAGAATCGTTACATTCTCATCCGTTATCAAAACAGGATGGATAAGGAGACCATGATAGTTTTGTGTCGTCTGATTCATCTTGCGTTACATCATTCAACTGGATAACTGCTTAAGGCTGAAAATGAATATGCCATTTTCTTTGCAAAATTTAACGGAGGCTCAACAGATTGGATGTGTATATACATGATTAAAGGTCTCGTATATAACCAGTGGTTATGCAAGGCACTAACAATCAATCCTTGTTGGATTATCGAGTACATAAAGCGAGGAATTTCTTCTTCTAAAATTGCAATTTCAGCCAAGCATAGCGCGTTACCGCTTTGATCCAGTGATTCAAACATGACTTCAGCTGGCGCAACAGACCTACTCATGCGCCCTTGAACAGTTACCTTAAAATTGCGATGCAATGATACAGAACAAGCATCTTGGTTTATGGTGCTTTTTCCTTTAAGAATATGAGCAAATTGCTCGCAAACAGAATTAAAGTTATTCATATAAATAAACCTCCTTTTACAGAGATAATCTATAATATATATTCAATGGAAGCCTTGAACATGTAAGAATTCCTGTAATAATAAAAGAAGGCGCTTTAAAGTGGTTTAGCCACCTCAAAATGCCTTTTTCAGTCTTAACTAATTAAATATTTCGTTCTAAAAAGTGCTTCAAATACTCATTTACCTGCTGCGGGTTATCCATATTGGTTGCATGATGAGCTCGATGTACTACTTTCAATGTAGTGTTTTGAATATGCTTTTCCATGTACTTTTGTTGTCTCATAGTCATCGAATCATGCTCCCCGCATAGTAATAAAGTCGGGCATTGCACGGAATGCAAATCATCACCACTTTCCATGCGAGTGATCGCATCCCACAGCCGAATCCAGTTGTTGTGTGGAATCATTTGCACGGCCTCTAATATATAAGCTTTGTTTTCCGGGTTGAATTTGGATAATGCATTGGCAGATAGTTTTGCTAGGGTCTTCATGGAAATGAAGCAAGCAGACCAGCGATTGATCGGTACGGCCAATTTTTCATACAAATTAAATGTGTTTGTAAAAGGTGTGCCAATTAGAATAAGGCCCGATACTTTCTTAGGATATCGAATTGCCGTTTGCAAAGAAATATGGCCTCCCAAAGATAAACCGCATAACGCCGCAGACTCTATCTGGAGATGATCCAATAAACCAAGCAAGTCTTTGCTAAAATCCTCAGAATCTACTCTACCTTCAGGCAAAGTAGATTTCCCATGCCCCCTTACATCCCATACAATAGTTTGATAAAACTGCGAGAAGTATTCTACCTGTTGTTTCCACTGTTTATGATTCCATGAAGCACCATGCGTAAAGACAATGGGTTTTCCCGATCCAACTACTTCATAGTAGAGCTGAACCCCGTTTACAGTAACAACACTCATCATAATACTCCTCTCAGGCCGCGATGTGTGAATAGGGCATGCTTACAAATCGTCTTTTACTAATGAATATATTTTCTGATCCGCATAATTCCCCTTGATCTTCAATTGTTTTCGTAGTATTCCTTCAAATTTCATCCCTAATTTCTCCATAACTCGTCTTGATCCTACGTTATCATGATTACATCTTCCCTCAATCCGGTTTAACCCCATCGTATCGAACCCGTAGCGAAGGATTTCCCGAGTAGCTTCTACTACAATCCCTTGGCCCCAATATTTTTTAGAGATTGCAAAACCAATCTCAGTTCTATCATGATTTACATCAAAACTAATAAATCCTGTTCTCCCAATGAGTTTTCCACTCTTGCGTTCTATAATACCCCAATGATATGCTTCCTTGTTATTATACTTTCTCAGCACGGACTCGATGTAATTTTGACTTTCTTCAAGGGTGTGATGAGTATTCCACATCGTGTATGCTGTTACATCCGGGTCAGAGGCAAGATCATAGTAATCAGTAATGTCTTTCAAGATAATACGCCTTAGGTGTACCCGATCTGTATAAAATTCAGGGGATTCACTGAATAATTTATCTACATCCATGAATAAGCCTCCAATTTATTAACAGTTCCTCAACTTCTCCCTGCTTACTTCCATAACTACTGGTTTCTCCGTTGAGACAATGTTAACGATATGATTCAGACAAGACACACCATAATGTTTGAAGGGTCCTGGATACTCTTCCGAAGCTATTGTCCCAGCACCAATAAAATCTAAGTACCTCGACTTACTATAAATTCTAAATGCTCTTCCCTCAAACTCTTCGTAATCATCCCAAACGGTGAACGATTCGTTTAACACCGAGTAGCCAACATAGCTATTAAAATCAATTTGAATTACTGGCGATTTCTCGTCAATTGTAACGGCATAACCATCACCAATATTATTATCTCCAATTAATATAGGTTCTGGTGTTGAACTTGTAATACTTCTTCTAAAGAAAAGACAGTTGCCCTCCATGATTGGCATGATGGCGGCGATGGCCTTAGGAATGACTATTGGCTTGGCAATGGGCGGTTTAGTCGCTGTATGGCTTCTGGATCAGTTTTTTCATTCTACTATGATCGGAATGTTGATTGGCGGGGCAGTTGGAATAATGGGCGGCATATGGGAACGATGCTTATGGTGATGATGCCCTCCGATTACGTGGCCATCACAATCAAATTGATGTCGGTTATTTGCAGTGGCATTGTTTTTTTAGTGTTCGTTATGCTTCTTGGGGCAGTGAGTCCCGATTATTTAAAAGATAAATCATTTATAGTGTCAAAGCCTATCGCCATGTTTTTCGTAATTGTTTTCGCACTTATCATAATTTAGGCAAACTGATTATATGATCGGCAAATAATATGTCCAAAAAGGTTTTTCTATTTTCTTATTATTAAACTACATTGAAATCGTTCTACTCCAGGATACTTCTGTCCTAAACTTGTTATATTAAAACCGAGCCTTCTATAAAAATCTACCGCATCCTTATCTGTTTCCGCTTCAACTCTTCTTATTTGGTTCTCTCTTATATATTCCTGTATTAATTTTTTTCCTAATCCTCGTCTGCGATTAAATTAAATATTTCCTTTTGATCTTTATATTCTTTTAAGTTAATCATCATTTTGATTCACCTTTTTCTGTATTCTTCAATAATGACTTATAAGCATGGATTTCAGATAACGTTGGAGGCGATAGCCTCCATGTATGAATACAGTTAGATGATGCATATGCTGTCTTAATTAATCATTAGGAATCTCTTTAAAAAGTCTCCATTGTTTCAATAATATTTTTATAACTACTCCTATGCTAGTTCCCAAAAAAACAAACAAGTAATTAAATCCAATAACAAAGAGGATCAGCAATCCAGCCCCTAAATCCTCTTCTCCTAACGGAAATAATATACCTGCTGCAAATATCGATAAAATAGTGCAAATTGGAGTAAATACCAATATCAATAATAGATATAATAGTTGCTTTGATTTATATAAAAGAATAATAGGGACAGAATATAACACAACCAGAATTACTGACATAATGTCTAAATTATTTCCAAGGGAACTGACATTATAGTATAGTCCGAAGAATATTATTTCGCCTACGATAGAGTGATATAAGCTTAGAAAAAAAGTCACTATAATTGCCTTGAAACCTGTGTTTATCATTTATTATTTTGATCCCTTTCAAGGATTGTCTGCTGGTTCCGCTTCCTCTCATCGAATAAATTCTCATCCAAGTAATTAAATATTACTTCACCGAATGTTAATGGACTCCAAGCTCCAGGTCCGATAGGCTTAGCCTCGAAAGATTGATCGCATGACTCGCTCCCATAACCGATACAAGGAGCCGAAAGGTCCCGCTTGAGAATATGGTGTTATTTCCCCGCCTTCGAAGCTATTTTTCGAGCCAACCACTCCAACACTTGTCCTACACCCTGTTTTTTTGACTGATCTACCATTTCCCAGAAATATTGAGGCGTCATAGAATTTAATGTCTCCTTGTAGTTATTTTTTATAATTGCGGGGATTTGTTATAGCGTTCTTGTATTCATAAAACGACCCAGCCAAGGATAGCTCTTAACTTAGGCTAGGTCGTTTGTTGTCTGAGCTTCTTCCATGATTACACATATGACAACCAAGAGGTGGAACCCCCAGCGTGAATGCAGTGTTATAGGATGTCAGCTACTTACCAAAATACTACTACCTGCTGCTGAAACATAATTCGATTATTACCCTATTCAATTATAGTGTCCTATGTTAGGATTAAATTAATTTTCCATTGATCGGAGGCAAGACCGTTGTAAGCTCTCATTTCCTTTTCCCATAAACAACTGAATATTGGAAAGGATAAGGCATTTGCTTACAAAATCATTCCACAGACTCTGGCTCAGTCAGGCTCTTTCGACTTTAGGAGACGTCTGGTATATTTTAGCACTTGTTACTACACTATTTCATCTATCCGGCTCGGCAATGATAACCGCGCTATATCCCCTGCTAAGGGTTTTCGGCATGACGGCCGGCAGCACCTTTGCGCCTGTCATCACACCCAAGTTTAACTTGAGTCGTCTTCTTGTCATTTGCCTTGGAGGGCAAGCCCTTGGGCTTAGCGTACTTGCGATGTACATGTTTACTTTTGGCAAAGGCCATCCAAATATCGCCATACTGGTTGGCATTGTATTCCTGATCTCGATTCTGGAAGGTGTAGCAGGGCCGGTAAGATCGTCTTTAGTTGCTGTAACTGTGCCCGAAGCTTCTCTGTTGAAAGCTAACAGTGTACTCGCGAGCGTCGTACAGACCTTCTCACTTGCCGGATGGGCTTTAGGGTCTATCGTCGTCTCTTGGCTCGGCGCTGGCCAAGTACTGGTCCTTTCAACCTTATTGCTTTGCGCTGGATGGTGGGTCTCTTCCCTGATCCGCGAAAATGAAACCACCCTACCCAATGTAACTACTGCCGGTTCTTCGTGGTTCAGTTCGATCCAGACAGGTTGGCGACACTATTATCGCGTTCCTAAACTGCGCGTACTGCTATGGATAAACGTTTGGGAAGGACTTTTCATGGCCGTGTTTGCTGGTGCACTCCTGCTCGTATTCGTAGGCGAACGTCTGCATGTAAGCGAGATGTGGTGGGGATGGATAAACGGCGCTTACTTAGGCGGGTTCGTCATCATGAGCCTTCTCATTAGCCGCCTATCGGGGCAAGTACTGAATCTCGGCATTATGCTCGTAGTAGGCAGTGGTTGCTTTACCGCGTTTACTTTCGGGTTTGGTTTTCTAACTAGCCCCTTGGTGGCGCTAAGTGTAATGCTTGCACTTGGGGCCTCGCAAGCAGTAAAAGATTTGGCGGAGCGTACGTTATATCAAACAAGCATTCCAACTGCAGAATTGCCACCGCTGTTCGCAGCCCAATCTTCGCTTATGTCTCTCCTCTATGGGGTCTCATTATTATTGTCGGGATGGATTGCAGATAATTTGAGTATTCAGGCGCTGTATATATTTGCAGCAATCGCTTTTACGCTTTCTTTCGCAGGGGCACTTGTATTCCAGTATAGATTTGGATCATTACAAAAAGGAGCAAGAACGAAGGAAGAAATAGTGAACTAGAGTTTGCCTTCACAACAACTTGGGCTTTACATGTTAGATATACCTAATATGTAAAGCCCCCTATTATTTTTACACGTCCATATCACCCCATCGTTTCGACGACATTTCGTTCCTGATCTTTAATCTCAAAAATCGTTGAATCTATATCATCGGCTTTGGCGTAAATAACCCACCGATATAATTCCGAAATTAAACCTCTGGACGGCCGCCTTTCGGTTAGCAATGAAGTGATTATAATCTTTTATCTTGTGATTTCTTCTCATCATGAGCGATAATTCATCCTCACGAAGAGCAGTAATCATATTTTCTTCCTGTGGTGTAATATCCATTACTGCACCTTCCCGTTCTTTTAGAAATAATATTTTCACAGCTAGGGTCATATCAATAAACGTTCTCCATAAAAGGCATTTATTTATGAAATCAATGCCTCGTTGGACAGTCTCGCGAGAATTTCATTCACGGTCTCTTCAGGGGACAACTCTGATGAATCCAACCATAGTCCGATACGAGGCGTTTCATTTCGCAAAACACCGTCTAGCTCTTCAACGCTCCAAACACCGTACCCTTTCTTTGTTCGAGCAGCCTCCCTTGCTGCAACAACCTCCGTATTTGGACAAAGCACCACTACATAAAATGGGCGTTTACCGATATACGAGATAAAATCATTTAGCAAAGGTCCGACAACTACATCTTGAACTACAACTGTAAATCCCGCTTGATAATACGCCTCCGCTGAATGTGCGGCCAGCCGATATCGCAGCCGCAACTGATCCAACTCATCATTTCCCGAATCTGGATGAATCTCTTTGCGGTTATTTACAATCATTTTCCGAAAAATATCTCCACGTAGATGCACCGATTTCTCGAATTGCTCGGATAGCAACTGCGCTACTGTCGATTTTCCGCTTGCCATGATCCCGGTAATCAATATAATGCTGGGACTTTCCGTTAACATACGATCACCACCCTTTTACTCATATTATTCATTTCCATTTTTCTTTTACCTATAGGGGAAGCATTTTACGAAACGACCCAGCCTTAGATAACTCTCATCCTAGGCTGGGTCATTTGTTGTCTAAGCTTCTTCCACAATTATACACGATCATTTCAGTTTACTGAATTCAACTTTCATATATCGAATTATGCATTACGCACTATGCCATCTGCTTGTTTCATAGGTTTCTTGGACACGGCCAAATACTGAAACCCCATCATGAGCAGATTTACTATGATCATACCAATGATGGCTGCTGAGAAGCTGTGCGTCGTATCATGTATCCAGCCAAGGATCAAGGGCCCTGCTGCACCTATGACGTAACCGACAGATTGAGTCATTGCTGCCCAAGAAGCAGCTTCCTGCGGATTGCCGGTCATATCGATGGGTAGCAATAAATTCAATGAAAACAGCGTTCCCGCTCCTAGTCCGATCAACATGGCTGCGATCCAAGGCTGTATGGCGAACATAATCATGATGAAGCCTGCTAATTCAACCAGGGATGCAACGATGAGCCAAAGCAACCGGGACGTGACTTTTTTCAATAAGGAACGCATCAACAGTCCTGCGGGAATTTGAACTACGGCAAAGATCGTTAATGCGTTAGCCGCATACCATTTACTGTAGCCCATACTTTGAATCATCGGGGGCAGCCAAGCCGTTACCGCATAAAATAACATAGCCAATAAGCCAAATGATAACGTTAGAAACCATGCTTTGGTATTTCCCCAGGGAATTTTCCCTGAGGAATGATTGGTTCCAGAATCTGTACCGTGCTTGATTCGACGCAAAAGAAGTGCCCACACACCAACAGCTATGATCCCCAATATCCCCCAAACCGCGAGCGCCCCCTGCCATGAATTTAGCCAAGTTTGCAGCGGTGCAGATATTCCCGAAGCAAGCGCTGCACCTATCGTTAAGGCGAGTGTATAAACGGCATCATGGACGGAACGGTTGAAACGAAGTACCGCTTAATAAATCCGGACAGTAGCGGACCTACTGACGCAATGCCTGCCCGGGCTATAAGAGCCGTTATAATTAACGAAATCGTGGAATTTGCAAAAAATCGCAGTAACGTCCCCGCTCCAATCAAAAGCAAAGACCAACTGATCACACGCTCCAGTCCCCAGCGGCCGCTAATTTTAGCGGCCAACGGCGAGAAGATCCCCATACAGAGTACGGGAATTGTTGTGAGCAAGCTTGCCAGCGAAGCGCTCATGTTTAACTCATTCCGGATCGACTCCAATATCGGTGAAATAGAGTTAATGGACAATCTTAAATTAAGTGCAGCCAAAAAGAGAGCAGCCATCAGTAAGCCGCCTGATACTGTTTTATTCATTTCCTTCACCCCTATATGTTAAGTAGTTGCGATCGCTACTGGGGTCATTATAATATCGAACTTTCTCAGGTGAAAGTACGCACAATAAAGTGGTATTGTATCCTAAATGATACTACAAAAGAGGTGAGGTGAAGGTAATGAAGGTCGTACCATCCTTATGCAAAGTAGAAAAAACACTAAGTATCATCTCAGGTAAGTGGAAGTCCATTATTTTACTGCACCTGCTCTACGGCGGGGACCAAACGGTTCAGTGAATTGAAGCAGCTTATTCCATCGATTACGCAAAAAATGCTCACCAGTCAGTTAAGAGAGCTGGAGGAACAGGGCCTAATTCGACGCATTGTTCACCCGCAGGTACCGCCTAAAGTTGAATACTCCGTCACCGGGTATGGAGAAACATTAAAGCCTGTATTGTTCATGATGCATGAATGGGGGCTTGCTCATTTGGATCGTTCCGAACATGATCAGCTACAACAGATGCCAAATTTACAAGTCAAAAGCTGAACGGGTATGATATGTATCTTTGATTATATGGATAATAAGTATTTGCTTACCTCTGGCCACGGATTACTCCGTGGCCTTAAATTTATCTTTTTTATAACTGTGTTTACCCATAGGGATCAGTTAACAAAAGTTGGTTTATTTAATGATGGAATCCTCCTTAATTGATACGAATATTTTTTTATCAGTATTGTTCTTGTTCGTATGAAGCAAGATAAGAAAATAACAATCATCAGGATTTCACTGGGAGGTCTAAGTATGGAAAAATTAGTTGATAAAGTTGCAATCATTACAGGCGGCGCTGCTGGGATTGGGAGACAGACGGCATTACTGTTTGCAAAAGAGGGAGCAAAAGTAGTCATTACAGATGTCAACGAAAATGAAGGCGAGAAGGCCTTGCAGGAAATAAAGGCGATTAACGAAGATGCACTCTTCATTAAACATGATGTTAGCAACGAGGGGGACTGGAAAAATGTCGTGTCCCAATCAACAGAAAAATTCGGTAAAATTGATGTTCTGTTTAACAATGCAGGCATTTATATTATCAAGCCGATTCCTGAAATTGAGCTGGATACATGGAATAAACTCATGGGGATTAATGTCACCGGTGTATTCCTTGGATTGAAACACGTTCTTCCAGTAATGGAGAAGCAGAATAAAGGCTCTGTTATTAACGCTTCCTCCATTGCCGGTCTAATGGGAGCTCCTGGTCATCTGCTTTACGGCGCAAGTAAAGGAGCTGTACGAGTTATGACGAAAGATGCAGCTGCGGAATATGCATCAAGAGGAATTCGCATTAACTCCATTCATCCTGGTTACATCACAACAGGTATGGCAGAATACGCGTCAGAAGTCACACACGCTTCTAAAGAGGAATTAGATGCCGCATATCCATTAGGAAGAATGGGAAATCCGAAGGAAGTAGCACAACTTGTACTATTCCTTGCATCTGATGACTCCTCCTTCTCAACAGGAGCAGAATTTGTTGTTGATGGTGGGGCAACAAATATCTTGTTATAAATAGGAATTAGAAAACAGGAACAATGTTATCGTGAATCCGTCCCTATTTGTTTTGGCGTAATTCGATTCCAGCCTTTTCCCGGAAACAAGTTATAGACGAACTAAACTGTTCGCTCTATAACTTGTTTTATTGGAAGGGGTTCTTGTCAAGGTTCAAAAATAGATGCAATCAATAGGATATTATTCCTCCCACACTTTCCACTTCGCATTGCCGTTTGCCCAATCAGCTTCGAGCGCGCTTTTATCCCGCGCCGTATCCATGCAGGCCCAGAATTTATTATGCTTATATACACCGAGCTTGCCATTTGCGCTCAAGCGCTCAAGCGGGCTGCGCTCAAAAATCGTTGAATCTCCATCGATATAATCAAAGACTTCAGGTTCCATCACCATGAACCCTGCGTTTATCCAAACACCGTCCTCCTGCACTTTTTCGTGAAAGCCAGTAATTGTCCCGTCTCGGTCGTTGATGCTCAGAATGCCAAACCGCCCGCCTGGTTGAATCGCCGATAATGTGACGGTCTTACCTGACTTTTCGTGTGTTTGTACCAGTTTGATAAATCAATGTCACTAACTCCGTCGCCGTAGGTCATCATAAACCGCTCATTGCCAACATAGGGCGCGATACGCTTAATACGTCCGCCGGTCTGTGTATGCAATCCCGTATCCACGACGGTGACTTTCCACGGCTCCGCGACATTCGCGTGTACAATCATCTTGTTCTCGTCAGTAAAATCAAATGTCATATCGCTGCGGTGTAAATAATAGTTGGCGAAGTATTCTTTAATCATATACCCCTTGTATCCGCAACAAATGATGAATTCGTTGAAGCCGTAATGAGAGTAAATCTTCATAATATGCCACAAAATCGGTGCATCGCCGATCTCTATCATCGGCTTAGGACGTAAATGCGATTCTTCGCTTATGCGAGTTCCGAACCCTCCCGCGAGAATGACTACTTTCATATAAACCTCCGTGTTTGCCAGAAACGACAAAAGGAGTAATCCCTCCGAAGTGTGGTCTCTAACTTGACTACAGGCGCGATCATGTTAAAATTCAATCATTCGAAGAATAATTATGCTTAAAAATACGGCTACCGAGGAGAGTGTACTTGTATGAACTGGAGAGAAATAACGACACTTGAAGAGTGGAATGAAATGTTGGCTAAATCAACAGAGCGCGGACAGGTGATTTTAAAACATAGCACAACTTGTCCTGTTAGCTCCAATGCGCTTCATGAATATGAGCAATATTTGCAGGATGCGCCCAATCCAGATTTGGATTATACGCTAGTGAAGGTTATCGAATCCCGTCCGGTGTCAAACCAAATTGCCGAGGATTTGAATGTTAAGCATGAGTCGCCCCAAATTATATTTATCAAGGATAAAGCCAAATACTGGACCACCTCCCACTGGTCGGTCACGAAGGCGCATATGACCGCAGTATTGGACTAATAGTAAATCAGACAGCCCGGTTGATGCCTCCATCACCGGGCTGTCGACCTCTATCAGAATATTTGCGCCCTAATTGGTAAATAATCAGGGTGACAGCCTTTTTTCGCAGACCGATAAGTCCTCAGGATCATAGGCAACAAACCGTTAAACTTTCTTGAAGGGAGACGAAGAATTTGACTGAAGATATGAACCCATTGCCAGAACTTGAGGATTTCCAAGTTGAAGCGATGTTTGAGAATCATGCACATGAGCTGCTTGAATTCACTTTTAAAGTGGATGGCGAAGAATTCAAGGGACATTTTCATGGCGATGAGATTATCTGGTTTAACCCACACCCCAAGCAAACGATGGATGAAAGTAGAGTAAAGCGAATTGAATCTGCCATATACTCATTAATAAGACATCATGGAGTTTCGAATGATATTCAAGATTTTGAAAAAATAAAACCTTTATTTGAAGATACCCCTCATGAGCGCAAGCAATTTTCTTTGCAGATGCAGGGAAATGAATACAAAGGGTTTGTTCATAAAGGAGAGGTTCACTGGTTCCATCCCCAGCCTCACCAGAAACTTGATGACGAAGTTTTAGAGGTATTGGAGTCTAAGATTCATGAGAAAGTTGTTCAGCATGAACTAGATCATGAACGTAAACAGGATTAGAGCATTTTTCAACCAAAAAAACGGTCAGATGCATTGAATGCTCCCTGACCGTTAACCATAAAAGAGAAAGTCCATATTTCCGAGAGCACTATCGACGACATTTACCGATACTCAATCGGCATAGCACCACTAATTAACACAGTGTTCATTTGTTCTTCGTCAATATCCCTAAGAACACTCCTCTAGATTATCATTATGATAAACTATGAATTAACTTAGTTAACATGCTATACTCTTTTTCTCCTGTCTCTTCGATCGTGCAAACCATTCTATGAATGATTTCTTTATTACCGGTTACCTCAAATTTCTGTGTTAGATTTCTTAGCTTCTCGAACGTTGTTTTCAACAACATCATATCGTCTATAGACTCTTTGAGATTGATATCCGGGTAACACTTTTCAATAAATCTCAATCGTTTGACCATCAAATGCTTATGCTCCATGATAACATGCAATGGTATTGTTAATTTTGTCCTTAATTGTTCCGTATTCCCGTTTATAAACTGCCTAAGATTTTCAAGCAGACTATCGTAGACGTTTAGGCCGTAACGATACTTAAAGTCGGAATGGTAATCAAAAACATTATGGATCACTCTTTTAGAATCTCTGAACGAAATCAGTTGATCAATAATATGGCTGATGTCCAAATCCAGTTTAAACCCTTCGTCCTCTCGCACTTTCAGCAGAAACATCCGATTCTCATACCGTTCATAGTCATATTTATTGTTAAAATACGCTATCTTCAGCTGATCAATATGGATTACCCTTTCTGTAAACTGCCGCCTCGAATCGTAGCCTTGAAAATATACTTCTTCAGTAGCTGCATCATATCCATGCAGTAAAATATGGTGATTGTTGTCTGTCTGACTTATTGCTGCAGGTGTATTGGGTATATATTTATTATTTACATATAAAAATACATATTGCTTCGTACTAAAAGCATTCTTAATAAGTTTATGAAAATCCAAATTGTGCTCAACTACGAAATCTCTAGTAATAACTTGGTAATCAAACCAAGGGGTTAATATACTCCAGTTGTAACCTATATAATCAGGTAAATAATAGGTAACTGGAAACTGGCTATTGCCGATCTCAGATACTAATTGGATATAGTTCATGTAAATCCATACTTTTGCTTCTTCTATATGTTCTAGAATGGATAGCTGATAGGCATGATTAAGGTAGCCTCTAACCGTCGGCATGCAAATAGGTAACTTTACTGAATCCAAAGTTGCCTTCACCCCTTTTTATTGTCGATGGTCTGTCGATTCAGAATAATTTGAGTCGCATTACAAACAGTATGATCCTCATAAATGACCTCAACCGGAGTTTCTCTACTTAAAAAACCCATTAAACTAGCCGTCAATCCGTAAGCGCCAACGTTAGGAATGACAATAATGTCTTGAACGCATAGGCTTTGAGTTTCTTGGCTTCTTCTCAGCAAGTCTAATGGGGTACACAAGGGACCTACCATGGCTGCGGAAATCGTGTCAGTAGAAGCATGATCATTCTGGCAAATATAATCCATATCAAACTTTTGCATTCTTCCCAAACCTGACATCCCGCCTAAGTGGTTAATTCCACCGTCAAGGATAATAAATTTTTCACCCTTACTCTCCTTAATTTCTTCAACTGTGCACACATATTGGCCACACGCCGCAACCAAATTTCTTCCAGACTCGAAAGCGATTTCCGGTAATTGCTGCCTCCAATCGGCAAGTTCCAGATCGAGAACAGCACTAATCTCTGTCTTAATAGAAGAAAAGTCTGCGGAATTCCCTTTTTTAGCGTACGGATGCCCAAATCCCCCGCCAAGGTCCAAAAACTTAAGACTGATTCCTAGTTGTTCCGATAATCGTTTAGCCATCTGTATGGAGTATGTGAAGGACGAGATCATGCTGTTAACGTCATTCGAGTTGGTGCCATTAAACACATGGAACCCAATAATATCCATATAGGGAGAAGAGATAAACTCAAGAGGTATTTCCGCGACTTTGTTTTCATCAATGCCGAACTGAGACGCTACACCGGTCATAGACAAACTAGAGCGAAGATATTTATGATTAGGGTTCACACGTAAGATGACTTGAACCTTCTTCCGGTGTTTATCAGCCAAACGTGAAAGTTTGTTCAGTTCATTCGTCGATTCACATGAATACTTAATTACGCCAAGTTTGAGTGCTTCTTCCATTTCATTGTTCGTTTTGGCCGGCCCGGTATATAATATTTGTTCCGCTATACCTCCTGCTTGCAAGGCTACTCTTAACTCTGCTATTGAAGAGACCTCACAACGGCAACCCTGCTTTACTAATTCTTTGACTATATAAGGATTTGGATTTGCTTTTAATGAATAAAATAATATGGAACCGTCGGGTAACGAATTGAATAATCTCTTAAAGGCCGACTTCAATTCAGCCAAATCGTATGTATATAACGGACTACCGTACTTACTAACCAAGTGTTGTAAATCCATAATTACGCTCCTTCTAGCATCATGACCTTGACATCTTGACTCTAGACTTCGCTAAAGAAGGTTTTAAGTTTCTTCTTATCTACCTTGCTGTGTGATGTTAAAGGTAATGAAGGCACGATATTAATTTTGTTAGGCATCGCATATTTATCAATTCGTTCGCTTAGCTCTTTACGGAGATCATTCTCAGAAAGATTGGTTACAACGAATAAACAAGTGACTTCTTCAGCTACAACTAAAGCGGCTTGGACGACATTCGGAATTTCCATTGCCGCTGTCTCGACGTCAATTGAACTGATCCGATAACCGTTCTTTTTGAAAATATCATCCTCTCTACCATGGAAATAGAGGTAACCGTGTTCATCTATACTACACATATCACCTGTATACAAGACATTTTCATCGTTCCATGTGCCAAAGTTAATTTTTGTATTTTTATTACTATTGTTCCAATAGCCTTTCATCACATGCGGTCCCTTAACGACTAATTCACCAATTTCGTTTGGAGGCAGTTTCTCCCCATCCCTATTAATAATCATGCACTCGGTTCCGGGCAGAGGTTTTCCGATGGAATCGATTTTTTCAATAATCTCTTCGGATGGCAATATCGATACTCTCTTGCATTCTGTAAGACCGTACATGGAATATAAGAGTAACTGGGGAAACATGGTAAGCAATTGATGTATATTTGCTCTCTTGAGCTTCTCGCCGGTGCTTGTAATGAACCTCAAGCTGTTAACCGGCCGGTTTTCCCTATTGAATTGAGCCGATATAGATTGGACCATAGATGGAACGATAGGCAAGCCCGTAATACCAAATTCATGAATCGATTTAATCATCTTCAAACCGGCAGTTTCTATTGGAAATAACACAAGCTTGGCTCCCACTTGGAACGTCAGGAAAATCTGGTACATTCCATAATCGAAGGAAAAAGGCAAAAATAGCCCAATGATGTCTTGTTCTTTCACATGAAGGCAATTCTGAATCGCATTAGCGGCAAAGGTTACATTGGCATGCGATGACATGACTGCCTTAGGCTTACCTGTACTTCCCGATGTGTAAATTAGGCAAACCAAGTCCCCCTCTTCGATATGAGTTGTGACTTCGGAGCTTATTTGATTCGATGGTACAGTGCAATCATATAACTCTTCTTCAACTACGATGAATCGATGCCACGGAAGGGAGTGCTTTGCTTTATTTTTTGTATTCGTAACGATCACTTTCGGTTCGCAATCTTCGATAATATGCTTTAAGTTCTGAGTGACAATTTCTTCATTGAGATGAACGAAAACCGCCCCTAACCTAGATGACGAGAATATGGAAACAACCGATAGAAAACTATTAGGGAGCAAAATGATAATTCGATCACCCTTTGTAACTCCTTGATTACGCAAGTAAGTTTCAAAGCGAATGACTTCGGAATTTATGTCCTGATAAGTATAATAATTTGAACCCGCTTGAAGCGCACATTTTGTAGGATGCTGTCGACTAGACCGTTCCAGAATATCATGCACAAATTTGATCATATAACGTGATCCCCCATTACTCTTTTCATAGATTGCCTAGATCGCGTTGTTTTCTATTACGAGTTTGCTTTTTACTATGTCAACAATTTTAGGTATGGTGTTGAAATTTTCGTACAACAGTTCATCGTCATCAATTGATATACCAAAAGCATCTTCTAATTGCACAATAAGTTGAATCGCATTTAACGAATCCAAACCAATATCATAAAGATCGGTTTGATTAGTTATATCATCCGGGTTGCTGTTGCTGAAAAGGTTGAATAAAATCGCCTTCACTTGGCTCTCAATATCTTGTACATGATTCATCGTTAATGTAACCCTCCTATAAATTTTTCATATAGATCATATGACCTGCCTACATCTACAACACTGTGACTATCTGAACCGTATACTAATGGAATTCCTAGTGTTAATGCTTCTTCAACAATCCACTCGGAAGGATACGTGTCCCCGCAATGAGGCTTGTATAAACCCGCTACATTAACATCCAGCTCGTAATTTTTGGCTTTGATTTTTTTTAACAATTTTACTATCCTGTCCCGGCACGCATCTTGATTTTTTAGCGGATATATTCTCTTGAATTTTTCTACCAAGGTAAGATGAGAGATTCGTTTTGGTTTGTAAGGACCTAAGTCCGCATCAATACTTTCTTCCACTGCATCAAAGTACGCATGATATACGTTCTCGACACTCCCGTAATAGTCGATCAATCCCTCCTTAAAATCGATGGGGTTTGAATCGACACATCTCCAACCATTCTTTCCTATTAGAAAATGTACGGACAGGATACTATCCTGCATTCTATGACCATACTGATCCAATAACTCTCGGGCAAATGATTCCATTCCTTGTATGAAATCAAGCTCAAGTCCAATCATTAAATCAATAGTTGAGCTATACTTATTTCGCAGCCCTTCGCACATTTCCAAATAGTTGTCAATATCACCATATTTCATTGCCAGGGCATTCACATAATCACGGTCGTTTGGCAATGACTTCACCAGTTTCTCGGGCAACGGGGAGTGTTCTGTGAAACTGTACTGGTTAAATCCCTTCTGAACTGCCTGTTGAACAAACCGTTCTGCATGCTCACCAGAACCATGAAAGCAGAAGTGGGTGTGCGTATGACCATCCCTACGAATCAACTAATCGCCTCTTTTCGTGGTGCTTCAAGCATTTTCAACGTTTTATTGATATGAATAAAATCTTCTTCGGTGTTCAAATCACCGAAGAGAAACGTTGTTACCCCGCAGTCAACATATTGTTGCAAATACGCTGCTAATTCTTCATAGCTCCCTACGAGGAAGGGATCCTCCGTTAACCCATTGAGATATGCCCCCATCCAATAGATGTTGTCGTAAACTTCACCTGATAGAGCTAGTTCTGCCATTAGCTTTGTATTGTGAGATAACATATTTTTCCTTATTTTAGCCTTTACGACTCCTGATCGATTAGCTGGAAACTTACGGCGAGCAGCTTCCCATGCCTCTGCTGAATTGGATCTGCTAATCACCGAGATTCTTATCCCTAAATTAACGGAATCCGTGATGAATCTACTACAATACTCCTCCTTAAATGTATGTATTGGGGCTGGTCTCAATAAAGCTGTATCGCCATGCGCCTGTGCGATTCGGATACTGTCCTTCGAGGAACCCGGCACAAATAATTCTGGAATATGCTCTTGTCGAATATACGGAGCTAATCTTAGCTTATTAAACTTATAATAGCTGCCATCGAAGGTAAGAGGCTCCTTAGAATGCAATAGCCCTTTTAAAACTTGAATATACTCCTCCAGTCTTGCATATTTCATCGTTGGATCCGTCGCCTGATGTACACTTGACAGTTCCATTTCACTGACACCGGTAATGAGGTTTAAATTCACTTTTCTATGAAGTAGATTCGAGATTGTCGAGAGCGTTTTCACTAAACTGAAAGGTGGAATAGAATAGGGCTGCGTAGCAACTAACGGGAGGAGTTTTGTTGTCGTATGTAATACTCGAGAAGCCAAAAACCAAGGATCCATCGATCCGTGATGATGGAATATCAAAGTCCCGGTAAAATGATACTTTTCGGACAACTTGGAAATACTGTCTATCTTATGTAAAGAGTTTTCGTTCTCCAAAAAACCGGGCAATTCACTGTAGTACATTAAGTCCATGCTTGACCCCCTATAATATTATTTACCGATCGCTAGAACTATTTCTTTTCACAAACAAAATAGTATCGCCCTTGGTCATCAACCAAATTGAACGTTTCAGACGATTCGAACATGTTTATGTTTGTAAATCCGACTCTGCTAAGCTCTTCTATGATTTCTGATTGAGTATAACACTTCTCTACAATACAGACGTCTTTCCTCACCCACTCATCCTGCAGTAGGAATAAAGTTACATTGTTAGTTCCAATTCTTCTATCTCCGTTATATCTAAAGTGTTCTATGCAAACATAATCCTGTTGGACAATTTGATTCAGACGATTATTCCATCTGCTTTTAAAGCCATCTTCCATGTTTAAGTCGAAAATAAACACACCGTTATTTTCTAATACCCCATAAACGCTTTCGAAAGCGCTTGCAAGATCTTCCAGGCATAGAATATGATTTAAGCTATCGTAGAATGAACATGCTACATGGAATTTTTCTTGAAAAGGGAACGGGACTCTGATGTCACCCACGACAAAGTTTCCATCTGTACAATTTTGAGACGCTAGTTGAATCATATCGGATGAGCCATCAATCCCAGACAGCTGATACCCGTCTTTAGACAAAATCTTCGCCAACTGCCCCGATCCGCAACAAACATCTAAGACGCGAATTCCCTGAGGCTGCTTTCCCAGAACTAATTCTTTTACTATTGGAAGTACCCGCCTTGCCGACGTTCGCCCCCAGTATTTGTTCCAAAACCATGCGTAATTATCGTATTCTTTATACCTATTTGTATCCTCCGATAATGTGCGTTCACTAACCATCATCATTCCGTGGCCCCTTTGACAATAGTAATGATTTCATAGTCATCATTCTAACGAAATTCCTTCTTTAGACCCTTTTAATAAAAAAATACAACATAAGTTATATATGGTAATCTGTTCGACTACATGCTACAATACTCATTGTCTTTTGTCAACGAATTGTTAAGGTTTTGTAAATTTACAATTTTTCAGGAGGTTATATGCTTAAACATGTTGCGGTCCGCCAATTTTCACATGATTTAGGCAGCGGACAGAGTAAACCTCTCGCAGTTGTTGCCGATGATAACATGAAGTATGTGATTAAGACGCCTTATATTTTTAATCAAACCAAACAGTTATGGGAGCATTGGAATGCTGTCATGATACAAGAAATTTTAGTTTTTCACTTGGCCAAATATCTCGGCATCAAAGTACCGACCGCAGTCGTAGCTAAGTTGGACTCATCCATACTTCCAGTTCAGTATCAAGAGGCTTATCGCAGTGGCCTCTACTTTGCCAGCGAATGGATCCCGGATATTGAAGATAACATACGGGATGGTACCCGACTCAAGCAATCTTGGATGCAGTTCTTATCAGATCTTCATAATACCGACGACATACCGAAAATCGTTGCGCTTGACCTGTTAACCGCTAATTTCGACCGGTTTGGAAATGGCGAAAACCTTATAGTTAGCAAACAAGGGGAACACCGCCTATTGCAAATTATTGATCAGGGCGATTGCTTCTGGGGATATACATGGGAGGGGAGCTCAAAACTCAATGCGATGAAACTAGCCGGCGATAATGAGCAGTATAAAACTATTTTCTACAGAAAATTAATGGTTTCAAGCGGCAAACGCTATGCAATGTGTGGATTAGGAGAAGTATTTCGAGCATTTGATCAGCATATTGATGTTTCTGATTCCTCCAACCATAGTTTTGTGAGCGTTTACAATCATATTTGCTCCTTAACTGCCTCTCAAATAAAAGATTGGTTGGATGAAATACCGGAGTCATGGTTTTATGATCGTTCTCTTCAAAGCCATCTATATATTGACTTTCTCGTTAAACAAATCAAACTTCTCCCCGACTTAATATCAACAATGGCAAGTTACGGTGCCTTTAGCAGCTGGCGCGGGAATGAACTTCATTGGGACAAGGAGGTGGATTATGTTGAAGAGTAAAGGCTCGATTAAATACAGCGATTTTTTCATCCAATTTTTCCGGCCGCTTTTAGCAAAATATATCATGCTGTTCATAGTTGTATTAATAAACATCGGGCTACAGCTCTACAATCCTTATTTGCTTCGGGACTTTATAGACGGGGCTTATTCACAAAAGCCCTATCAATATTTGATACTCATTGCCGTCGGTTATACAGGAGTCGCTTTATCACAACAGCTTGTTTCTCTTCTAATTACATATGTCGGGGAGACGCTTGGGTGGAGATCAACCAATTCCCTACGTACAAAATTGGCTTCACATTACTTAAAGCTTGGTATGGTTCATCAAAAAAAATATACATCGGGCGAAATTATCGAACGGATCGATGGAGATGTTAACGTTTTACAAGGTTTTTTCTCGAACTTATTTATTGAGTTATTAGGAAATATTCTTTTAATCGTTGGTATTAACGGCATCATGTTCTTCTTGGATTGGAGAATCGGCACTCTTCTTGCTATATTTACAGTTTCAGCTCTATTTTTGCTATCAAAGGCTAGACAAGTAGGAATTCCTTATTTTCAAAAGTTACGAGCTACTTATGGGCATTTCTACGGCTTTATTACAGAGTATTTTGTCGGATTGGAGGATATTCGCTCGAATGGATCTAGTCCGTTTGTAATGAAGCGGTTTTATAGTTTTCTCCATAAACTTTTGTCGGCGAGCATTGCTGTCAAATTAAGCAGATACTTGATACAGTCTACTTCTTTATTGTTATTCTCAATCGGTAATATGATCTCATTTATAATCGGCGCTTACTTATTAAGCACAAATCAAATTACAATGGGTACGCTATTTATGATTTTTAATTTTACGAATCTCCTTGTACAGCCAATTGAGAGTATCCGACTGCAATTTGAGGAATGGCAAAAGGCAGATGCAAGCATCCACAGGGTAAAAGAGATATTAGATATTCAGCCTATGACATTTGGTCACAAAGAGCTTGAACATGAGGTTAGTGCTTCTGTTGAATTCGAGAATGTCATATTTCGTTATGAAGATAATCAAATCATCTTAAACGGAATCGATTTTTATTTAGAACCAAATACAAAACTAGGTTTGTTAGGGCGAACTGGCAGCGGTAAATCCACGTTAACAAAACTGCTGCTCCGATTCTACGACCCTACCGAAGGCAGTGTGAAGATAGACGGTATTGACCTTCGTGATATTTCGTTACGATCACTAAGAAAATCTGTAGGGATAGTTACACAAGACGTCAAGTTGTTCCGTTCTACTTTACGCAATAATTTATCCGTGTTTGATCCAAGCATAACCGATGACCGCATCCATCGGTTAATTGAAGAATTAGCATTAACGAAATGGTATAAATCATTACCCCAAGGCCTTGATACTCCGTTATTGAATAATGGCATTGGTGTCTCGGCTGGCGAAGCGCAATTAATCTCCTTGATGCGTGTATTTTTGATCAATCCTAGGGTTGTGATTCTAGATGAAGCATCGTCAAAGCTAGATCCCGCTACTGAATTTTTAATACATTGCGCAACTACTAGGCTTTTACATAATCGAACAGCAATAATCATTACACACCGTTTAGCAACGGTCGAAAAAACCGACAAAATTATGATTGTTGAACGAGGCAAAATCGTCGAGTTTGGTTCTCGCGATGCACTGGCAAGAGACATACATTCACAGTACCACAAATTATTGATTACCGGCGGAATGGAAGTGTTGATATGAAGACTTATCAATATATGTGGACAATGATCCGCTATCGCCCTTGGTTATATACATTAAACGGAATCGTATGGATTCTTATCCATTATGGACCTATCATCCCAGGCCTAATCATAAGTAAGCTGCTCGATACGTTAGCCAATGAATTGACATTGAATTCACATGTTTGGATGCTTACTGCGCTCCTGCTGGCAACAGCGCTCGCAAGAATTGTTTTACTGATTTGCGGAGGATTAACAGATGTCCATCACCGCTTCTCCATGAGTTCTTTATTGCGAAGGAATATGCTGGAGCAGTTAATCACATCCAATTCCGAGAAAAACTCGGTAGGCGACACCATCATTAAATTCCGTGAAGATGCGGATCAAATAGAAACCTCCATTAGTTGGACTCTTGATGTCACAGGCAAAGTGATTTTCTCAATGTTTTCGTTCATACTTCTCTTTACGATCAGCAGTAAAATCACCTTGTTAATCTTCTTACCTTTAATTTTTATTATTACCGTATCCAACTTGTCGAACCGCAAATTGAAAAAATACCGCCATGCGAGCAGGAACTCTTCTACCGAACTTGCCTCTTTTGTTGGAGAAATCGCAGAATTGACACCGGTTATCCAATCGTTCCAAGCTGAACAACGGGTAGTTGACAGATTCACCAAACTGAACGATGAGCGTAAAGGCTTCATGATTAAAGACAAAATGTTTTCTTCGTTCTTAAATTTATTAGCATCAAATACAGTAAGCATTGGTACTGGTCTAATCTTAATAGTATCCGCCGGAGACATTCAAAGTGGAACGATTTCGATCGGCGATTTTTCATTGTTTGTATATTATCTAGCTTTTATTACAGAATCAACTCAGTTTTTCGGAGTGTTCCTAGCTTCCTATCGACAAGCCGGCATCTCATTTTCAAGAATGGCACAGTTCTTCTCGCCACAAACCGAGTCTGCATTGGTAAAGCATCAATCGCTCAAAACTGAGAATGTTAGTGAGGTCAAGGTTGATAAACACGATCCCCTTCTACTTCTTGAAATTCACTCATTGTC
The DNA here is from genome assembly GCF_037969765.1 of Paenibacillus sp. FSL W8-0186. Classification (NCBI taxonomy): domain Bacteria; kingdom Bacillati; phylum Bacillota; class Bacilli; order Caryophanales; family Paenibacillaceae; genus Paenibacillus; species Paenibacillus sp. FSL W8-0186. The sequence goes on along the minus strand of NZ_CP150207.1, from coordinate 2,158,218 downwards.
ATATCAGTTTAAAGAATCCGAAAAAGGAATTTTCGATGTTAGTTTTAGGTTGCCAAAAGGTAGCATCACCGTTATCGCTGGCAAAGTAGGGTCAGGAAAGACGACATTACTTCGTACCATACTTGGGCATTTACCTATGCAAAGCGGAGAAATTAAATGGAATGGCGATATCATCAAGACGCCGCACTCCTTTTTTGTGCCGCCAAAAAGTTCATACACACCGCAAACACCGATCCTGTTTAGCGATACCATTAAAGAGAATATAATTTTAGGCATGCATGGCGACAACGTCATCGACCGAGCAATTTATACAGCTGTTCTCGAAGAGGATGTACCGGAATTCAACAATGGGCTCGATACTCAAATTGGTCCTAACGGTGTAAAGCTTTCGGGAGGACAAATTCAACGTACCGCTCTCGCGCGTATGTTTGCCCGAGATGCCGATCTTTATGTTATGGATGACATTTCAAGTGCAGTGGATGTAGTAACAGAACAAAAAATGTGGGCAAGAATTAAGGAATTGTCGAATAAAACCTTCTTAATTTCCTCCAATAGGAGAGAATGCCTTCAATACGCCGATCAAATCATTGTATTGAAAGATGGAAAAATCGTGGACATAGGATCCCTTACAGATCTTTTAAGTAGGTGTAAGGAATTTCAAGAATTGTGGAACGTTTAAAATAGCACAATTCCATAGAAATCGGATAATATAACAAAAGATTTATTTTTTCCTTGGTACTAAATCAGCTACATAGTCAAAGTAAAAGTTCCGTCTCCCTCTTTTAATTAAGATGAATACAATATGGATAAATAATACGGCCCACATCATGATGAGAAACGCAAGTATAATCATAGTGATCCATACGTGATAGGGATTAAGAGTTATATCTAACTCAATACCAGAAAATATATTTAGGGCCCATGATGTTGCCAAAGGTAAATACAGCGCAAAGGACCTTTTCAGCACGGACTGCCACGGAGGTGCTTCACCATCAACATGAATTAGTTTAAAATGCAGTATATTTGTTCCAATTGTTTTTCCCTCCCAAATCAATGGAACTACAAAGAACAGAATAAAAAAGCAAGTCGTTTTATAAACAAATTCTGCGAATCCACTTGTTGTAAAAAGTCCAACTGTAAGGTTCCAACTAATCTTTATCAATAGATAGTCTATAAATACAGCCAGCAATTGCGACAAAGGAGGTACGAGAGAATTTTCTTGCATTTTTTCTCCCTTAGCAATAAGGCTCTTTCGAGATGGAAATAGAGCAAGCAGGACAGGAGCAATGACAAATCCAAACAAAGCACCAGTACTATTTAATATAAGATCATCCACATCAAAGATACGATATGGGCAATTATAGATCCCATAAATACCTGTTATTTGTGTTGTCTCAAAAAAAAGAGATAAAGCAAATCCAAAACCAAGTGCTCTCTTCCAAAATCGTTTCTGTTGGAAAAAATACCTTAGATAAACACCTAGAGGCAGCAACAATAGGAAATTGAATACCGCCTGCAAAAATGCACTTTGCGTTAGTAATCTAACATAGGTGGATGGCTGTGACCAAACAACGGAACCGCTATTAATAATATCCCTAATGAAATTAAAAGGGACCAGATTATAATGCACCGTATCAGGTGATTGCAAAGCACATGTATTTCGAGTAACCGGAAGAGGCAATAGAACTAAAAATAAAGCCGATAACATATAGAAAGTAAAGGAATAAGCCACTATTGAAGCCCAAAGACTTAAATAACCATATTTTCTATAACTATAAATTAACCAAGGGATAATAAGAAAAAAGCTGAATGCACTAAATAAAATAAATGCGATTTTTATTGGAATTAAATATACAGACATACCGGTACCTCTTTATTAGAAAGATTCAGTTCTTCAGCAATATACATATTTCCCTATTGTTTCTTTTCTTATACCCCTTTAATAAATTCAGGGAAGCCGATAATCAAGCATGGATACCCTTCCAAAATACAGACCAGATCATATTTAATCTGCGTTCATATTCTTGATAAGGAGAACTCATCATATGGAAAAGCATACCGTCTAATATGATTGTAAAAGAAGTAACGATGATCTCCTCATGGATGAGCTCATGCTCTTCGGTGTTTCTTAAGATGGAGAAAACAAGTTCTCTAATCCCTTCTTCTACCTTCTTATTTTGGGCTGTTATAAGTTCTTTAAAATTATCTGGAGGGTAAATCCCATACCTTTTGAGAAAAGAACCTTTATCATTCATATAATAGTATTTATTCAATTCAACTAAAACATGATATAATTTTTTTTCTAACGGAAAATTTTCTATCACATAAAATTGTTGTTCGATAAACTTTAAATAATCTTCAATAACAAAACTTACAATATGTTCAAAAAGATCTTGCTTACTTTCAAAATAAGCATAAATCGAAGGGGTTTTAATGTTTACATTTTCAGCTATATCTTTAAGTGCTGTTTCCTCGTAACCATACGAGGAAAACAGCTTTAAACCTTGTTCTAGTATCCTTCTTTTCGTTTTTTCTCCCTTTTTCAATTCACTTTTCACCTCATTTTATTTGCATTCATCAGGATATCAATTTTAAGCTTACTATGCTAAAAATAATTCCTGCAACTAAAATAAGTTTCTTCGCATTTTTCGGTTCTTTAAACAAAAACATCCCAAGCAGAACACTTCCTGACGCGCCTACTCCAGTCCATATACCATAACCTATACTAATGGGTATTTCGATTAATGAGACGGAAAGAAAGAAAAAACTTAAACATAAAAATACAATAAAAAAGATGGTTGGCTTTAATTTTGTAAATCCTTCCGCTAACTTCAGATTAATAATACCTCCAACTTCAAACAATCCAGCTAATATTAAACATAACCAATACATATTACACATTCCCCCTTGCACTTTCTTCTTCTTTTGGTTCGTCCGTAACTAATTTTAGTCCGATAATACAGCTAATTAATAAAACAACTAGCATAATCTTGGCTGGACTCACGGGATCTCCTAAAAATGTCATGCCCACTAAAGCCGTACCAAAAGCACCCAAACCAGTGAATACTGCATAAGCCGTCGATACGGGAAGTATTTTTAATGTTTTAGCGAAAAACCACCAACTAAGGACTAATAATATAACTGTCGGAATAACTATATCTATTCTTGTAAACCCTTCTGAAAAGCCTAGACCAAGTGCCCAACCTACTTCAAGTATTCCACCAATAATTAAGTACAGCCATGCCATGATAACCTCTCCTTTTTTAAAATTCTAAATCTAACTAATGATCGTTAGATTTTTTATATAAAAATTTTTATCGTATTGTTGTTAAATATTACGATCTTTAAACACCCCTTTTCAATATAATCTAACTAACGTACATTAGATTTTATGATGATTAAGCTGATTTTGCAAGAGTAAAATTTAATATTCAATCCAAAAAGCAAATCTACATGCATTTGCGGATTATAATTCTTTGCCGCTTAATCACTCTTCTCTGTAAATCCATTTGTTAATAAGTAAGTATTATCCACTATTTGTTATACAACCTTCTTCATTTCGACTGCTTTATTCAGCATCTGCTTTCCATCTTCTCAACGTTCTCTGCCTTCAATTTATAATTAGTATTACAACTTAAAACGATAAAAATCCCCATAAATATAAGGGGATTTTTATCGTTTTACATATCTATGCATACTTATACATCTTCTCGTTAATTCTGAAAATTAACTTTCAACAATGATGAAAATATTCTCAACAATTCTGACAACAGTATGCAAATCTCAGAATATCCTTCTAGCTTACGAACACTTGCTATACCCGCAGTTGGCGCAGGTTTTGCAGCCTTCCACGTTGAGCAGCGAGGCCGAGCCGCAGGACGGGCACAAGTCCCGCGAGGACGCTGGCGCGCCGCCATGATGTCCGCTGCCGGCAGATTGGACACCAGCCGTTATGCTCCCCGCAGAGCCCACACCTGCTTGCTCTTCGTGGTCAGCCACGGTCGCAGCTACCGGAGCCGGATCATGATCGTCATACGGGCCATGCTGCACGTGGATTTCCAGTGCTTTGGCAACGGCATCCGCGATCGACTCGACGCGATTCGGACCAAAGCCGATGGCGCCGGAACCGCCAATGCCCTTCAGATGCTTGATCAGCAGTTCCACCTTCTGGCCATGATCGCCGTAGCGCAGGAACAGGGAGCATACCCGGCCCAGAGCCTCGGCCATCGCGAACACGTCTGAGCCCGCTTTGCCGACATTGAGGAAGATTTCGCTCGGAATGCCGTTCAAATCGTTAATCGTAATATACGCCATGCCAAATGGCGTATTAATTTTATACGTTGCCCCATGCAGGACCTGCGGACGCTTCTTATACTGCTTATCGAACACCGTCTTCTCGCTTGGATCCACCCCGGCGGACAGCGTTTGATCCAGTCCGTTTAGCGCAGTTTGCTCCGCGCCCGCTGCCGGACCTTCAGCGCCAGCCGGAGCACCAGCAGCAGCGCCGCTTTCCGAAGAGTTTACATTTTCATTTGCTTCCGCTTTATCGTCTTTCTTCTCCGTCTGCAGAACCTGCACATCGCGGCTGCCGTCACGGTAAATCGTTACGCCCTTGCAGCCGAGATCGAAAGCCAGCTCATACAGGCGCTTCGTCTCTTCTACTGTAAAGTCGGCCGGACAGTTCGCTGTCTTCGAGATCGAGCTGTCTACCCAGCGCTGGATGGCCGCTTGCGTGCGAATATGATCCTCGGCGGAAAGGTCCATCGCCGTTACGAAATAATCTGGCAGCTTCTCGCCCGGATGAGCATCCATCCATTCCTGCGCAATCGGAACGAACTGCTCGTCAAAGCCCAACCGGCTCTGACGGTAATATTTGAACGCGAAGTAAGGCTCGATCCCTGTGGACGTACCAACCATTGTACCCGTACTGCCCGTAGGAGCCTGGGTAATGATCGTAACGTTGCGGATGCCTTTCTCGCGAACCGCTTCACCGACCTCAGGATATACCTCGGTCATCACTTTCATGAATCCGCTTTGCAGATATTTGTCGGCCTCGAATGCCGGGAATGAGCCCTTCTCCCCTGCGATATCCGCCGAGGCAAGGTAAGCCTCCTTCGCAATGAAGCCATATAATTTATCAAGAAATTCCAGCGATTCCGGACTGCCGTAACGGACGTTCAGCTTAATCATCAGCTCGGCCAACCCCATCGTACCGAGGCCTACGCGGCGCTCATTCTTCTGGTTCTTCTCGTTCTCTTCGAAATGATAAGGTGTTTTATTGATGACATTGTCCAGGAACCGCACCGAATAACGCGTGGTCAGCGCCAGATCGTCCCATGCGACGTCATGCTTGTCCTCATCATAGAATTTGGACAGATTTATCGCCGACAGATTGCACACTCCCCAAGCAGGCAGCCCTTGCTCCCCGCACGGATTCGTACAAATGATCGGATTGAAATACCAGCTGTTCGACATTTGATTGTAGTATTCCATAAATACGACGCCCGGCTCGGCCGATTTCCAGGCCGATTCAATGATCGTATGCCAGATCTCCCGCGCCTTCACCGTACGGAAGTGATTCACTCTCCGTCCGGCAGCTTTCCATTTGTCCAGGTCGCCGTCCCACACCTCATTGTAATCTTCATAAGTCGTATCCGGGAAGACAAGCTCCCAATCCAGATCTTCCTTCACAGCCTTCATGAAGTCATTGCTAACGCAAACCGACAGATTCGCGTTCGTCACTTGGCCCATCGTTTGCTTAACCGTAATGAAGTCCAGCAAATCCGGATGCCAGTCGTTAATCATTAGCATCAGCGCACCACGCCGGCTGCCGCCCTGCTCGATTAAACCTGTCGTATAACTGAACAGCCCGCCCCAGGATACAGCACCGCTGGATGAGCCATTTACGCCTTTGACGACAGCCCTTCTCGGACGCAGCGAACTCAGGTTGATTCCAACACCGCCCCCGCGCGCCATAATTTCGGTCATTTCGGACAGCGTCTCCATAATGCCGCCGCGGCTGTCCTTCGGCGATGGAATCACGTAACAGTTGAACAGCGTCAACTCATCGCTGGCACCGGCGCCAGCAGCAATACGTCCGCCCGGCACTAGTTTCCAATCGTCGAGCACGTAACGGAATTTCTCTTCCCATTGCTGCTGCAGCTCTGGCGTATCCTCCACCGAGGCCATGGCAGAAGCCAGGCGATCCCACATTTCTTCCGGTGTTTTCTCGATATTCAGCGTCAGCTTCTCAACATCGGACTGCACGAGCTCGCCGGACCGGGTCTTCACCGTAACCGTCCGCCCCTCTCGCGCTACGACCTCGCCTACTTCTTTCGTAGGGAACTTCGGATCATCCTTTGTCAGTACAAGGACCACGTCGCCGACCTTCGCGTGGCTCGGATCAGGATTTTTCCAGGCGTACCGATCCAAAAAGATTTTTTCACTAAGTCCCTCCAGACGTTGCTTCTGCTCTGTTTTCAAAGAAAACACCCTCCTCATAAATGATGATTCGCGCCCTAATTCTACATCACCGCAGACTAATTGTCGTTTCTTGTCGCAGTGTTTATCACCGCATCTTTCCTCTGCTGGACGCAAAAAAATGTCGGTAGCTGCGCAGATGCCACACCTGCACAAATACCGCCGATTCCTGTCTGTTCTCTAACCTTTTTCTTATTTATTCATTACCCTCATCCACATCACATAAACGATCTTTATATGTATAAATCACAATATGTAGTGGGCGAGTACCATTATACTATACAACATCTCGATATTACAGCTTGGCTTCCCTGAAAATTAAGGCAGATTAATGGCGTTTATCCCCCATGATCTCCTCTTTCCTTTGAATCCCTTTATATTTCGTTTCTTCCTTTGAAAAAGAACTGAAAACCATTCCATGCCAGACCTGCATCCTCCCGCCAGCTGCCATGGCTTTAGCGTTGCCTGTTTCCTGACATATCATCCTTATCTCAAATCAGACCTGACGCCACATTTATACCACTTCAGCCAGCCCGTTCTTTCAAAATCATAATTCCGCCGGAGCCAGATTGTGACATTTTCCGACAGAATGCCAAGATACACAACCACTCTCGAAGTTATGAATTTCTACTTATTCGTCCATACTACATCTACACGAAATTTAGAAGATGACAGAAAAGGGAGGTTTACATGATGAATCCGCACCCTCCAAATTCCCTGCATTCTTCCTTGCAGGCCGGTCCCCCCATCGAATTCAACCGCTCCTGGTACGAGGATTTGAACTGCCGCCTGGACAAAGGCGGGCCTTGGGACGACTGGAAGCTGTTTAACCTCGCCATGGAGGCAGAGAACGCCTCCCTCGTATCGAGCTTTGAAGAGATTCTCTGCCTCTCTCACATCCACGGAGTAAAGCCGCTCCCGCATCAGACAGAGACCGCCCGCAAGGTGCTGTTCGAAATGCGCGGCCGGGCGATCTTGGCCGATGAAGTGGGACTTGGCAAGACGATCGAAGCCGGGCTGATTCTCAAAGAGTATATGATTCGCGGACTGGTCCGCAAAGTGCTAATCCTAGTTCCGGCCTCTTTGGTGCTGCAATGGGTGCGCGAGCTTAACCAGAAATTCGCCATCCCCGCCATAGCTCAGAAAAAACAGCATTCCTGGGATAACGATATCGTCGTGGCCTCCATGGATACGGCTAAGCGCGATCCGCATAAGGAAATTCTGCTGAACAACGAATACGATATGGTCATCGTCGACGAAGCGCACAAGCTGAAAAATAAAAAAACGACCAACTACCAATTCATGATCCAACTGCGCAAAAAATACTGTCTTCTGCTCACCGCCACGCCGGTTCAGAATGACCTCAGCGAGCTGTTCAATCTGATCAATCTGCTCAAGCCGGGCCAGCTCGGCGGGCAAGGCGATTTTGCCGCCAACTTCGTCGTCGATAAGCGGATCCCCAAAAATGAGGAGAAGCTCAAGGAAGAGCTCTCCAAGGTGATGATCCGCAACCGCCGCAGCGACGGCGACCTAGAGTTCACAAAGCGGATCGTCCGCAACATTCACGTCGAGCTCTCGCCTGAGGAGAAGCAATTATACGATGGCGTTACTTCCTTTGTCAAAGACCAATATCATGCAGCGGGTGGAGACCTGAGCAGCATGCTCTCGCTCGTCACGTTGCAGAGGGAGGTGTGCAGCAGCCGGGACGCCGTATTCGTTACGCTTGTCAATTTATCGAAGAAACTTGCCCCCGATTCCCCGCTTCGCGACCGCATTTGGGATTTGGTCGGCATCATCAAGACGATCCAGGCGAATAGCAAGGCTGAGAAGGCGATGGAGCTGATCCGGGAAATGAATGACAAAGTCATCCTGTTTACCGAATATCGGGCGACCCAGGAATATCTGCTGAAATATTTCCGCGAGCGCAATATGACGGCCGTGCCCTACCGGGGCGGCATGAACCGCGGCAAGAAGGACTGGATGATGGACCTGTTCCGCGGCCGGGCCCAGGTGATGATCGCTACCGAAGCCGGCGGCGAGGGGATCAATCTGCAGTTCTGCCATCAGATGATTAATTTTGATTTGCCTTGGAATCCGATGCGGGTCGAGCAGCGGATCGGCAGGGTGCATCGTCTGGGCCAGAAAAACGATGTAAAAATATACAATCTATCGACCAAAGGCACAATTGAAGAGCATATTCTTAACCTGCTGCACGAGAAAATCAATATGTTCGAAATGGTCATCGGCAGTCTTGATGTCATTTTGGAGCGTTTCGAGAAGGAGCATTCCTTGGAGAAGAGCATCTACAAAATTTTGCTGGAATCGCAAAACGACGAGGAAATTGCCAGCCGCGTTGCTTCCCTGGGCAATTCCCTGCATCAAATCAAGGATGAACTTGGCAAGAATCCTGCGGACGATTCTTCAGGCGCCAATCTTACAGAACTCATGGGAGGCTGATGAACAATGACCATGACCATGGAGCAAATCCAGCAGTATGTGCTGGCTTACCTCGACATTACCGAGTGCCAGATCATGGAGAAATCGCCGCATCACGTAACCGTCAAACTGTCTCTTCAAGCAGACAAGGACTTGACCAACCGCCCTTACTACTGGAGCTTCATCGAACGTACGGGAGCCGAACCGCAGACGATGTCCTTCAAATTCGTCTTTGATGCAGAGCGCCATGATGCCGAATTAGCCGCAGCGGAGCAGGATGCGCCCAAGCCGCAGGAAGATCAACTCCTCGGACGCCATTACGGAGCCATCCGCCCTCTGCCTGTGCTTGGCCCGGCACGGATTCAGCGCGAGGATCTGGCCTTCGGCAGCCCGCGCCTGAAGCAAATATTCGACGCCGCGCTTCGGCGGGGCCGCTGCGTCTACCTGTTCGAGAGCGCCTCGCCAAAACAGCGGATGACCCTACTGCCTGCGGCTTACGAGCCGTGGCTTGGAGTCAATTTCAAAATCGAGTTTTGCTGTGATATGAAGAGAGAAGAGATCCGCACGCTGGGCATTTCCCTGCTGACCGGGCACATCGACAGCTCCTTCAGCTCCAGGCTGCAGTCCCTCTCCCTCGTCCCCCGGGTACCAGAGAACGTCCATATCGAGCCAACTAGGCTATCCTTAACAGAGGGCCGCGATATGCTCGAGCAAATCATCCGGTCAGAAATCGAGGCTTATGACCAGACCTGGGCCGAAGAAGCCAACGAGCGGCTTCAGGAGGAGCTGCTGCTCATCGACAGCTACTATACGGACCTGCTTCGCGATCCGGACGAGGAGAAGAAGAAGCTAGTTCAGGAGCAATACGAATCGCGCCGTGGTGAAATCCGCTGGCAGTACGAGCCGAGGATTGTCGTATCCGCAATAAACTGCGGCATCTTCCATTTGCGTCTGCGGCGATGACGAATAATTGACCCTTCTCGCTAAAAGACCGCAAAAATAGAAGCCGTCTCGGCCAAGCCCCCGCGACAGGTTGAGACAGCCTTCTTGGCGGCGCTCTTTTAAGATAGAGGCAAGTCAAAAGTGTAAATTATATGAAAGCTGGTGATCGCTTGTCCATGTTCCGCTTTCCTTATAAAATAAGCCTGGTTTTGCTGCTGGGCCTGACTATCCTTGCTGCTCCCTTGCCAAACCTGCAGCATGTACAAGCCCACGCTCAGGAGGGCTTGCTCATTCCGCCGGACTCGTTTGTCATTGCTCAGACAGCACCGGCTCCAGAGGAGGCCGTCCGTTTCGCCGAGCAATTGATCGGCAAGCTCTCCGCGAGCAAGCCGTTCACAGCGTGGAAGGAAGCCCGCCCGGAATTCCAGCCTCTGGGGCCTGGCATGCACGCGTGGCTTGTGACGCTAACCCAGGATGGCAAGCCCATAGGCTATCTCATCCTCGGCGCCAAGCCATCGGGCGGCTACGCCCTGATTGAATACGGCGCCGGGCCGGAGCCGCTATTCGACACGGTAGCACTGCAGCGGGCACTGGCAGCAGAGAGCGGCGTGTCCGCTCACTCCGCCTCGCTCCCGCCGCATTCAGCAGCGCTCCAGGTCGAACAGCTCTACGCCGGGCCAACGCTCGCCGAATGGCGCATCGTCGACAGGGCGGGCCAGGCCGCGGGCCTGCAAGTACAAGCAGCAGACCGTGGCGATTCGCTGCCCTTGCAGTACCGGGATGCCCGTAACGCTGATCCGCTGCCGGATAATGAATCCATATGGCGGAGGCTGCTGGCCTCGCCGCCCCAGCTGTCCTCGGCCACCGTTGCCAGCGGATCTGCGGCAGCCATTCCTGACCGGCCGACAAAAACGGCTGACAGCTTTGACCCGAACGACAATCTGCTATGGCTGGCAAGCGACCAGCTTAAGCTTACAGCTTCCTCCTTAACCCAGGAACTCCGCCAGCACAAAGCTCTCATCTTCGCAGCCCGCAGCGAAGACCGCAATTATACTCTGCCATTGCCCGTTTATGGCTATCAGACCTGGGAACAAGGAGACGATACCGCAACTATTGAACACGTATATGTCATGACCGGCTCGGCCGCCTCCCCCCGCTTTATTGCTTTCGATGAACTAGCGAGAACAGGGCAATTTTACAACAGCACTGGCCAGTAAAAACTGCAGAACCGCTAAACAGTAGCTCAGTAAAATAAAGCCTGGAACTTAGCTTCATTCGCTTAAGCTCCAGGCTTTTTCAACTTTTATTACGGGTTCGCACGCTTTTCCCTTTTCTGCCGATATGTGCCGTCTGTCCCCACCACATGCCAAGACTGAATGGAATCATCCCGAACCACCTGCGGCTCCAAGGCTCCTTCCCCTTGACCTGACTGCGCCGGACATCCTTCGGTGTCTCTATATAATTTACGACTCGTTCGGTAATGTACTTGACCAGTTCGTCGCCCTTAGCCATGTTGCAGCTCTCCTTTGTTATGTGAATCGTCAGCATATTTCTTTTTTACGATTATTCTGCACCGTTTATCGTCACCATAAACCTTCTCCACCACGAAATGCATGTTTTTTCATATTATGGCTCATTCTAAGTTACAAACATCCCGGTGGAGGTGAATCCATGAGACGCAAATGCCTTTCTATGCTAGCTATAATTTTTGCTTTCAGCAGTATGTGCGGCACAAGCGTAATCGCCGGGGATCATACCTTCCGGTACGCTTTTCCCCAGCCCGTCATTCTCATCGATGCAGGACATGGCGGAATCGACGGCGGCACTTCATATGGCGACATCCTGGAGAAGGACATCAATTTAGAAATTGGCCGCCGCCTTTATGTCATACTTCGCAGCCATGGATATCGAGCGATTCTAAATAGGACTGGCGATTATGCGTTAAGCGACGATAACCGCTGGCTGCGAAATCGTTCGCGTCACATTCGTGATTTGGCCCAGCGCAAGCAGTTAAGCGAAGAGCTTCCGTCGGAAATCGTCGTCAGCCTTCACGTAAACTGGGGCAGAAACAGAGCAAAACGCGGTCCCATTGTACTTCACCAGAACGAAGGCCGCAGTGCCATACTGGCATTCTCAATCCAGAACTCCCTGGACAGCCTGTATGCCGCTTCATCCTTACCTCAAGTCGGCAAGCCTTTTTATCTGCTGAATCATGTGGATTGCCCCGCCGTCATCGTGGAAACTGGCTTTCTGAGCAACGCCGAAGACCGCGCCATGCTTATCAGCAAACGCGGTCAACAGAAAATTGCCGAAGCCATTTATGGCGGAATCGTCCAATATTTTACGGCAATATGATCCCGCCTCCCGGCCATTGTCCGGGAGTTTTTGCATCGCGGGCCATTTCCGAAATACCTACGAATTCAATGCCCTGCCCTTGAAGCTTGGGAATATATTTTTTGATCACCGCGGCCGTCTTCCTTCCTTTGGTTCCTACATGGCCGATCGTTACGCATTTTCCTTCGGCATGCACCTGCTCTGCGACTTTGTCCATCTGCCGGGAAATATGAGCCTCTGTATGCACATCATCGAGAAAAATATCGTTCTTGATTTGCGGCATGCCTTTCTGCTTGCATAACTTAAAAATGATGGATCGATAATTCGTACGGCTATCGACGAAAAATAACCCCCGCTCGCGGCATACATCCAGGATGATGGACATTACACGCTCATCCCCGGTTACTTTAGATCCCATATGATTGTTGATTCCGATCGCATAAGGAACGTTGTCGATGGCGGCTTCCACCTTCTTCCGTACTTCCTCGTCGCTCATTTTAGTGAGAATCGCTCCGGGGCCCAGCCATCTCGTTGGTCCCTGCTTCGGCTCCAATGGAAGGTGAATCAGCACATCATGCCCGACTTCGTGAGCCTTTCGCGCATCCGCTTCCGTCGTTGGCAGGAAAGGCATAACTGCTACGGTTACCTTGACTGGCAGGGCCATTATTTCCTCTGTACCCTGCATTCCGTTGCCCAGATCGTCGATAATGACCGCCAGCTTTTTACCTTTTGCCGATTGTCTGCCCTCATCCTTTATAAGCTGAGCCGCAGGCTTGGAAATTGATGCGATCTGCCCCGCCGCTGCAAGCCCAGGCAACATATTGAGGGAACTTAAGCTTAGCAACAAACAACAACATATTTTCCCGAAAACCCGCCAATTTGCCGTATTTCGATCCATGTTCACCCTCCTTAGCATTTTCACTTGCCGTGATCGCTCCGTTTCCTTAACGTCTTTCCTATTATGACTGTCCTTGTCCCGATTATTCGCCGCATGCATATTGTTTCTCTGCTGGCAAATCGTTGCATCCATGATGAAGCTAATATTCAGAGGCTAGCAGTTCGAAGGCAATCGGCAAAAACAGGGAACTGCGAACGGATCTTTGCAAATCCCAAATATACAAAAAAGCTCCTGATTCTCCACAGAGGAAAATCAAGAGCTTGTTCATTGTTAGGTTGGTGCGGTCGAGAGGACTCGAACCTCCACGGGGGTAAGCCCACACGGACCTGAACCGTGCGCGTCTGCCAATTCCGCCACGACCGCTTAAGATAGTCACCGCGGGAGCCAATCTCCCGAGCAACAAAATAAATGTTACCATGTTACTGAACTCGAGTCAATTATTATTTTGGCATCCCCTAATTTCTGCAACAAAAAAGCAGGGGCACATCCGCCCCTGCTTTTATTCTAGGCACTAATACTAGCACTATTCGCTTCTTTTCGTTTTTTGGCATATTCGGCCGTAGCCGTAAATAGTACGTCAGAGGATGAATTCAACGCCGTCTCAAAGGAATCCTGCAAAACTCCGATGATGAAGCCTACGCCCACGACCTGCATAGCGATGTCATTGGATATGCCGAACAGGCTGCAGGCCAAAGGAATAAGCAGCAGCGACCCGCCGGCAACGCCCGAAGCCCCTGCAGCGGATACGGCGGACAGGACGCTGAGAATCAGCGCTGTGCTAAAGTCTACAGGAATGCCAAGCGTATGGACGGCCGCTAGCGTTAAGACGGAAATTGTAACTGCCGCCCCCGCCATATTAATCGTAGCCCCTAATGGGATGGACACCGAATATGTGTCTGGATCCAGCTTTAATTTTTCACATAATCGCATATTAATCGGAATGTTGGCCGCAGAACTCCGGGTGAAAAATGCCGTTATCCCGCTTTCCTTCAGACAGCTCAACACGAGAGGATAGGGATTTTCACGCGTGTTCACATATACGATCAATGGATTAACGACAAGCGCTACAAAGAGCATACATCCTATAAGCACGAGCAGTAATTTCCCATAACTAAGCAAGGACGAAAGCCCGCTGGTTGTAATGGATTCAAACACAAGGCCCATGATCCCAAGCGGCGCAAATTGGATAACCCATCTGACGATTTGCGTTACGGCATCCGATAAATGCGTGAGCATGCTTTTCGTGTGATCATTGGCCCCTTTTAAAGCGGCCCCAAGCAGGATCGCCCAAGCTAGAATACCGATATAGTTAGCGCTCATCAGAGCATTGACCGGGTTGTCTACAATCTGAAAGAGCAAATTGTTCAGTACTTCAACAATACCTCCGGGGGGAGTCAGCTCTACCGCATCCGTTACTAGAGACAGCTTTACCGGAAAAATAAAACTTGCCCCGACAGCGGTAACCCCTGCCAAAAAAGTACTTAAACCATATAGAGCGATAATCTTCTTCATGTTCGTCTGGCGACCTTTTTGATGATTGGCTATCGCAGACATAACCAGAAGCAGCACCAATATGGGTGCAACCGCCTTTAGCGCGGAAATAAACAAGGAACCAAACATAGCGATTCCTGCAGCCTTAGGAACGGATAAGGCCAAAATAACCCCGAGTATAATTCCCAAAAAGATTCGTTTTACGAGACTCAGTCTATTCCACCTGAGCATAAGTGTCTTCATTGTTATTCCTCCGGGTATGCATGATGAGAATATAATTAGCGCCCATCGGCGCTTTAACGAGGCATAGCGCTAGCGCTAGTGTACCACGCCTATGGACGTCTGTGAATGCATGGAAATAATTGTGCGATATCGTTCATATATATCAAAGCGGGTTATTGGCCAATGGCTCCTTCTACCTTGTAATCCTCCAGGGAAATATCGATGTCCAGCCCGAGAACCAGCTTGGCTAGCTGGTATCCGATGTAGGGCCCCATCGTTAAGCCCGATGCCCCCAAGCCGTTGGCCACGAAGATGCCGCGCCAGCCGGGCAAAGCACCAATTACTGGCAGAAACCCCGGAGTGAATGGACGAAAACCGACTCTTGCCTCCATATAAGTGCTGTTGGCCAACCCCGGCGCATGCGCCAGCGCTTTACTGAACACCTCTTGCAGACCACCTGCCGTAATGCGGGTGTCGAAACCTTGCGGGTCGTTTTCATGGGTTGCACCGATTACAATCCGGTTATCGTCAAAGGCCAGGATATACTGATCTCCGGGCGGCATGACAACCGGCCAGCTGCCCGTATCCATATCCGGATATGCCAAGTGGACGATCTGCGCTTTTTGGAAGGTCGCTTTGAATTCTACGCCTAACGGTTCGAGCAGCGGATTAATCCACGCGCCAGCACATACGACGACGGCGTCGGCATGGATCAGCTCATCCTGGATTCGTACTCCTGTAACCAAGCCCCCGGCAAAGCAAAGCTCGGCTTCCCCGTTCAGCAGTACGGCGCCCTTTCTGATCGCAGCGCGGAGCAGCGCATCCCGGAGCGCGCGTCCATCGACGCGGGCGGCCCCACTGATATGCAGCGCGGCATAGTCATCGGCGAGCGGCGCAAATAAACGCTTCACCTCGCTAGGGGTGAGCAGCGTAATGTCGCCCATCTCCGGGGCATCATGCTTGCGAAGCTCAGCACGTTTTTGCAGTTCAACCAGCTTGTCCTGTTCCTTATGGATGCGAAGCGCCCCGACACGCGCATAGCCGGTTTCGGTCTCTCCGTCTCTTTCCAGCTCCTCAATCAGAGCCGGATAGAAACGTGCCCCTTCCCTGGCTAATTTATACCAGGCCTGGTTGCGCCTCTGGGAAATCCACGGGCAAATGATGCCCGCTGCGGCGTCCGTTGCCTGCCCCAGATCTTTCCGGTCGACAATGGTCACCTCTGCTCCGCTTTTAGCCAATTGATACGCCGTAGAAGCGCCTAAAATCCCCCCGCCGATCACGATAAACTTTTGCATGCAACAACTTCCTTTTGTTTGAGGTAAATGTGTAATCTAGATGTATTTCTAGTATCTATTCTAGCTCAATTGAGGCAAATCACGAAAAAAGCTGGATTTCATGTATCTAAAACTTGGTTTTCAGCTTTGTTAGCCTAGAAGCCTCAGTTTAATGACATGAAATCCAGCTAATTGTATATTCAAAAGGCGAACGTGGTTTTAAATACAACCAATCCATCTAGGGGGCAATCACTACGTTAACCACTACAATTCGTGGTAACCCCTATTTTTCCCTTAACCACTGCGTTTCGCGGTACCTCTACGCTTCACCGAAGCTCAGGTGGGCCCATTTTCCCAAAAGGACAGGCAATTAATTACTTCGGTTGAATATAACCTTCCGCTTTCAGCAGCTCGGCGATCAGTACGGCGCCCCCGGCCGCTCCGCGCAAAGTATTGTGCGACAGGCCTACGAATTTATAATCGTACAGCGAATCCTCGCGCAATCTGCCCGTTGAAACGCCCATGCCCTGCTCGATGTCGCGGTCGAGTCCGGTTTGCGGTCTGTTTTCTTCTTCAAAATAAGTGATGAACTGCTTCGGTGCGCTTGGCAATTCAAGCTCCTGCGCTCTACCTTGGTATTGCTGCCAGCGCGCAATGATCTCCTCTTTGGAAGGCTTGTTTTTGAATGATACAAACACCGTTGCCAAATGTCCGTCCGTTACGGGCACACGGATACATTGCGTCGTGATCAGGGGAGCGCTGGCTTTAACGATTTGGCCATCGTCAACGCGGCCCCAGATGCGCAGCGGCTCCTGCTCGCTCTTTTCTTCTTCTCCGCCGATATAAGGAATGACGTTGTCCAGCATTTCCGGCCAATCGGCAAAGTTTTTACCGGCTCCAGAAATGGCCTGATACGTCGACGCGACCACAGTTGTCGGTTCAAAATCCAGCAGGGCATGCAGAGCAGGCACATAACTCTGGATGGAGCAATTCGGCTTAACGGCGATAAACCCGGTTTCCGTTCCAAGCCGTTTGCGCTGTGCAGCAATGACTTCAAGATGCTGCGGATTCACTTCAGGAATGACCATCGGCACGTCAGGTGTCCAGCGGTGAGCCGAGTTATTGGAAATGACAGGGGTTCCCGTCTTCGCATAAGCCTCTTCCAAAGCTTGAATCTCTTCCTTCTTCATATCCACCGCGCAAAATACAAAATCGACCCCAGAAGTAACCTCTTCTACTTTCGCTGCATCCTGAACGACGATATTTTTTACGCCTTCCGGAATTGGCGTGGACAGCTTCCATCTGCCCTGCACGGATTCTTCATAAGTTTTGCCTGCGGAATTTGCGCTGGCTGCGATAGCCGTCACTGTAAACCAAGGATGCCCATCCAGCAGCTGAACAAACCGCTGCCCGACCATCCCCGTACCGCCAACAATACCTACCTTTAATTTTTCTCCCATGTGATATCTTTCCTTTCCAAGTTTGTTTAGTCTGTTTTGTCTGTACCTCGAGCGATCCTGCCCCATTACTTCCATGAATTAAAAAAAATCCCACCCCCAAGACTTCTCGATCCGTCTTGGGGGCGAGATTTGTATACCCGCGGTACCACCCCAGTTTTGTTAATATGTCGCCATATTAACCTTTTCAAGTACAGCATGCCATTGCCGCTTATACTCTAGCTCTATAACAGGAGCTCCTGGCACACCATCCTGACGATCGTCGTTCCGATGTGCTGCTCAGAGTCTTTTTTCAATAAAGAAATGCTTTGCTCCTTTTCAGCGAACGGAGCTCTCTGTAAAAGATTTCATTTATCTACTCTTCTCATCATCGCATTTAAATATTGCGATTATATTACCAAATAACTGACCGAACGTAAACCCATTTATGAAAATTAGGCTGTTTCGTACTAAAATAATTTTAAAAATAGCATCCACTATAAATAATCCAAGCTATTTGCAATCAGAATAAGTCCCACAATACACAGCACCCAGGACAGGACCGAGCCGGATTGTTTGGCGATGCTCATCTGAAGCCGTTCCAGCGGCCTCTGCATCATCCGCCCGAATAGCAAATACAACATGAATAGGATCAACGAAGGCAGAACCATAATCAAATTATAACCGGACATCACCGGCAGCCACTGATAAGGGGTCAGATCTGCCGTCGTCATCAGACCAATTGCGGCAAAATAAGGAAATGCCGTGCCCACCTCAATCAATGCTGTTGTAAATCCCAACGCAACCATCGAGAAGAATCGGCTTTTGGACTTCGGACGGGGCAATTCCGTGTTACCTTTTTGCGGAGAATAAAAACTGGCTATAAATAAGCCTACCCCCATGATGAAGATCACCCAGCTTACCGCCCTGCTCTGGAATAGTGAAGCCACCGAATCCAGCAGCACCCCCATGCCCAGCATGAGCATAACGCCCACCGAAAAATAAAAGCCGGCGACCGTCAGCAAATAAATCAGCAGCCTTGAAGCAAGGCTCTTGGTTTCCGTTAACAGCAAATATACGGTAACCCCTATAGTGGCTGGACTTAATGTATCCAGCAGGGCCAGTCCGCCTATCGAAAGCAGCAGCTCTATACTCACATTTCTTCCTCTCCCTGCTCTTGGTGAGGAGCCAGCCTTTCCTTCAGCAATGACATGTAGTATTCATAGGCTTGCTCCATAAATTCAAGTACTTCCCGATCAATTGGATAAAACCCAAGCTCCTCCGATTGAGACGGTGACATCCTTACGTCCCATAATTTTTGGATAAACTCCTCCTCGCCCGAGAAATTCTCCTCTTGTTTTTCAAGCATGCGTCTGACGATACTCTGCACCTTCGGCGACGATACGCCTTCTTTCATATGCCGCTTAAGTTGACCTATAAGCGCTATCCATTCCAATGAGTCGGGATCATCTCCCCTCATATGCGGCACCTTCTGCAGCAGCTCCAATTCTTTATCGTTAAACAGGCTTTCTTTAAACGAATGCCGTCTTTTCCTGTCCTGGCTCGCTAATTGAATGAACTTTTGGATCGCAAGGGCATCCTCCCCTCCCTCTACGACGAGCCCGCCAATGAGTTCGCGCAAGCCCTGCTCGATTAATCTAAGCCTGGCTTGCTCCTCCAGGATATAAGCGAGCTGGGCCTTCAGGCTGGTCGACCAATTCCATTTGGGGTCAGCAAGCATTTCTTGTATATCCTTCAGACTGTACCCGATCCCTTTAAAAAATTGGATCTGTTGCAGCTTGCGCAAGTCCTCTTCCGTATAAAGCCGATGTCCTCCTTCCGTTTTGGATGCAGCCGCCAATAATCCGATCTGGTCATAATAACGCAGTGTCCTCACTGTAACCCCGGTCTGTTTTGCTAACTTTTGAATCGGAATCAATCCCTGACACCTCCCGGTCAATTCTCTTTATTCCTCTTTATCCTTATACAAAGTCTGCTTAATCAGATAACCTACGCCTAAACCGACCAAGGCGCCTGGAAATGCTTGATCAAGAATCAGTCCAATTCCTGCTCCTATAATGACGCACGCATAAATCAATATATCCCCTTTGTTCACAGCACATTCTCCTTCGTCCCAGTGGTTAGGGACATTATACAAAATGACGTAACGTCAGTTTCAAGCCTTTTTCAAAAACCACTTGAAGCTGACGTTACGTAAGCTTATATAATCTCTCTCATAATAGAAGCAAAGTGAGGAGTTAAACATGAGAAAATTCTGTATTTGTATGCTGATGTTTTGTATGTTTTTTCTAATGGCCTGTGGAAATGAAGGAACCATGAATCTGCAGAGCATGAAGCTGGAAGGGATAGATCGCTTGTATATTGATCATGGCAGTACCCCTGTTCATATCGAATCCGCCGAGGTAGAGGCTCTCGAGGCTTTCTTATCGATAGACCGCGGTAATTCCGGAATAGTAATGACCCCAAAGAACAAAGAGCTGAAAATTCAATTGAAAAGCGATATCAGACGGATCATCAACATTGGAAGAAAACCATGGTTAACGATCCGTGTTCCCATGAACTTTGAAGGGGAGGTATTACTAAGCGGCTCTTCAGGAAACGTAAAAATCAACGATTTACAGGCAAGCAAGCTAAATATTGATAGCAAAAGCGGAAATGTCTCTATGGATTATCAGCAAATAAACCAGGATATCCGTGTTTCCGTCTACAGCGGGAACGTAATTTTAAATCTGAGGGATAAGGATTCCAATGTAAAATGGCGGCTTAAATCAGGAAGTGGACGACGCTCCGTGGCTATTCCTTGGGACGAACGCCAGGACAAGCAGAAATCGACAGAGGGACTTACGGGGAATGGCTCCTATGAGGTGTATATTGAGACGCGTTCAGGAAATATCAGCATTAAGGAATAATGCAGCAGGCGTTTATTCGTATAGCGAAGTACTGCAGAAGGGTGAAGCCGCCAGTTTGAAACATATGGAAATTTAAACATTGACACCTGCGACAACTTGTCGTATATTCGATCTACGACAAGTTGTCGTAGTAAAAAATTGAGGTGCGCGCCCAATGAAAAACTTAGGAAGACTATCCGAAACTGAATTGGAAGTTATGGAGGTGATCTGGGAAACCGCAACAACCGTAACGGTTAATCAGCTTTTGGACATTTTCGAACACAAAGGCTGGAAAACATCAACGTTGTCAACCATACTGAATCGGCTCATCGAGAAAGGGTATTTGACTAAATCCTTGAGCGGCAAGACGAATTATTACGCTCCCGCTTTGACGTTGAGCGAGTATAAGAAATACGAAACCCGCTCCTTTCTTGGCCGCTTATACAACGGGAAGTTAAAGAACTTTATTGCAGCTCTGGTTGATGATGAAGAACTCAGTCAAGACGATATAGCGGAGCTTAAAGATTGGTTTGCCCGCAAGGATGGCAGGAAATGATGATGGGCTTCGTTTCGTTCCTCTTCATTGCCTCATTCGCCGGCACAATCCTTTGGATTTTGCAGTACAGTCTAAAGCCCGTCACGCAAAAATGCTTCTCCCAAACATGGCATTATTATTCCAGCTTGATTCCCGTATTTTTTCTTCTTGGCGGATCAGAGATCATGAGCAGACTAGTCTCTTTTATTCCCTCTGCCTCTTCTGGTTCAAACCATATTCAGGCTGCCGGAATGATTGCGGAGCCATACGCCCAAGTCTCAACAATTGAGCAAACCGCGGCCAACGTCTCCTTCTGGATTACACAACGATTTGACGAGCTGAGGCGCTTCAGCAGCACAAAGGAATTTATGCTCATTGCAACACTGATTTGGACTGTTGGAGCCACTGTTTTTATCGTGGTAAATATCCGAAAGTACCGGGCGTTTAAGCGTTCCATCTTCCGAGGGAGCCAAGTACGGCATATTGTACAATGCCCTGTACAAGTCATTGCAAGCCCTCATGCAACCACCCCATTGATTATGGGGTTTTGGAATCCGATTGTTGTACTGCCGGATATCTCCCTTAGTCAAAAAGAGCTTGACATGATTCTATCCCATGAACTCGTCCACTTAAAACGCGGCGACTTGTTTATCAAGTTGATTGTTTTTGCGGCAAATGCAATTCATTGGTTTAATCCTGCAGCCTACATACTGAACAGGCAGATTTCCATGTTTTGCGAGCTCTCCTGTGATGAACAGGTCGTTCAGCACATGGATATAGAGGGCAGAAGAAGTTACGGTGAAACATTGTTATCTATGCTGGAATATGGCGTTATGAAAAAGAATGTAGTTGGCACAAGCGGTCTATGCAGCCCCAAGGAGCATATGAAAAGGAGACTTATTCATCTTATGAATGTAAAAAAAATGAACAAGCCGGTAATGGCACTGTCTATTGTCGCTGCTATCGCTTTGGTTGGCGGAGGCGGTGCTGCCGCTTTTGCGGCGGGATCTGCTTCAAAAAACCCGACCGATCAACAAGTTGCAGGTTATAATGTGACCGTTGAATATCCAGATGGAAAACTTGAAGCTTTTGATAAAGACGGAAATCGGGTTGCCGCGAAACCGAAAGAAAGCTATGCCCCTAAGAAGTTAACTACTGAAGAGATTGTGGATCGAATAAAAAAACATATTGAAAAGGGAATTACTGTGCCGCAAGGATACATCGACGAGCTTCCGCAGCAAAACTTGGATGCCATCAATGAGAGTTATCGTTTGAAGCTTCAAAAATCAAATAGGAATTAAAGCTGGAGATGATGATCTTGTTACAAACAAAATGGAAATTTACCACAACCATCAGTTTACTTGTAATCCTTATGACCGGAAACTTAGCATATGCTGCTGAGGATTTCTTTTGGTCAGATGTGGAACCAATCCTCACTTGTCATAAGAGCCGCGACGGAAGCGCTCCTGAAATAGGTATAGAGGTAGATGGTAAGAGAGTAAGCCAAGATATTCCCTCTTGTGAAGATGCTAAGAAAAATCGTGTATTAGTTCTCTTGAATGGGAAATATCTTAATACCTATGCCGGAACCGGGGCAGATCCGTTTATTGAGAATGGGCGGACTATGATTCCACTGCGAGCACTTGCGGATGGATTCGGCTTTGAAGTGCACTGGGATCAAAACGATAAAAAAATCACATTAAATAAAGATCATAAAAGTATCCTTATGCAGGTCGGAAAATCGGAAATGCTGGTTGATGGAGAAAAAGTGAATTTGGATGATGTCGTGCCCATGGTTAAAAATGGCGTTACATTCTTACCCGTCAGACAGCTTGCTGAAATACTTGATGTTAAAGTGGATTGGGACAGCACAACAAGAATAGCAAAGTTTACGGAAAAATCATAACAGAGTAGGTTTTACGATTCTTACAAAAATAGCCTTAGTCCAGTGGAACTGAACTAAGGCTATTTTTTTATCTGAAGTACATGGTCCAGTAATCTCATTTTTCGTCAAAGAACCTACTAATATACTAGGCAGTGAACCCTCCGAACTACTCCTGCAGAATACTTTCCGCAATCGCTACGAGATCTTCCTTCGTCAGAGGACTTTTCCTATACGTAGCAATCTCGTATTCCAGCTGGTTTTCCGTATCCTCCCAGGTTAGCTTGGTCGAGTAGACTGCATTGGAACCTGTAGAAAAGATCGCTTGGATTCCGTCCAAGCTCAGCTTTTCAAATTTCTCGCCCTTCCCTGGTACTCGCGTGATTTCTGTAATTAGCGGCTGCACTCTTTTGGCGCTGATTCGGATAATGTCCTTCTCTTGCGCGAAGACAATGGCCGCTTCCCCGGCTTCACTCCAATTTAATTTCTTCGCAACATATTTTTTCCCTTTCGCCTCTGTTTTCAACTTCTCTAGCATATCTTGATATGCTTGACTAAGAAAATGGAAGTATGGCGGCGAAATTTCGCCGGATTGAAAAACATATCCCTCCGGGAGCCATGCCGGCTGCTTCAGTTCCGGCGCTTTGTGATCGGACAGCAAGTTCAAATAATCCTCGTATTTCGCGCTGTTGATGGATAGAAAATTATAAGAAAGCGTATTGTCTGTCCCGTCATACATGACGGTTAAATCACCCGGGTTCTTCGGACTGGAATGGATGGCCATAGCCTCTTTTTTCTGCAGCTCGAGATTGTTTTTGCCCGGTGTCGCTTTTGTCTTTGACTGCGGTTTTGCTGCGGCAGCTTCCGCAGGGATTCCACTTGCTGAGCTTAGCGCTAGCAGGATGCTTGCAGTGGCGATCATCGTTTTTGTCGTAAGGTTCATGAGTAAATCTCCTTTCGGCCAGACAGGCACATGGTTTGTTTACTTGTATAACGCCTGAGCCTTCCGGAAAGGGACACTCCGGAACAAAGTCATTTCAACGCGCTCTCTACAATGCGGACAAATTCAGACTTGGACAGAGTACTGTTTTGGTTATCGTAAATGGAATAAAAGACCTCTGCCTCCTCATCCAGCCATTCCAATTTGTGCTTATAGTGGGCTTCCGCTACCTCCTCCGTCTTCGCTTCCATATAAACCATCTCTTGTCCGCCTGCTGTCAGCTTCTCCACGAACACGCCTTCGGGATGCATCGTTGTTACCGAAGATGGGCTCTTCTTCCGTACATAAGCATTGATATTGATCGTATCCTCCCCATTGGCGTATCTCGCATTTGCACTGCCGGCTGTATTCCAAGACAGCGGTTTGATGAACAATTTGGAGTCACTGGTGGAGGTCTCAGCCATACGGATAAATTCTGGCTCCAGCCTTTTCAGATTTTCTAGACTGGCCTCCCCTTCCATCATACTGGGAAATACATTCCCCACTTCGAAGGAGAACCCTTGGGGCAAGTATTTGGGTTTCAAGAAAAGCGGTCCCTTTGTCATTTCAAGCTGCTTCTCAAATGCCTCATAACTGCTGTGCTCCATCGGTTTATATACGGATTGAACCTTATTTCCGGTGTCGTAAGCATTCAGCGTATCGTCATGGACATAGTACGCCACAAGTTCACCTGGCTTAAGCATCCCTAAGACATGCTCTCTATAGGCAGACCTCATTTCATGATAAGTCTTGGCATGGGGAGTAAACGCATCTTCCTTAATTCCCTTGGTTTCAACAATCACTTCGCCTTTGGGGTTCAATATTTGCACATAACGGGAAGCCGCGAGACCTGTTAAAGAGGTCAGCACAATAATGAGGCTGGCGATCATGACTATTGCTCCCGTCTTACGCCGAACTGTTTTTTTGCCGCTGCTCCGTTCATGGATTTCCCGAACCCGGTTCATAACGCTCAGGCGTACATCGATGGTATCCTGAGCCTCTGCGGTCAGAAGCTCCTTTAGCGTTTCATCTTGAAGAATAGTGCCGCTCTTTCGCATCATAACCTGCTCCCCCTTTCTGCTCCATCAGCCTCTGCAGCTTCAGCTTCAAGCGGCCGTATTTTTTCTTGACCGCTTCCGTGCTTTTTCCTGAAATTTCTCCAATCTCGGCAAATGACTTCTCTTCAAGCGCCCGTAATATTAGCAAACTGCGCTCCTCCGCGCTTAAGGTTGTTATGGCGGACGCGAGTGGCTCTGCGAATAATCGGCTGGTTATCGTTTGTTCCGCGCTTTCGGCAACCGTATTCTGCCGGAACCAGCTCTGAAATTTATGCTGGACACTGCGCTTGCGAAGCAGATTTAGGCAATGGTTATGAGCGATCTTATACAACCAGGATGAAAAGCTGCCGCTGGGCTCATACATTCCAATTTTTTCGAACCCTTTGACCAGAATGTCCTGCACCGCATCCTCCGCTTCTTGCCGATTCCCCAGCATACGGCTGCAATAGCGAAAAATCGGTGCCTGGAACGCTTCAACGATATGTACATATTGATTAATTTCGCCTGATTTGACTTCCATGACGCATTTTTCCACAAACTCCATAACCGGTCCTCCTCTCTATCTACTGTATAACACTTAAGCAGCAGGAAAAGGGACATTTATACTGAATAACGTTTAGAGACTTGGGTTGTCCAGCGGATTGCGAATGCCAATGCGGACGGCAAGGCTCATGTCTGCCTTTCATTTATAGAAACAAAGCCTGTGCCTGCGTTTCACTTCCTGAAGAGAGCGAAATTATTTAACAAGGCTGCCTCATGGTCAATTCCATTTTAGAATTCGGAACCAAAGACCAGGAGGTAACTAGAGAAGTTGAGATGATGTTGTTCAAGGTTGAACAAATACTTGAAGAAATCATCCGATGCGGTCAGGAACAAAAAGTGATTACCAGCCGCCTTACCAGTAGAGAACTAGCTGCATATTTGAAAAATTTATTTATCGGCGCTAAAATATTGGAAGGATATGGTATACGGCAATAATTTTTTGTTTAGTTATTGACCGTATAGTCAATAATGAACCGGATGGTTAAGTCATAAAGTTTCATTAATAATTACTGTTGGAGGTAAAAGTATGAATGATATGCAGTCCGTTCAATCGTTATTTGAGCCATTTTCCTTTGGGGGTACAACACTATCGAATCGCATCGTAATGGCACCGATGACAAGACAATTTTCCCCCGGTGGGGTTCCGGGTCCGGATGTAGCTGCTTATTATCGCCGGAGAGCAGAAAACGGCGTTGGACTTATCATTACCGAAGGGACAGTGATTAAGCATCCCGACTCATCCAATCAGAGCAACGTGCCGCATTTTTTTGGCGCAGATGCCTTGAACGGCTGGGCAAACGTAGTGACTGAGGTACATAACGCAGGCGGGGAGATTATACCTCAGATCTGGCATATGGGGGCCCGGGGCCACGTCAATGATTACTCCGAATCGGAGATAAAGGCCATCATCCAGGCCTTCTCTGAGGCAGCATTTGAAGCCAAGCGTCTGGGGTTTGACGGTATCGAACTTCACGGCGCACACGGATATTTAATAGACCAATTTTTCTGGGAGGAAACAAATCGACGTAGGGATCAGTACGGAGGGGACTTTGTAGAACGTACCCGGTTTGGGGCAGAGGTCATCTCAGCGTGCCGTCTTGCTGTAGGCCCCGAATTCCCGATCGTGCTGCGGTTCTCGCAGTGGAAAGGAACGGATTACACCGCCAAATTAGTGAAGACGCCAAATGAGCTGGAAAGGTTCTTAGCCCCCTTGGTTGACGCAGGCGTTGACATATTCCACTGCTCAACTCGCCGATTCTGGGAAGCTGAATTTGAAAACTCCCAGCTGAACCTTGCCGGCTGGACCAAAAAACTGACGGGGAAGCCGACAATCACCGTAGGCTCAGTTGGTCTGGATCGTGATGTGACAAGTTTCTTTGCTGAAGGAAAGGGAGCCCGTCTTAGCCGAATCGACCAACTCATCGAAAGGTTTGAACGTGAAGAATTCGACCTGGTGGCCGTAGGAAGGTCGTTAATAGCTGATCCAGCTTGGGCCAGTAAGCTCCGCGAAGGCAGAATTGACGACTGGGTTCCTTTTGATCCCGAACAAGTAAAGAAATTGTATTGAGATTGTTATTGAGTGTGTCTCTTCACATATAATCGCCAGAATGCCCCCTGATCACAAGTTCATCAGGGGGCATTTTCTTTATTACTAGTTGTTCCTTAATCCAGTTTACCCACACTCACAGCGACCTGCTCGATTTGGCTGCTGCTCAGGGAACCGTCTGGGGAGCTAATCGTCACCGTCCGGTCATCCAGTTGGAAACCCAGCATCGGCGTATCGGAAGGTGTATACCATTTCGCAATGACGCCATTGGACAACTTGACCTCCTTGGATGCATAGCCGGTGGAATAATCCCGTGGCGAGACAACAACAGTCATATGCTCAAAGATCAAATGGACTCCATCGTCCGTAGCTGCCGCTTTAACGTAGCTGTCGTTTGCGGTCATTTGCTTAGGAGCATAGGCTGTCTCGAAGGATTCGAAAGTGGCGTAAGCCTTTTTGATCGCCTTAATCTGTGTTTCATTATAATTGATAGTTATCAATTCACTTGCTGGCTGATGATCCTCGCCGTGTTTCGTTTCCAGCCGAATTTGCTGGCTTGCGGCATCGAACTCCACATTGATTCCAGCCATGTTGGAAATAGCCCGCACAGGCAAATACGTCGTATTTTGATAGGTGATGGGCACCAGCTTTTTGCCATTACTGTCTGTTAAAGATTGTACGGCTCCGTTTACTTTAAAGCTAATGTTATGATTCAGATAAGCGCTAATCTTCTCCAGCTTGCTTCCAGCATACACACCAGCGGCACCCGATAAAGTCATTCCCACTACGATCAGGCATAAAAGTGATTTTTTCATCACGTCTCTCCTTTTCTTATGCTTTTTCTGAACATTTTGTTATGAACATCTTCTCGAACGCTTTGGTACCATATATTACATCAAACAAAAGTTTCTGTAAAAAATCAAGTGCATACTTATAGGCTTACTATACCAAAAATGATTTTAAATTCATTTCGGTTCTTTTTGGTCACTTTCAAACCTTGTTTCAAATCAATAATCAGTACCGTTTTTCTTATCCAAATTCGTATGTATGCTGATTGGAATTGTATAGGTCGGACTATTCCTTTTACCTCAAATTCCGCGCCGTCATTTAATTCTGTTTCCGTCCTAATGAGCCACTTGTTGCCTATTCCAAATTCTATATACCTCAAATAGAAACACCTCTTATCATGTATTTAATGATTCCTAGCTACCTGAAAAGGGATATTTGTCATATGGCAAAAGACTTTCCGCTATCGGTACAAAGTTAGTGCTGTCTCGGGTAACAAAAAAAGGTTCCCAATCTGCTGAGTAAGCAAATCAGAAACCTTCCTGTATAACCTGATGCGGTCGAGAGGACTCGAACCTCCACGGGGGTAAGCCCACACGGACCTGAACCGTGCGCGTCTGCCAATTCCGCCACGACCGCATGTTGTCTTGTCTTGCAGAGTGTTTTCCGCAGCGACAAGATATATAATATCATGCTGGGCTAAGAGAGTCAACAACCTTTTTTTTATTTTTTTGACCAGGCTGCTAACAGCTCGCCCCTCATCCCCCGGACCAATTGGCAAATAATACCTCAGACCGATGCAGCCTGATCTTGTCTTCCTATACAGTGGGAATAACTATGGTCTGGAGGTTGAATGATGAATCAAAAATTAACCAGCTACAACAAAAGCACTGCCGTAAAATTATTCGAAGGAGAGCGGGTGCTTGTCTGGATCGGTCTGCTGGGCTTTGTGCTGGCAGCAGCTTGCGGTATTTGGGTGTTGCTGTATGGAGGCGCAACATCACCGGACGGTGATGTGTCCAGAGCCATTTCCTTTGATGCCGCGTTAGGTATTTTTCTCATTTCTACCGCAGCGATTAGCCCTCTTTCCGGCATGAGCTCCAAAAGGCGAGCGTTCTTCCGCTGGACCTTCATTATCCTGGCACTATATTGTTATGGAGCAGAGACTATCCAAAATTTTCGCGGCGTCAACCCGCGTTTTGTTGAGGATGGCTCCTTCTTTGATCATTTCGTCGCCAACGGCTTTGGTCTGGTTGCAATCCTGCTCGTAATCATCTATATCTCCTTCTCCATCCCCTTCTTTCGCCCAAAAGCTTCACAAACCCGTCCAGAAATCGTGCTGGCGATCCGTTACGCGCTGCTGGCCACGATGCTTTCTTTTGCCGCGGGCATCTGGATTTCCGTGAATCAAAGCCGGTTTACGGGCCTTGAGGGAAATCTCATTTGGCTGCACGGTCTCGGCTTCCATGGCCTTCAGGTACTTCCGGTTATTGCTTGGTTAACCGAACATTCCACGATTACTATAGCAATACGACGAAAGGTCATTCATCTTTCCGGCATCCTTTACTTTCTTGGAGTAATATTCATTGGTTGGCAGACTGCGCTTGGAAAATCGATTTGGGAATGGTCCTGGCTTCCTTCGCTAGCCTGCGGCTGCTTTATTATCACGATCGTTATCGGAGCAATCGTACTATACCAGGCCAAGCACATCTTATCCCCGGCATATTGGCAGAGGGTCGGAAATAGGGACGTCGCCTCTTGATCCAGGTTGACCTCCACTAAGCTTTGCCCTGCAAAAAAAGCTGTCCTCGGGGCCTTCAAAGCCTCAAGGACAGCTAATTGAATTACAATACGCGCTACACCCGCTAGCATCAACACTATTGCAGCGCCGATTTTGCCGCCAAAGCCTGCTGCACACGGGTGACCCCCTGCGACAGAGCATTGCCTGCGAGCGCGGCGGAGGCCACGGCAACGGTCTCCAATATCTCCTCGTCGGACGCTCCCTTGGCCCGCGCCTCGTTGACATGATAGAATGTGCAGACTTCCTGGTTCATGGACAATGCGATGCCTATGGCGATTAACTGCTTTGTTTTGGCATCCAGCGCCCCATCCGCGAAGCTCTCCCCTGTAAAAGCGTGGTATGCCTCCGTCACCCCGGGCATAATCTCGCCGAAACGGTGGATTTCCTGTTTGTATGCGCTTATTTTATCGCTCACCAGCGACATGGACGGACATCCTTTCCTCTGTGAAGTGAAGTTTCCACTTACTACGTTGTCCCGTCCAGCCAAAAATATGCTATCCCTCCGGGGAAATTCGCGGTTCGCGGGAAGGTTGAATGATATAGCTCCGATCCAGCTTGACGACATTGCGGTTTGGTCTGCGAATCAGCACATGCGTATCGTCCCAAGCCACGACGATGCCCCGAATGTCATTCTCCGGAATGGCATCCCGCACGACTCGCACTTTCTCGCCGGATAATCGGTAAGCATCCAATTGTTCATCCGAAATCACGGGACAATCACCTCCTTCTTCTTATTTTATCACAACCTTACAAGCCCTATAAGAAGTTACGGTCTAAATATAAATCTCTGACCGCACAGCACGATCGTACATCGCTTACAGCGCAGAAAAAGACCCCGCCCATGGCGGAGTCTCATTATATCGTTCACCTTATGACCAAGCTACGAACAAAACCAGCAAATTATCCCTGATTTAACGCTGCGCATGCTCCCGGCTGTCGTTCTTCTCAAACCAGAAATCAAGTACTTTCGCCGACATTACCCGCTGCTCCAGATAAGCCACCTGCTGTGGACTGAACTGATCCTTCCAAGGTATGGACAGCTCCTCGCACAGACCCGCGATCGTCAGAAGCTGCGACCAGGCTACATAGCGTTTGTACCAGAAGAACTGGGGATGCTCAAGCATATAGGGATAAAGGTCGTCAAATTCCGTATGTTTGCAATCCAGGGCACGTTCAAAAATAACCTTGGCATCAGACAATTTGGAAATAAAGAAATTCGCGTCTACAACAGATTGATTTTGATCCCCCATCGTTTTTGCCTCCTCTCCCTAGTGCTCCCATTATATCGAAAAAAAGAAGACCTGCAAAGGATTGTTGCAAAATTGGTACAATTTTTATTCGGCAAAAGTGATCTTGCCGCCCGCAAGCGAGCCGATTTGCACGAGCGATTCCAGCCGGATTCCCTGCTCGCGAATCGCTTTGCCGCCGGCCTGGAACGTCTTCTCGACAACAATACCCGCCCCAACCAGCTCGGCGCCGGCTCGCTGAACAATTTTGATCAGCCCCCGTGCAGCATCGCCGTTTGCAATGATGTCATCAATGAACAAAATTCGATCATTTTCCGAAATGAAATCTCGAGAGATCAGAATGTCCGTCACAATTCCTTTCGTAAACGAAGGAACCCGTTCACAGAGCATATTGTTCTCGGCGAGCAGCGTCTTCTTCCGCCGCGCGAACACCAGAGGAACCCCAAGCTCATAGGCGGTAGCGAACGCCACGGCGATCCCGGAGGATTCCACCGTGACCACACGGGTGACGTTATCCTCTTTGAAACGTCTGGCGAATTCCTTGCCCATTTCCATCGTCAGCTCGGGATCGACCTGGTGATTGAGCAGAGCGTCCAGCTTGAGTACCTGCTCCGAGACAATAACGCCTTCCTCGGCAATCCGTTGTTTTAATTTCTCCATACTATTTCCTCCCGGGTCATCTCGTTTGTAACAAATTAACACATTCAATTCTTCGCTTCAAGCACGGATTTGCTGGAGCGGCCGGACAAGAATAGTCATGTCCCATTCCCCTGCAACATACCTTGTACTATATATAGCACATCACCCAGGGGGAAAACTATGAAAAATGCCTTAAATGCACTTAAAATCGCCTTCACTTATGTCGGTACCGTCGTGGGCGCCGGTTTCGCCACCGGCCGTGAAATATTGCAGTTCTTCACCCAATATGGCAAATGGGGAGTGCTGACGATCCTGCTGGCGACATCATTATTCATATGGCTAGGCGCGAAGATGATGCTGCTGGCCCAATCCATCAAAGCCGCTTCCTATGAAGATTTAAACCGCCACCTGTTCGGGGACGGCTTCGGCCGGTGGCTTAGTTTTTTTACCATGATCGTTCTGATCGGTGTCAACAGCGTTATGCTGGCCGGTGCGGGATCCGTGTTCGTGGAGTACCTTGGACTGAACTACCAAATCGGCCTCTGGTTTACCCTGATTGGAACCTTTATCCTGCTCAGAAAAGGGATTGAAGGCGTCATGCAGCTCAACACGATCGTCGTACCCATGATGCTGATCCTCTCCATGGCCATTATCGCCTCAACGGCAAGCTCGCCAGCCGCCATGCGCTTCGTCACCTTGACAACCGATAAAGGCTGGTTCATGGCCTGGGCCTCTCCCTTGTTATATACCGCCTTCAACCTCTCTATGGCTCAAGCCGTGCTCGTTCCTATCGGAGGACACACCTCGGACCGCCGCACGATTATATGGGGCGGAATCCTAGGCGGCGTGGGTATCGGCTTCATGCTGATGGCGGCCCATTTTGCGTTATCGGCCCACATGCCGGGAATCAACCAGTACGAGGTCCCGATGGGCAGCATTGCCGCGCAATTGGGCAGCGCCGTCCAGCTCATCTACATCCTGTTGATTTTCATGGAAATATTCAGCACCTTCGTGGCCGACGTTTACGGCGTAACCCTTCAGCTCAGGCAGCATTTTCAAGTTCGCCCCTACCTCATTTTCATCGCCGTGCTTATGATTTGCTATGTAACGAGCCAATTCGGATTCAGCTCGCTTGTATCGGTTCTTTACCCGGCCTTCGGCTTCTTCTCCCTGCTCTGGATCTACGCGCTTGCCGTCTACAAACGAAAGCCGAATTAACCCAAATTCACAATTTGCGCTTCTGGGATTTGCGCCTGAATGCCTTGAACGACGTGAGCGTGGCAGGTCATCATAATCATCTGGCGTTTGGGAGCAATCTCCTTAAGTACCGCAATGACTCCTTGCAGGCGCTCCGCATCGAAATTAACGAAGAGATCATCCAGCAGAATCGGAATGCTGCGCTGATGAGAGACCGCTTCGGCAAGCGCCAGACGCATGGACAAATACAGCTGCTCCGCCGTCCCCCGGCTTAGCGCTGCGCTGCCAATCGCTCCATGATCGCGATGCTCCGCCTGCAGCTCCTGACTGCCCATCTTGAGAACGATTCGCTCATACCGCCCGTTCGTCATCTTCCGCAAGTAAGCCGAAGCCAGCCGCAGCACCTCAGGCTGACGCTCCTCTTCATATACGCGCCGGGCCCTGGAAATCAGCTCCTGGCATACAGCCCTCACCGCATACTGATCCAGCGCATCGCGAAGCGCCGCTTGCTGATCCGCAAGCTTCTGGCTGACCTCCTCCTGCCTGCCTCTCCGCTCTAACGCTTCCTGCTCCTGCAGGAGCCGTCCCCTGCGCTCCTGCAGCTCCCTCCAGGTTTTCTCCTTCGCTGCAGCGGCCTTTTCCGCTGCCAGCAGCCGTTCCTGCAGTTCTTCCTTGGAACAGCTGCCAAGCAGCGCTTCAAGCCGGCTCTGCTGATCAGCGGCAAACCCGGAGAACATGACCGTTTCCAGCTGCCGGATTTCCCTCTCCAGCTCGGCGCGGCGGCTAGCCTCCGCGCTACGGCGCAGAAAGTCCTCCCCGTTCGCGGCGTTTCCTTCCTTCAGCAGCGCCTGCTCTCGAATTCCGATCCGGCCCAGGCGGTCATTCAGCCGCTCCAGCTCTTCGCTGAACGTCTCGAGCTTGGAGGCAAGCAGCTCGCGCTGGGCGTAAATTTTCTCCGCAGCAGAGAGCTGAGACATCGCTTCGATCACGACTCGCCCTAACGAAGCCTTAGGCAAATCCGCGAGTTCCGCCCGGGCTCCCGCTTCGGGTTCAGACGCGTAACTGTTAAGGAAAGCGCCTGAACCATGGTCGGCAACACTTAGTCCTGCCTGCGCCGCCGGCTCGCCGTCCAAATCGCTGCCGATCACCTTCACTTCATGTTCATAGGCCTCATTGGCTGCCGATAACATGGCTGATCTTACCGCCAGTTGCTCAAGCCGGTTCTGCCACTCCTTGCCTTGCTGAGCAAGGCGGAACACGTCAAGCGCAGCCTCAGGGGACAGCTCGGCTGAAAGCTTGCGCTCGCGCAGCCACAGCTCCCATTCCCGGGACAGCTCCCCGAATTCGGCTTCCCGCTTGGCCAGCTCCCGCTCTGCATGCTCGCAGCGCTCCAGCGCGGCGGCTGCCCGCTGGCGAAGCAGGGCGATTTCCTCCCCAAGCGCGGCATGCCGCTGTTCCCATAGCTGCCAGCGTTCCATCAGCTGGCGCAGCTCCCGCTCCCGCCGATCCCATTCCTCGGGATGCAGCGGCGCGGCGGCTCCATCCGTGCGCCCAGCCGCTGTCAGCGGATCGGAGACAAGCCTGTCCAGCAGGGTGCGGAGCCTGGCTTCAGCCCGGGAAGAGTCATCTTCTCCAGGATAGCGGCGGGGTCCGCCGCGGCGGTTCGAGTGAGCTGCCCGGCCCATACCAAGCCATAAGTACATATCGAGCCCGGCAAAAAGCGCAAAAGCCGCAATCAGCCCCCAAACCGAGCGGGAGGACAGCCAGATCACCCCGGGCACAATTACCGTTAAGGCAGCACTGCCTATTAGCAGCTTGCGGTACAGTCCCTGAATCCGCTGCCCAGCCAAAACCTCGGCTTCCTTGGCCCGCATCTCCCGCAGCCGGGATGAAGCATCTTCATGCCAGCGCTCCAGCTCCCGGCTTAACTCGCTCCAGGCCTGGCGAATTTCGGCGGGGCGCTTCGGCACGAGCATGGCGAACTCCCTCCGGCCGGCTTCCGCGCTCTCCTCCAGCCGGGACATCGCCGCCGAATAGGCCTCCTTCGCTGCCGCAGCCTCCTGCGCCAGCTTATGCTGCTCGCTGTACACAAGCTCCATCTCTTTCTCGTAAGCGGCAAAACGCGCGCCGAATTGACGGACGGCTTCCCGCTCGCCAACCGTCCCGGCGAACGAAGCGAGCTCCGCCTCCGTCCAATGCGCATCAATGCTGCGAAGACATTCGCCTTCAAGACGCTGGCGCAGCATGCGGATCTCCGCCTGCAGCTCCGCGATTTCAGTCTTGCGCGCCTCATATCCTGTTAATTGCCCATGCAGAGCCCGCACGGCCTCCGCCTTGGCCAGCAGTGCCAGGTTCGGAGCAAGCCTGCTGATTTCCGCAGACATTGCCTCCATCTTGCGCCTCATCTCGGCCTGATCGAGCAGCAGCCGCTCCTTCTCCTCCTGCAGGGCATTCCAGCGCGAAAAGCCTTCCTCGGGAAACCCCTCGTATTCGGGCAGTGCCTGCAGCTCAGCCCTTAACCTCTCGCGGGCGAGCCAGTCCTCTCGGATCAGTGACGCTTTGCTCAGCTTCGCCAGCTCCCGGCTGCAAATCTCGCGCTCCTCCTCGCAGACGGCCAGCTCGCTCACGATCCGCTCCAGCTCGGCGAGCGCCTCATTGTAGCGCGGCAGCAGCTTTCTTGCAGCCTCGGCCTCCTGCGCCAGCCGCTCATAGCCCTGCAGCAGTTGAGCCAGCTCCTGCGTGCGCCCGCGGGGCCTGTAGAGCTTGTCCATCTCCTGGCCAAGCCTCTTCTCTCCGCGCAGCACAGCAGCCCCGCCGCCGATGCCGGCGTGGAACAGGAAGCGGCTCAGCTCTTCCGACTGAAGCGCGGCTACCTCCTGCAGCTCGGTCAGCGAGATGGCAAACAGCTGCTTGAACATATCGCTGGAGAGGCCTCCCAGCAGTTCGCGCTGCATCTCCTCCTGAGCTGCTTCAAACAGCCTGCCCTCGGAATCCGTCCGCGTAATCCTCAGCCGCTCGCCCCTCGAGCCCGCCGCCCTGCCGTCGCCTTGCTGGGCGTAACGCTCGATGACCCAGCGGTCGCCTTCCTCGCCAGACAGGATCAGCTGACCGCCATGGGCGCCGCCCCGGGCCGGCTCGTACCGCATGGGCCCATACGTCCGCGAGGGTATGCCAAACAGCATGGCTCGCACGAAGCCCAGCAATGTGCTCTTGCCGGCCTCATTCGGTCCGTACAGGACGGTAACCGGCCCTTGCAAATCCAGCTCCAGGCCGCTCAAATGTCCAAACCCGCTTACCTGCAGCTTGTCCAGCCTCATCGCAGGGCACCTCCCTTCGCCTCTTGTTCGGTCAGCAGGCTCACTGCCATCTCAGCCGCTTGACGAACGAGAGCAGCCTTTTCTTCAGCCCCGAGCTCTCGTACGAGCCGGCGAAGCCTGCGATCCTCGGCGACCGCAGCAAGAGCGGAGCCGACGATCTGCTCCAGCAGCTCTTCCTCCTGCTCAGCCAGATCCGCCATGCGCAGCAGTTCGCCGAGAAAGCTGTCCTCCTGCTTCAGCGCCGCGAGGTCTGCATCTGCCCCCGTCCTTATCTTCAAGCCTGCCGGCCAAACGATGGAAGCTGCCGGGTCAAGGTCAAGGCCAATTCCTTCACCCTGAAGCCGCTGGCTTTCCCTGCGCCGCAATTCCTGGAGCAGCTCCTCGCCCTCGGTTCCCGTTTGCAGCAGGCCATGCAGCGGCCCCCTGCCGGTTAAGACGAGGCGTACGACCTGAAGCTTCCCCTCAGATTGCTCCCTCAGCTCCTCCAGCAGCTCTTCGGCCAGATCCCGCAATTTCTCCTCGCTGCGTAATCCGTCGATGGACAGCTCCGCCTCCAGCCAGCGGACATGATCGAGCGCCCGGAACGAGAGCTTGGCTCCCCCATGCTCATCGACGTTCACGAGGTAACAGCCCTTCGGGCCAGTCTCCTTCATACTGCGTCCCTGAAGATTGCCCGGGTAGACAATCCAAGGGGATTTGTGCAGAATCTGACGCTTATGAATATGGCCCAGCGCCCAATAATCGTATCCGCTTTGCTGCAAATCCCGAAGCGAGCAAGGAGAATAGGCATCATGACCCTCCTGCCCGTCCACATTGGCATGCAGCAGCCCGATATGAAACAAGTCGGACGCAGGGTCTTTGCGAAATTGCAATGCCGTATTCTCCGTCACCGCAGCGGTCGGATACGATATGCCGCTGACGACCGCTACAGGCTGGCCGTCGCTGCGCCTCCTCGCTGTGACGCTCTCCACCACAGGCCCAAACACCGTAACATGCTCG
Source organism: Paenibacillus sp. FSL W8-0186 (assembly GCF_037969765.1). Taxonomy (NCBI): domain Bacteria; kingdom Bacillati; phylum Bacillota; class Bacilli; order Caryophanales; family Paenibacillaceae; genus Paenibacillus; species Paenibacillus sp. FSL W8-0186. Next base: position 2,121,267 of record NZ_CP150207.1, on the reverse strand, counting down.
GGATGCGCCAGACGGAGCCTGCCCGCATTCAGCGGGTCATGGTTGCCGTGAATAACATAGACCGGGATGCCATGATGTCCAAGCCGGTCCCAGGCTTCCCGCAGCCGGAGCTGCGCCCGCAGCGAAGAATCGGAAGCGTCGTATACATCCCCGCTCACGACGAGGAAATCCGCCTGCTCCGTTATCGCCAGCTCGACCAAATGATCTAAAGCAGCAAACGTGGATTCTTGCAAATGGCGGCGCAGCACGTCCGGGATGCCGGTCATGCCGGCAAAGGGGCTATCCAGATGCAGATCCGCCGCATGAATAAATCGAAATGGAATCATACGCCCTCACTCACTTGATTGCTTGAATTGCAAATAAATATTTTTCAGCTCATCCACAACCCTGTCCAGCGAATAGCAGTTCTTTGCTTTGTCCAGCCCGGTTCCGGCGAGCCGGGAACGATATTCCTCGTCGGCAATCAGCTTCTCCAAAGCCCCGGCCAGAGCCAAATGATCCTCGGGCTGGACGAGCAGGCCGTTCACGCCGTCCTCGATTTGCTCGGCAATTCCGCCGATCTTCGTGCCCACCAGCGCCAAATTGCACAAGGCCGCCTCGGCAAACACCGAGCCAAACGCCTCTGCCCGCGACGGCAGCACAAATATATCGAAAAACGGCATGAATTCTTCGGGATGGAGGGTGTAGCCGTAAAAAATCGTTTCATCGTAAATCCCCAGCTCCATAGCCAGCTGCTCCAGTTCCTCGCGGATCGGACCGTCGCCGATAATATGCAGCACATAGCTGATTCCCCGTCTTTTCAGTTCAGCGCAGGCCCGCAGCAGCACATCCAGCCCTTTCGCAGGCACCAGCCGGCAGACCGTCACCAATTGGACGACATCATTATGGTGCGGGATAGGCTTGAATCTTTTATTATCGAAGCCGTTGCGAATGACCCCGATTTGCTCGGGATGGTCCACATGGGGTGACAAATATCCGCGAAAAGATTCAGATACCGTAAACATCCGGTCAGCGCGGTGCTCCAGCTCCTTGTATAAAGAACAGAGGAAGCGGTGCTCCGGCCCGCCCTCTTTAATTTTTCTGTTAAGAATCAGCTCCCGCTCGTAACTGGAGTGAATGCTCTGAATGACGGGCGTGTCCGGGTAGACCTCCTTCATGGCCAGCCCGGCGATCGGATGATGCGCGTGAATCAAATCGTAGGACTGCTGCAGCCGCAGCTTGGTCCACCATAGATAATCGCGATAGGTTTGCATATATTTCTGGACGATTGCGCTGTACTCGTACTGGCGCCAGTCAAAAGTATGGAACTTAATTTCATCCGTGCCCTTGCCCCGGATCCGCTTCGGCAGGGAGAACAACTCCATCTCCCACTCGGGAGGCTCGAACTTGTCTTGCAGGTAGGGAATCATCGAAGATACGCCCCCAGGCTGCTCTGGGGGGAAGAATAAGGCCTGCAGCAATTTCATACTCGTTCTCCTTTACATGCTGTATTCTCTGTATTTGTTCCTCATCATAACGCATAAGAAAAACGTCCATAGACGTACTTATCTGAGCTATCCGGTATCTAAAGACAAATCAATCCTCTTCAATTATGACACAACGAAGAAGGAACATCCATTCCCCTTTTGAGATTAAATCCGGTTATGGTAAAATTTCCGATGTACATTTTTATACTATGAAAAAAGGAGTTTTCAGAAGCATATGTCCATGACAGCATTGCCGGATTCCTTCCGTGAACGCATGATTGCGATGCTTGGAGTGAAGGAAGGGCAAACGTTCTTTAACAGCTATGCGATGCCGCGAACGTACGGACTGCGAATCAACACGCTGAAAATCAAGCCCGGATCACCAGCTGAACGCGACATCATACAGCGCTTCGGACTGGAGGGCATCCCTTGGTGCGAGGAAGGCTTTTATTACGATGAAGACAAACGCCCGGGCAAACATGCTTACCATGCCGCGGGATTATATTATATTCAAGAACCGTCCGCCATGTCTGCCGTTGAGCTGCTGGACCCTCAGCCCGGAGAGGCCGTGCTGGATCTGGCCGCCGCGCCGGGAGGCAAAACGACGCAGATCGCAATGAAATTGAACGGCAAAGGCCTGCTGATCAGCAACGAGATCCACCCCCAGCGCGCAAAAATACTAGCGGAGAACGTCGAGCGCTTCGGCGTGCCCAATGCGGTCGTTACGCAGGCTGCTCCGGGCGAGCTGTCCCCGCGATTCCCGCTCGCCTTTGACCGGATCATGCTCGATGCGCCTTGCTCCGGCGAAGGCATGTTCCGCAAGGACCCTGACGCCATAACTGAATGGTCGGAGCAATCGGTGGAGTTTTGCGCGGCAAGGCAATGGGACATTCTGCAGGATGCCGTTGCGATGCTGAAGCCGGGAGGCCAGCTTGCCTACTCGACCTGCACCTTCAACCGGGAGGAGAACGAGGAGACCATCGCCCGGCTGCTGGCGCATTATCCCGATATGACGCTGTTGGCAGAGAAGCGGATTTGGCCGCATCGACACAAAGGTGAAGGGCATTACGTCGCCTTGCTGCAGCGCAAGAGCGAGGTTGACGAGAAGATGGGGGCGTTAGCGGCTTCCTCCCCAGCATTCCGCGCTGCACCGGATAAAGCCCGTCCCAAGAGCAAACCGCACGGTAAAAAACGCAGCAACGGGAAGAACACCGAAAAAAATACCGCAGCCGCCTATGAGGCTTTCACCGACTGGGCGGAAAGCGAGCTTCCCGGCTTCGGAGGATGGCTTGGGGATCGGGCAGGAGAAGGAATCCCTATTTTATTTGGGGAATCATTGTATTTGCTGCCGTTCAGCACAAAACTGCAATTGACCCCTGACATCCTTGCCGGGCTAAAAATCCCCCGTGCCGGCCTCCATCTGGGCGACTATAAAAAAGGGCGCTTCCAGCCGGCCCATGCGCTGGCTATGGCCATCCGCCCTGCGGATGCCGCTCTAACCTGGACGCTGAAGCCGGACTCGCCTGAATTGACGGCTTATTTGCATGGAGATACATTGGCGGTTCCCGCCGATTACCGCGGCTGGTGTCTCGTTACGGTGGAATGCGGCGGCGGCAGCTTCCCCCTCGGCTGGGGCAAAGCAAGCGGCGGCCAGCTTAAGAACCATCTGCCCAAAGGGCTGCGCCAGCTGTCCGTGTAGCAGCAGACGATATATCAGTCCATGGCAAAGATGGCTTTCTAGCCAGATAGGGATTCCCCAAATATAAGCCGGATGGAAAAACGCGATGCTTTCCGTCCAGCTTTTTTACACACTTGCTTATGAAGAAAATTAGAAACCGTGCGCCTGCTATTCTTAGTAATTGTGCGCAAATGCCACTCTAATACCACCGAAATACCACTGTAACACGACTGAAGTGATACGACTGCAGTAACACGACTGAAATACCACTGTAATACGACCGACAGAAATGCAACTCTAAGGTACTTAAGCAACACTAAGCGACTCAAGGGTATTTTACGCAACTCTAATGCGGCCTTAAGCGAACTTTTTTTAGCTTTAGGTAACTCTAATGCAACTTTAATGCAGCTATCCCAAACTCCGCTTGCACCTTGTCCAGACTGAAACTATATCATCCCATATGACCGTCTATCATCAAGAAATCCAGGAGCAACAGCGCCGCAGAAATACTTTATTTATTTACCTTACACCCACTTTAATAGGTCAACTAATTTAAATGGATTTATAGTAGTTAGATTCTTCAACAAAGAAAGAATGGTAGAATTAAATGGATTTCATATCGTTAAAAGAAGGGAGATAGCCATTATGGACTGGAATCTTGATTTTAAGTACATAAAGTCCATCTAATCTCCTGCAACATTCGTTTAGAGCATAATTAGTTACATGAATTCCATTTAGTATACGACACAGCAGGTATATGGTGTCCGTGTATCCGGCTTAGTGTGCGACACAACTTGTGCTTCAAGTTCTGTATCCGACTTAGTGTACGACACAGCTTGTGTATCGCGTCCTTGGATCCGACTTAGTCTGCGATTAGTTTGGCGTGTGTTTTGGTGTGTGTTTTGGTGTGTGTTTTGGTGTGTGTTTTGGTGTGTGTTTTGGTGTGTGTTTTGGTGTGTGTTTTGGTGTGTGTTTCCGCGCGTGGTTTTGGTGTGCATTCAGAGAGCGACAACTTCGTGCAAGAAAAAAAGGGGCGCCCCTCCGTCATCTTTGATGACTTGGGACAGCCCCTTTTTCGTAACCGGCGTCAACCGACAGCCGTTTTAATCAAATTAACGCACAGATTCTTCCAAGCAGTATTTCTCAAGCGCCAGCTTCACGCCTTCCTCGTTGTTCGAAGCAGTAACCGCTTTGGCGGCCGCCTTGACCTCCAGCGGTGAGTTGTCCATCGCAATGCTGAGCCCGGCATAAGTAAGCATCGATATGTCGTTGTAGTAATTGCCGACGGCCATGACGTTCTCCGCAGATATCCCCCGCTTCTCCGCCAGCTTCCGCAAGGCTGCGCCTTTGGAGGAATCCTTGTGGGTGATGTCGATAAAGAAGTCGCCGCTGCGCAGCACATTAAATTCCGAGTTATCCCATTTGCTCCAGTCGGCGTACACTTTATCCAACTCGTCCTTATGGCCGGACACAGTCACTTTTACGATGGGCTCGCTCAGGTCGGCCCAGCGCGGCAGTTCCTTAGGCACCATCATGAACTGTTTGTACATATCCAGCGCCTCCTGGCTTAGGCCGGCCGCCCCCTGAACATAGAGCGCGAATGTCGTGTTCACGTCAAAGTGAACGCCGTTATCCCGGCAATAGTCCAAATAAGGAGCCAGGGTCAGCGGGCTGATTTCGAATTCATGGACGATCTCCAAAGTCTCAATGTTGACCGTTGCCGCCCCGTTATGCGTAATGACGTAACCGCTCAGACCCATTTGCTTCATGAACGGTATAGAGTTCCCCGGAGCACGGCCGGTGCAGAGCACGAATTCCGTGCCCTGTTCCGCAACTTTTTTGATCGTCTCCGCCGTTCCCGGCGTCAGCTCGTGATCATCGTTCAGCAATGTACCGTCTACGTCCAAAGCGATCAGTTTGTATCTCATCTCCATGTCTCCTTTGTTTATCTATAGCTATTTCTTGTACGTCTTAAGCAGCTCCACCTCGGCCTCCGTCAGCTCGCGGTATGAACCTAGCGCCAGGGAGTCATCCAGCGTGAGCGGTCCCATGCTAATGCGCTTCAAATATACAACCTTCGATCCGGCGGCCATGAACATCCGCTTTACCTGATGGAACTTGCCTTCGGAAATGGTCAGCCGGATGCGTGACATCACGCCCTCTTCCAGGCGCTCGTGCCCAAGCACCTCCAGCTCAGCAGGCAAGGTGACGTAGCCGTCATCCAGAGTAACCCCTTCACGGAACAGCGCGATTTCCCGCTCCCCGATCTCGCCCAGCACATGAGCCTCGTACGTCTTGGGGACATGCTTGCGCGGCGATAACAGATCATGGGCCAGCTGCCCGTCATTCGTCAGCAGCAGAAAGCCTTCCGTATCCTTATCCAAGCGTCCCACCGGAAAGGGAGAGAACACGCGCAGCTCCGCCGGAATCAAATCCAGCACCGTCCGCTCGCGGTAATCCTCCGTCGCGGAAATGACGTCTTGCGGTTTGTTCAGCATCAAATATATGAACTCGCGGTAATCGATGCCCTTTCCGTCCACGGTGATGCTGTCCTCGTAAGGATCGGCCTGAATTCCGCTATCCTTGGGAACAGTGCCATTCAGCATAACTCTCCCCTGCTTCACCATTTTTTTGATGTCCGATCTCGACCCATAACCAAGATGGCCGAGTATTTTATCCAGCCTTTGTGTTTTCTTGCCTTTGCCCACGTTTCCTATGTCCACCTCCACCCTGCGGGATATTCGTTCTTGAGCATCCCGTCTATCCATTTCCCCCAGCCCAGCGATACGCCGTCAACGCAAACCAGTACGTATCCTTTAGGGAAACCCTGGATACCCCGGCATTCGATTCTCGATGCCGGGACATTCAGGGTTTCCCCTTTAAGATACCTGACCGCTTCGCCGTTCTCCTGGGATAAATTCAATACCCGGTTTGCTTCCCCTGCGGATAAGGCGGTCGCAAGCGGATGACCCGGGGCAAACCGGCCATTCTTTACGGTGCCGGCATACCACCCGGGACGAACGGTCTTCAGTCCGGCGAGCTGTTCCTTCGGCAGCGGGGACTGGTAGACATGGCCGCCGAACAACAACGGCTGTCCGGGGAGCTTCGCGGTTACATGCTCGCTTGCAAATTGCTGCCAGCAGTCCAGAAGCTCCCGTTCGCCGGGCACTTTCCCAGCACTCTCCCGCCCTTTGAAGGCCTTCCCCGTATGAGAATGGCCCGCAGGCCTCCGGTTCGTTTTGCCCGGCTTGCTGCCGGGGCTTGTCTGTTGCGGCTCTCTGCCGCGTACGGACATCCGTTCGCCACGCGATAGCTGCCCCTCGGCTCCATTGTCCCGGTTTACTGCAGGGCCCTTGTGCTGCAGCACGGCCAAAAAATGTCCCTCGCCTTCAACCTGGTGCGGCCACAGCCTGCCGCACTGTGCGGTCAGGCTAGCGGCTTCCGAGGAGAAGGCAGCATCACCGCCTTCGGCATTCAACCGGTACAGCCACTCCGGACGACCTGGCGAGAAGCCGGGTTCCTTCGGCAGCGGAACAAGCTCAAAATCCGGGTACCGATCCAGAAACCAGGCAATCATTGCCTCATTCTCTTCAGGAGCAAATGTACAGGTTGAATACACGATTCTGCCGCCCGGCGCCAGCATGGCCGCAGCGGATTTCAGGATGTCCTTCTGCATTACGGTACACTTAGAGGTCGAATGAACCTCCCACTGCCGCGCCATGTCCTCGTCCTTGCGGAACATGCCTTCTCCAGAGCAGGGGGCATCGATCAGAATTTTATCGAAATAAGCCGGGAAGGCATCAGCGATACGCTCCGGCGATTCATTCAGCACCACGGCGTTCCGGACACCGTACAGCTCGACGTTTTTGGCCAGGGCCTTCGTCCGATCTGCATGAATGTCGTTGGCAACAAGTACGCCTTCCCCTTGCAGCTTGGCCGCGATTTGCGTCGTTTTGCCTCCGGGCGCGGCACATAAATCCAGCACTCTCTGGCCAGGCGACACATCAAGCATCTCCACAGGCGCCATCGCGCTGGGCTCTTGGATATAATACAGCCCCGCATGATAATACGGGTGCTTTCCCGGCTTCTGTCCTTCCTGAACATAGAATCCGGTGGGACACCAAGGTACGGGCCTCAGTTCAAACGGAGAGAGGCGCAAGAACGACTCAACGCTTATTTTAAGCGTATTAACCCGGATACCGGCGTAACGGGGATTGTCATAAGACGATAGAAAAGCGCTGTAATCGCTGCCCAGCAGCTGCTGCATCTTTTCCAGAAAAGCCATCGGTACATGTACTGCCATATATTGAACCATCCATCCTTATGCAAGAATATGTTTATTGTAACATACCAGTATCATCAGATTGTAAAGCAATCCGCCATCCCCGTCCAGCCTTAACCGAATTAATCGCATTCCGCACATACCAAAAAGCCCTTCCACCATACTTCGCATGAAAGGGCTATATTATTCATTTGGACTTGCCCTGCATCCGCAGGTCATGCTTGGCGCCTCGCTGAGGCCCTCTGCGCTGCGGAATGTTAGGGGTTACCGCCGGTGACGCCTGCTTCACAAGCTCTGATAAGTGCTCATCCTGTATTTCGATGGTCAAGTCGTAATAAGAAAAGGGGGATTGCTCATATTCCCCCAACTGAGCAGCATATGCTCTGGTCTCGTCAAGCAGCTTGGCAAGATTAATGCCAAGGGAATCCGGCGGATAGGGAGTGAGCCTCTGCACAGCGGACTCCATCATTTTCCTCCCGCCAGTCACATTCCCGTTGCGAAAATGGTACAAACCGACCGCAACCTGGAGCAGCCCCTTGTATAACGGGTCCTTATCCTGCTTCAGCCACAGCTCCTCCATGACTTCATGGCATTCGAAGTAATCCTGGTCGCGATTGAAATAGATCAGGAAGGCTACGTACAGAGGATCATACGTTGTCATCGCCGGACTCCAATGCTTTTTTAGCCGCTTTGATCTTTTGCGTAACTTCGGTATGCATCTCCTTCAGCGCTTCCATATCCCGGGCCTCCCACAGCTCGTTGAAGCGCTGCTGAGCCTCGATGGCCTCTGATACCATATGGTAAAAATAGAGCTGATGAATCGCCGTCAACAAATGGTTCACGATGCTGGATTCATCCTCGAAGCTCTTTTGTGCCAGCAGAATCTCCTCGCGAATGCTGGACATCTCATTATCGAGGACAAAAGCGGCCTCTGCGGCCTTCTTCAGCCTGCCGCGCATTTCATCGGGCAGGCTCTCCCGGTATTTGTAATTCAGGGAGTGCTCGATCGTGGCCCAGAAATTCATGGCTAGCGTGCGAATTTGAATTTCAGCCAGCACGTTTTTGAGTCCCAGGGCAGTCTGAACCGGATATTCGATAATCATATGGAAGCTGCGATAGCCGCTTTCCTTATAATTAGTAATATAATCCTTCTCGTAAATTACTCTGAGATCCTTGCGGGCCCGGATATACTCGGCTACTCTGCGAATGTCCTCAACAAACTGGCACATGATTCGAATGCCGGCAATATCCTCGATCCCCTGCTCCAGCTGATCCATCGGCACGTTCAGCCGCTTGGCTTTATCGAGAATGCTTGATATTTTCTTGACTCTTCCGGTAACGAATTCAATCGGGGCATATTCCTCCAGCTTCTTGAGCTCGGAGCGCATCGTTTTGAACTTGACCTTCAACTCTTCCACCGTTTGCTCGTACGGCAACAAAAATGCTCCCCAGTCTCTACTATCCATTCCACTGTGCCTCCTGTCTTCTGTGGCCCGGTTAGCGATGATCTGCTCCTACTGCTTCGGAAATGTGGCTAAATCCGTCGCGGTGCAGCAGGTCCAACAAACCGCGATGCACTTCCCGATTCAGCTCGGGACCTTCATAAATTAGAGCGGTATATATTTCTACCAGACTGGCGCCGGCACGAATTTTCTCATAGGCATCCTCAGCGTTAAAAATTCCGCCGGAACCGATGATCGGAAGCTTCCCTTCCGTCAGTCGATAGACATGGGAAATAACCTCCGTTGATCTGTCCTTCAGCGGCTTTCCGCTGAGACCGCCGGTCTCCTGCGCGTGCTGATGCGTAATGCCTTCACGCGATATCGTCGTATTGGTAGCTATAATTCCCGATACGCCGCTATTCATGATCGTCTGCACCATGAATTCCAGCTCCGTCATACTGACGTCCGGGGCGATTTTCACGAGAACATGCTTCTTCTTGCCATGCTTCTCCGCCTGCTTCGCCATCTCACTTTGCACGGCCTCCAGCAGGGACGCCAGCTCGCTGCCATGCTGCAAATTGCGCAGATCGGGCGTATTCGGTGAACTGATATTCACGACAAAGAAGTCCGCATGCGGATAAAGTTCCGCAATGCATTTCTCATAATCAAGATGAGCCTCTTCATTGGGAGTAACCTTGTTCTTGCCGATATTGACAGCGACCGGAATCCGTCTGCTCCGCAGCGCTGTAAGCTGCCGGGCCATATAATCGGTACCCTGGTTGTTGAACCCCATACGGTTGATCAGCGCTTCCTGCGGTTTAAGGCGAAACAGCCTCGGTTGATCATTTCCCGGCTGGGCCTTCGGCGTGACCGTCCCGACCTCCATGAATCCGAAGCCGACTGCCGAGAACGCCTCTACCGCTTCCGCATTTTTATCCAACCCTGCCGCCAGCCCTACCGGAGTAGGAAAATGAATATCAAATAAATCAACAGCCAGCTCCGGAACCTCTTTAACTCCGTACATTCCGTGCAGTAGAGGTATGAACCCCGGCACTCTAGCTGCCTTATGTAATCCTCCAATCATGAGATGGTGAGCCTTCTCAGCATCCAACCGGAAGAATAAATGCTTGCCAATATTGCGATACAACACGTCTATCTTCACTCCGTTCATCACTTATGCCATACAATGCCTCGCTTTTTAGTTTATCGTTTTCTCGCTCAAAAGAAAAGTTTAACCTTCTTGCAAACGTAACGATTTCGTCTCCCGGAGGTGATAGCATTTTAAAATGAAAGCTATTACAATAAATATGTAGCTCTTTGAACAATTTAGAAGGGAATGATTGTTGTCATGGCTGCCAAACGCAAACCGCCGACGCTCCAGCAAAAGAAAGAGGAAGTCAACAAAAAAGGGCTCATCTGGGCCATTTCTATCGTTGCTGGACTCATTATTCTGTTCACGCTAGCACTCGTATTCAAATAATGGCTAATGCAGCCAGCGATACGTCCGGTGAGGATTGCTCTGATCCTGCCTGTCCCCAAGCGTAAACCGCTCTGCCGGGGTAAGGTCCTGATCGGGCAGTCCTCCCTTGCCTATCGTCACCTTCGTTCCGACCGGAAGAAGGTCGAATAGCTCTTCCACGTCCTTTTTCCCCATCCGGACACAGCCCAGCGATTCATCGGCGCCGATACTGTCCGGCTCATTCGTGCCGTGGATCGCGTAATTGGTATCGGACAGCTGCATTCCTCTGCTGCCGAACTCCCCGTCCGACTTGCCGTTCGGATTTATGACCTTGTCAGTAATATGAAACGTCCCTTCCGGCGTCCTACCGCCGCCCAGCCCAACCCGGTAGCTTCTGAGTATGACCGAGCCGCTTACTACTGCCAAACGATAATTACTCGTATCGACGATTACCTCCAGCGGCTGGGTAAAAAAACGATCGCCATCATTGGCATTCTTCCCCCTCGTACCGCGGGATTCGCCTGAGCCCGCCTCGCTGCCGCCTGCCTGCTGTTCCCGCTGTGCGAACTCCCGCTTCAGCGGCCCGAATGCTTCTTTCATATGATCATTGGTTCCTGCCAGCCAGTTGTCCGGGAACGGCTGTGTGAGCTCGTCCAGACTGACCGGCCATTTCCCGTTTTTCTCCTTATACCGCAGCATTGCCGAGGAAAGTACGGCCAAGGATTCCTGCCGTTTGATCCACTCCCCCGCCTCCGCCTTCAGATGTCTCGATTCGGGCGGCTTACAGAGACACGCCGCCGGGTCGTAGGACTGCACGCTGGTTTGGCCATGGCCAAGCGATTGGATGCCATAAACGACCGGCATTTTATGAGACCAGTTCAGCCATTTTCCTTGTTTGCCCATACCCATCACGACCTGATAGCCGCCATCCGTAGTGCTTCCCTGCAGCAGCCCGCCGATATCGCCCGTTACTCCTCTGCCTCCGGGAACATAACCGATCGCGGTAAATTTCGGGCTATCCTTCACCGGCTCCGCAAGGGCTGGCGATGGTTCCGCTTCCGTTATAAGCTGGTCTGGCTTGCTCTCCTCAGAAACGCTATCCGCATGCCCGGGCGCAGGAATTTCCGGAACTGTTGCTGCTATTTTGCCGGGAGCCTGCGCAGAAGGAAGCCACAGAAACAGCAAAAGCAGCAAAATAAAGCCTGCCTTTCGAACCAGACGGCTGCGCTGCTCCTGCCTGCGCGACTCCTGAAGGATGCCTGCCTCATACCCCATCCATAAATCATCGGGTATTTTGCTGGCCTCGAACGCTTCGTACACGCTTCCTGCCTGAATGTAACAATAATGGGCTTTGCCTTCCTGCCCGCTTTGTTCATATTCTTTGCCAAGCAAATACCAAGCCATTTTATTGTTTGGGTGGTTCTCTACGTATTTTTTGAGGTAAGCCGAATTTTTCATCGTAAACCTCCATTGGAATCAACTTGTGTATGGATTGCATGAACAACTTCTTTACTTAATATATCGGCTGAGGAGCGCTTGTTTCAAACCATTCTTTTGAAATTGTCAAATTCATGACCTAATACCTAACTATATCGCGATCGCGGCCAGGATGACCTGGATTGGGATGGGCAAAAAAACAGCAAAAAGCATCCCGTGCCGGAAGCGGCGGGATGCTTCTCCAAAAGCGTGATGTAGATCGGTCTTTCTGTTCTGTTTAACCTTCCATATTGAACGGAGTATCTGCAATCTTGATGGAATCGGTTGGGCATCCGTCAGACGCATCCTGAAGGTCGTCATGCAAGTCTTCCGGAATTTCTGTTACACCGCGGTTACCATCATTATTGTAGATAACTTCGGCCAAGCCCTCATCGTCATAATCGTAGATATCCGGTGCCGTAGCGCCGCAAGCGCCGCAAGCGATACAAGTATCTTTCTCTACCCAAGTATATTTCGCCATCTTTATCTGCCTCCTGATAAACGGTACAAGTGCGGTGAATTGCTACCACCATGACCAATATAATATAAAAAGAAAGCAATTTCAAATCATTTGTTACCAATTTCCATTGATAATTATTATCATTCCTCCCGATTTTCCCGGAGAAAATCCGTTTGCAGCGAAGTGCCGCGGATTTTATGATTCCGGATCAGCGCAGAAGGATCGTCGCTGAGCATACCAGCCGTCAGTATGGCATCTTCACCAAACTTGTCCCGGAGCAAATCCATTGTCCTGGTCAGCGATTCTTTCTTCGGCTGCTGCTCGTAATCAAATAAATCTAGCTGCAGGGCCGAGTTCTCCCTGGGAACCAAATTTTGCAGCGTAATGCCGAGCAGCCGAACCGGCTTGCCGTGGCCCCAATGACGAAGATACAGCTCGCAGGCCTCCTTGTATATTTCATCGGCCTGTTCCGTCACGTTTCCTAGTGTCTGGGACCGGGTTATTGTCTTCATATCCGGCGTCCTGATCGTGATTTGCACCGTTTGCGCCATCAGCTTCTGGCGGCGCAGGCGCCTTGTCACCTGGTCGGCCAAATTTAGCATGACCCGCTTTACGTCCTCCAGCTCGGTCAGGTCTTTCGGGAGCGTCGTCGTATGCCCGATGGATTTATTCTTCTCCCGCTCCTCCTGCACCGGCGAATGGTCAATGCCGTGCGCAGCCTGCTTCATCCATAGGCCGACAACGCCGAAGCGCTCCGACAACAGCCGCTCGTCAGCCGCCGCCAGTTGGCCAAGCGTGTATATGCCCATCTTCTTCAGCTTCTCCCCCGTCTTGCGGCCGATGCCAAACAGCTCGCTGCACGGCTTATCCCATAGCAGTTCGGGAACGTCGCGCAACCGAAGCACCGTAATGCCGTTTGGCTTCTTCATATCCGAGGCCATCTTGGCCAGCAGCTTGTTCGGAGCAATGCCGATGGAGCAGGGCAATCCCAGCTCCTTGGCAATGCGGGACTGGATTTCCGCCGCAATTTCGAGCGGAGTGCCAAACTGCTTCGAGCCGGTGATATCCAGATAGCACTCATCAATCGAGGTCGCCTGCAGCAGCGGGGTATATCGGTAAGCGATGTCCATGAATGCCCGGGAGTAACGGCGGTACAGGTGGAAATCCGGGGCGATGAGAATAAGTTTGGGATATTTCTTTAACCCCTCCCTCACCGTCATTCCTGTTCGGATTCCCATCGCCCTTGCCGCATATGAGCAAGTAACGATCACGCCTTTGCGCAATTCCACGCTTCCTGCCACGGCTGTCGGTTTGTTCCGGTATTTCTCCGGCTCCTCGGCCTCATGAACAGAGCAATAAAATGCGTTCATATCGATGTGCAGCACAACCCTGCCGTTCACAGGATAATATTCGTCGATATTCCTCACTAGTGTTCCCTCATTTTATTTATACTACAACATGAATTTTTACGCCTTGCACTCGATGATCATGATCTAAAAAAAGCATACCTTTTGAGCCAAATCGGGTCAACAACCCTTGTGCAATTTCATAAAAACGGTGTTACATTTAAATTGCAGATGCTATAATTAGAAATTATACTAATCAGAGCTCACACTCAGACGATATCCAAAGGGGGACATTTTCATCATGTCAAAGGCTGTAACCATCTTCGACACAACATTACGTGACGGCACTCAGGGAGAAGGCATTAGCCTGTCTGCGGACGATAAGTTGAAGATAGCCAAGAAGCTGGATCAACTGGGTGTTCACTATATCGAAGGCGGCATTCCTGGCAGCAACAGCAAAGATATCGAGTTCTTCAAGCGAGTACAGGAACTCGGATTATCCGCGACAGTCACCGCTTTCGGCAGCACCCGGCGCAAAGACAGCATCGCCGAGCATGATCCTAACTTGAAACGCATCCTTGAATCCGGTGCCAAAGCCACATCGCTTGTTGGGAAATCATGGGATTTCCACGTGCATACTGCGCTCCAGACAACATTGGAAGAGAACCTGGCCATGATTTACGATTCCATCGCCTATTTGAAGCGGGAAGGCATGGAAGTGCTGTTTGATGCCGAGCATTTTTTTGACGGTTACAAGAACAATCCAGAGTACGCTCTCGCCGTCATGCGCAAAGCGGAGGAAGCCGGGGCTGACTGGCTCGTCATGTGCGATACGAACGGCGGCACGATGCCGCATGAGGTACATGACATCGTCTCTGTCCTTGCTGGACGCGTAACGACAGCCCGGCTTGGCATCCATACCCATAACGACTGTGAATTGGCCGTAGCGAATGCATTAAATGCTGTACGAGCTGGTGCGGAGCAAGTCCAAGGCACCATGAACGGTTACGGAGAGCGCTGCGGCAATGCCAACCTGTGCTCCATCATCCCGAACCTGCAGCTGAAGCTGGGCTATGATGTTATCGAGCCAGAGCAGCTCCAGCAGTTGACCAATACGGCCCGTTATGTCGGCGAAATTGCAAACGTCCATATGCCTGTGGGACAGCCGTTCGTCGGTACAGCGGCATTTGCCCATAAAGGCGGCATCCACGTCTCGGCCATTCTGCGCGACTCCCGGACCTATGAGCATATTGCTCCGGAAACCGTCGGCAACCGGCAGCGTGTTCTCGTATCCGAGCTTGCTGGACAGAGCAATATTCTGTCCAAGGCACAGGAAATGGGCATCAAATTTGACCCGGAAAACGAAGAGACACGCCAAGTCATCTCCAAAATCAAGGATTTGGAGCACCAAGGCTACCAGTTCGAGGGCGCAGACGCGTCCCTGGAGCTGCTGCTTCGTCAGGCTAACGGCGAAATGAAAGAGCTGTTCGTCTTTGAATCCTTCAAAATGCTCGTCGAAAAGTCCGCAGGCAAGCCGGTTGTCTCGGAAGCCTTTATCAAGCTGAATATCGATGGAAACAGCCTGTACACAGCTGCGGAAGGCAATGGCCCGGTGAACGCGCTCGACAATGCCCTGCGCAAAGCGCTGATATCTTATTATCCTGCATTAAAGAACATTCACTTGTCTGACTATAAGGTCAGAGTTCTAGACGATAAAGATGCGACGGCCTCCAAGGTTCGAGTTCTGATTGAATCGAAAGACGCTGCCAATTCGTGGAGTACAGTCGGCGTATCCGGCAACGTTATTGAAGCGAGCTGGGAGGCGCTTGTCGACAGCTTGCGTTACGCTCTGCTTGGCCAGACCAAGATGGAGCATGAAGAGGTCGTGTCGGCAAGCCAAGGGCTAGTTAACCATTAATCCATGATGTACATCGGCAATGCCGATATTTAGCGCAGGAAGGCCCGGAGTTCCTTTAATCTAAGGACTCCGGGCCTTCCGCATTCCATTATTTACAGTGAATCCTTACGAGGACTGCAGCAGCTTCTTAATCTTGGCCTCCAAATCCTTCGGCGGGAGTATGCCCACGATTAAATCCTGGATTACGCCATCCTTGTCAATTAACACATTCGTTGGAAACGCCACGCCGTTGAATTTTTTGTAGGCCTCTTCCTTCTTGTCCAGCAGCACCGGGAATTCAATTCCATATTCCTTGACGAAGGCTTCGGCTTTCTCAACCGTGTCATAAGCCGTGACATTGACTCCGTAAATGTCCAGCCGATCACCGTATTTCTCGTACAGCTTAACAAGATCAGGAGCTTCATCCTTGCAGGGATCACACCAGGAAGCCCAGAAATTAACCAGTACCGGCTTGTCTCTTTCTCCCCCCACCTTATAGGTGTTTCCATCCAGTCCTTGCAAAGCAAAGGCCGGAGATGGAGAACCCGGCTTCGGGGCACCTTCTGCGAGCGCGGCGCCCAAGGTTTTTTTATCACTCCCTGCGCCAAGGAAAGAGCGCACCTCGTTTCCGTAATTTTGGTACAAGGCGATGCCGAGCAGGACGATCAGGAGCGCAAGAATCGGTATGTTTTTTCTCATGTGTATTCTTCCTTTGCTATTTGTATATGTTATTGTACCCTGTTTACCCGTTTTGTTACAAACTGAGGAATGAGGTGAACATCATCTATGAACGATTACTTCCGGAAGCAGGTTTCCGAACCGAGACGGATCATCCTTCCATCTGTATATAAGCAGCTGGAGCAAGACAGCCTGACCCGTTATCCCCATGAGGCATGCGGGATTCTGCTGGGTGAAATAGCGGCTGGAGCGGTTGTCATAG
This sequence comes from Paenibacillus sp. FSL W8-0186, assembly GCF_037969765.1. Taxonomy (NCBI): domain Bacteria; kingdom Bacillati; phylum Bacillota; class Bacilli; order Caryophanales; family Paenibacillaceae; genus Paenibacillus; species Paenibacillus sp. FSL W8-0186. The sequence continues at coordinate 2,104,821 of NZ_CP150207.1, read as the reverse complement.
ACGGCTACGTTCCGGTAACCAATGCTTCTGCCCAACCGGACCGGCACTTCTCGCTGGACCCGCAGGAATGGGTTAAGCACAGCTATCATCCGAAGCTGTTGGGTCTGTTTCACAGCCACCCTACTGCCCCCCCGGTCCCTTCAGCGGCGGATTTGCGGGAGCTGCCCTTATTTGCCAGCCTGCTTAAATTGTATGTTATCGGTTCTTGCTGCAATATCGAGCCGGCAGCCGGACAAACTCCGGGGAACAATCGGCCTAGCTTTTCGCTGCAAGGGTATGAAATTATAAGCAGCGATAGTAACTATAGATTGGAAAGCATAACGTTTGACTGTATAGTTGCCGATCAGGTATCATTATTTTAGAAAAATAAATATATACTAAAAATATCCTTAGGAGTGAGGTGAGCCTAGCAGGATGAAACTATACAGAATCGGCGAACTAGCCAAGGCTGCCAGCGTAAGCGAGAGAACGATCGACTATTACACCAAGCTGAAGCTCATTGCGCCGGAGGCACGCACACAGAAAAATTACCGCCTATACAGTGCTGAAACCTTAAACCGTTTGAAACGTATTAATGAATTAAAACAGGAGAAGTATACATTAGAGGAAATTCGCTCGAAGCTGGAGCTGTGGAATAAAGTAAGCCACGAGGAACAGGTTACGGAGAAGCTGACTTCCCTCGAAATCCATATGCAAAGATTGGAACGGGAGGTCAAGGAGCTGGAGCCGCTTATTTCTAAAATGAAACCTGGCCAAGCAAGAAAAATGTTCTCCAGTCTCATGCCCCAGAGCCTCGCCTGCATCGATGCGCTGTATCTTCTAATTAATCAAGGGCCATTTACGTAAAGTTCTAAACAATTAACAACAGGGGGATGGAGAAGAAAAATGAGCTCAAATATTATGTTTATTCCATTATTATTTGCCTTCGGCCTATCGATATGGGCCCAGTTCAAAGTAAAGGGAACCTTTAACAAATACGCCAAGGTCCATAATATGTACGGCCTAACCGGCCATGAGGCAGCCCGCCGCATGCTGGATGCAAACGGTCTGTACGACGTACCGATCGAACCTGTACGCGGCAGCCTGACGGACCATTACGACCCGACCAAACGCGTCGTCCGCCTCTCCGAGCCGGTCTATTACGAGAATTCGGTATCGGCCGTAGCGGTAGCCTGCCATGAAGTCGGGCACGCCATACAGCATAAGGAATCTTACTCCATGCTGGTTCTGCGCCACAAGATGTTCCCGATCGTCAATATAACGTCCCAAGTATCGCCGTTTTTAATTCTTGCAGGCTTTCTGTTCGGTTCACTGAACCTTCTGGGCGTAGGCATCGTGTTCTTCTCATTGGCCGTGCTGTTCCAGCTTGTCACCTTGCCCGTAGAATTCGACGCATCCAACCGGGCCCGCAGAGGCATGCTAAGCATGGGCTTAGTTTCGCAGAATGACGAACGCGGCGTAGGCAAAGTCCTTAACGCAGCCGCATTGACTTATGTAGCGGCAGCCCTTATCTCCCTTATTGAACTTCTTCGTTTTATCATGATGTTCTTCCAAAGCCGGGACTAATTATTCAATCCACGGAGAGATTACAACCAGTAATCTCTCCGTTTTTGTATGCTTCCATGCACCTTAGTATAATCCGCCATATATTGAAATCATTAGGATGAACGGGGTAAAATAGAGTGGTATTTTTACGTTGAAATTTCATTGTCTAGGAGGAATTCGATTTTGCTCAGAAATGAGAAAATACTGATGGTCGATGATGAGGAAGGTATTTTGAACCTGCTGGAGATTATTCTCAAAAAAGAGAGGTTCCATGATATATATTCCTGTACCACGGGGGAAGAGGTATTGAATTTGCTAAGTCAGCATACGTTTGATGTCATTTTGCTGGATATCATGCTCCCCGATACCCATGGATTCGACTTATGCCATAAAATCAGGAGCATCACAAACTCCCCTATTATTTTCATCAGTTCGTGCTCCAGCGATTTTGACAAATTAACAGGCCTCGGAATCGGCGGTGACGACTACATTACGAAGCCTTTCAATCCCCTTGAGGTAGTTGCTAGAATACATAGCCTGCTGCGAAGACAGAACCTTACCCGAGCCATGCTGCGTGAGAACCATGAGCCGTCTAAAGAATACCGTTATGGCAACCTTGCCTTGAAACCTGCCGAGGCACGGCTTGTTGTCGACGAACGAGTTATTGAATGTACGGCTAAGGAGCTGGAGTTACTGCAATTTTTCTTCAAAAATCCAAATCGCCTCTACACCGCTACGCAAATCTATCAGCTCGTATGGGGAGAGGAGCCAAACTATGGCGAGGAAAAAACCGTGACCATGCATATTTCCAAAATCAGAAAGAAGCTCGAAAGCAAGCCGAAGTCTCCTGAAATCATCATTAACATAAAAGGAATTGGATACAAATTCGTGCCCCCTAAAGAAAGGTAACGTATCATGAATATTAAGCTGCGTTTCAGCATTCATTTTATCGCCGGATTATTTGCCTGGATATTAAGCATGGGAATCGTCGTCATGCTGATCATCGACGGCATTCTGCCCATGCTGGGACTTTATGAAGGGATGCCCGGCTACGACCTGATCCTGCTTGTTCTTTTCGCGGTCAGCATCATTGTTTCGAGCCTGATCTTCAGCTGGTATTTCAGCCGCCCAATCTGGCTGATCATCTCCTGGATATCCCGCTTATCGCAGGGTATTTATCAAGAGCCTGCCGACAGCGATAAAATGTATACGAAGCGGAATAAGCTCAAAAGACCCTACCGGCTTTTCCGCGAAATTATAACCAACATTTATGAATTATCCGACCAACTCCGAAAATCCCAGCAGGAAAGAGAGAAGCTCGAGCAGTTAAAGAAGGACTGGATCGCCGGCATCTCCCATGATTTAAAAACACCGCTTACCTATATATCCGGCTATTCTGCCCTGCTCTTGAACGAGGAATATTCCTGGAGCGAGGAAGAGAAGCATTCCTTCATGCAGGAGATTCTCAAAAAGAGCAAGCATATGGAAGCCCTGATTCAGGATTTTAACCTGTCTCTCCGGCTCCAGGAAACAAAGGCGCAGATCCCTCTGCGGCTGGAAGAGGCGAACCTGGTGGAGTTCCTGAAGAGCCTGCTGGCGGATACCTGGAACGACCCCGATTTACAGGAGTATGATTTAAGCTTTCACTGCGAAGAGGATTTGATTCCGTTCTCTTTTGACCAGCGCTTGCTGTACCGGGCGATCCAGAACCTGCTTCTCAATGCAGTCATGCACAATCCCCCAGGCACGGCAATTTCGGTACAGCTAACGAATGTACAGAACGAATTCATTAAAGTTACGATTGAGGATAACGGGGTTGGAATGGACCGCGCTACTGTGGAGAATTTGTTCAAAAAATACTATCGCGGAGCAACGCCGGACTCATCTTCCGCTCATCATTCCATGGGCCTTGGCCTGTCGATCGTTAAAGATTTGATACTCGCCCATCGGGGGCATATTTCCGTAAACAGCATCCCGGAGAAGGGGACTACCTTCTACATCACCATCCCCTTTGCCAAATAACAATACCCGCCCTTCTCCGTCAACAATCAACAGTCAACGATGGAGCAGGGCGGGATGTTTTATTTAATATAAATACTTCCTGAAGATGATTTGATGGTTAGATTCGGCGCGTCGGCAGCAGAGCCGATCTTAGTCTTTAATTCCTGCCCCGCTCCTGCAGCGTTCACTTCGGACGCCGAAGTCAGGGACGACTCGATCCTGCCGGATTCTGTCGAAGCGTCAATCTCCAGGGCGCCAGGTGCATTCTCGAAAGCCATCTCGACTTTTCCCGTTCCGGTTCTAATACTGCTTCCTTGACCCAGCTGCCCGTTATGGGATACCTTCACATTCCCTGTGTCATTCTCGATATGGAAGTCACCGGTAATCCCGGTAAGCTCAATGTCTCCCGAAGCAACTTTGCCTTGAATATGATTTCCCTCAAAGCCTTTAATTTCAAGCCTTCCCGAATCTCCTATAAAAACAAGCTCATCGGCTTTCAAATCTTCGCCTTTAATTTGCCCAGCCGACGCCGTCAGACTGATTCTGCGGAATTGCTTATCCGGCAGCTCAACCTGCAAGGTGTCTGTCTTAAAGTTAACCAGACTCGAGGAACTGCCATAGTTAACATCCAACACACTGCCGTTCAACTCGGCGATGGCTTCTTTTCCGCCTTTTGTGCTGACCTTAATTTCAGAGCTGCCTGCAGGCCGTATTTCAATATTTTGGCCGTCCGTATTTAGGATGATTTCCTCCACTTGCGTCCCATCGAAGGTCTTGCCCGCACTATTTACGCTTGGTTTGGAATCGCAGCCTGAAAGAGACAGGGACAAGACCGCAGCCAACGCCGTAGTAATCATTTTTATATTACGGTTAATCATCAAATTCATGATACCCCTCCTTTATCGTAGTGCTTCGAGTTATTTCCTTTCGCAGCGCTACCTCCCAGCACTCCTGCTTTGATCTGCTGGCCAACAAGAGCCATGATCAGCAGGAGGCATGTCAATATGCCGTATAGTAGGGATTGGCTTGTCCCGGCGCCCAGGAAGTTAAGATTAGGAAGGTTGTTAACCGCTCCCATATACCACCACAACATATAGACGACTTCAAACATTTTCCTCGTCCCGCTGAGTGTTCCCAAAGCCATGGCCAGCGTCGGAACGAATAGAACACTCACCAGCCAGGCCGTCAAGTGCGCCCATTGTCCATCCAGAATGAAGTGGACTAATGCTCCCGAGAATACGAGCAGGGTGATGAGAATTCCTGAAACCCAAACTGCAAAAAATCTTTTGAGCGGAGAACAGCTGGACATCAACAATTCCCGGGTAAAATAAAATTTCTCCCGTGTACCCATTTGCGACCAGATGGCAATCGGCCATAACGCTAGTACGGGCAGCCAGCTCTGTACGTTTTCCAGCGGAATGAGAAGGCTCGCGGCCATACTGCCCAGTACAAGCAGATACCACCAAATGGAACAATCTTTCAGCATCATGCATATCTCCGCCCGAACTAGTCTCATCATGCGGACTCTCTTCTCTTTCTTGACAGGGGACAGCCTATACTCATGGCTATGATCCGGCTTGGCAGCAACACCCTTCTTCGGTTCATAAATAACCGGGATGTGACTGCGTTTGGCATTCTCTTTTGTCCTGAAGCGGTTGAATACGAGGGAAGAAACAAGAATAAGCAGCACTGCGATGCCTACCCAGGCCAATCGGTAAATAAGCAGGCTCGGGCTCCATTCTACGCCATGCCAGACAAACGTAGGGCCGATGCTTTCCACCGGATAATATCCGAAGCTTCCGCCCTCCTCGCTCGCAGTCAGGAACGCATATTTTAGCGTAGCTTCCCGTACCATATCCGAACGAATGATATCAAGACCGAATACATCCAGCAGACTATTCGGCGTAGCGATTGACACGATACTACAGCACACCCATAGGGCAAAAAAAATAATATTCCCCACGACACCCTTCAAACCGGGCATCACGTCGAACAATACAGTCAATGCCGCCAGTACGAGCAGCGAGGGCATGACAATGAAGGCGAATGGCTGCAAGTAATCGGCGATATGAATATAATAGTCTTCCCCGCGGATTAACTGCATTCCCATAAACGCCAGAAACAACAGCAGCTCGATCACAAGCAATACAACATAGTTGGAGATTGCTTTGCTAAAAATGTAGCGGAAATTAGAAACCGGCGTCGAAGCAATGATCTGCCCGACCTTTAGCCTCTGATCCTCGGAAACCTGGCTGCGCAGCATAAAGAAGGCAAACAGCCACAACAGCAGCGTGGACATCATCGTGACCATCCCGCCTAACCATGCGGAATTGTAAATGCCTCGTACTCCGCCAATATAGAACACCTGATACCCGCTGGAAGGGGATGGCACGCAGGCATAACCCAGGAACAACGTCAGCAGGACGACAATGAGGAAGGAGTAGCTTCTCATTTGCTTGATCAGGTTGTTCTTAATCAGACAGTAGTAGGTGCTCCATGCATTGCTCATGACGCCCCTCCTAATGGAGAGACGGCGTACAGGTACGCATCCTCCAGCGTAGAAGGAAGCAGAACAGCATTCTGGGAAGGGCGGAAATCAGAAACGATCCGGGCATGCACCCCGTCGCTACGGTGTATGGCGCTGCTAATAATATACTTCTCCTGCATCTCCTGCAGCTCGGAAGAAGGGAATATGCTTAGCCACACCTTGTTATCTGCCCTCTGGATCAAGCCTTCCGGCGTCGTAAAATTCACGAGTCTGCCTCTGAAAAGGATTGCGATATCCGGAGCAATCGACTCGATATCCGTAACGATATGCGTAGAGAGAATGACGATCCGGTTGGAGGACATCGTCGATAGCAGATTTCTGAAGCGGATGCGTTCCTCAGGATCAAGACCCACGGTCGGCTCATCCACGATGAGCAGCGAAGGATCATTTAACAGTGCCTGGGCGATACCTACGCGCTGCTTCATCCCGCCGGAAAATCCCCCCAATAGCTTCTTGCGGTCATTGGATAAATTTAAAATTTCGAGCAGTTCATCGATCCTCTTCCTTGCCGATTTTAGCGTTAACCCCTTCATCGCAGCCATATACTCCAGAAATTCCACGGGGGTCATATTCGGATACACGCCGAAGTCCTGCGGCAAATAGCCGAGTTCGGCGCGCAATTCATCCGGATGCTGCGCGATATCCACACTGTTCCAAGTAATTACTCCGGAAGTAGGCTTTTCTAACGTCGACAGCATTCTCATCAAGGTTGATTTACCTGCCCCATTCGGTCCCAGCAGTCCCAGAATACCCGGCTTTAGATGCAGGGTGACCTGGTTTAGCACTTGTTTTGAGCCATAGGATTTGGTTACATGCTCAATCTTCAACTCCATTGCTACTCTTCACCACGCCTCATTTGTTATTCGCACAATCATTACGTTTCAGGTCTTGAACCCTAGTATACTGTGCGAAAATAAAAGTATAGTAAAATAAGAGCAAAACTAAAATAAAATACACGGAGTCAACAACAAACCCGCTCAAGCTGCGGAAAAGCCCAGCCATACGGCTATTTCCGTATAGGCTGGGCTTTATTATGGTTAATTATTTGGGATCATGCCTAAGAACAAACGCCGCCAGTTATTAACTTGGCGGCGTGTCCGGTTGCAGTCCGAAATATTCTAGCAGAAATATGCGGAAGGATTGCGCGACCAGCGGAAGTTTATCGTCGGCTCGGTGAATCAGCCCGATCGTTCTCGTTACTTTCGGCGTAGAAATGCGAACCCGGGCCGGCTGCAGCGTGAAGCTCTGGAATAGCGCCACTTCAGGCAGGAGACTGACGCCCATCCCGGCAGCGACTAAGCCGCGGATCGTATCCGTCTCCTCGCCTTCAAAGGCGATTTTCGGCGTGAATCCGGCTTCCAGACAAGCATGCCACACGATAGGTCTTAAAGAATAACCTTTGCTGAACAAGATGAATTTATCGTCTTTCAATTGGTTGAGCTTAATGCTCTGCTCATTGGCGAGCGGATGGCCCGGCGGCAGAATCGCCACCAAATCCTCCGTCAGTACGACGTTGCCCGCAACCTGATTATGGTTCTCTGGAAAAGGAGAGATGAAGGCCAAATCCACTTCGGCTGATACGACATCACGAATGAGTGTCGGGTACATTCCCTGCTTGAATCTGAACTTTACATTCGGATACAACTTACGGAATTCGGCAACTACACTAGGAATAACATGAACACCGAGGCTATGTGGAAATCCGAGACGAATTTCGCCTTGCTCTGGATCAATAAACTCGTGAACTTCATTTACGGCGCGATCCAAATCTTTGAGGATCGTCTCCACCCGGCTGCAAAATAGCTGTCCTACCGCAGTCAAATGCAGATTTCTTCCCTTTTGCATGAACAAGTCAACGCCAAGCTCCTGCTCCAGCTGGTGGATTTGCCTGCTTACCGCAGACTGGGCCACGTGAAGTTCTTCGGCTGCCTGTGTAACATGCTCCTTCTTCGCCACCTTCACAAAGTATTGCAGTTGTCTTAATTCCACGAATCTGATCGCTCCATTTCGATTCCTGTCATAACCCATATGGGTAACTTGCCATTATTTTTGCTCTAACATAACTTTACCATTTACCTTCAAGGGGTTCAACGTCGTTTTAGCAGGCGAATGATCAATCCATAGATGAAGAAGCCGCCGATAAATCCGCCTAAGTGGGCGATCCAGTTCACCTGCGGCACGAGGAACGAGAAGACAATCCCGACGATAAGCAGGCTGTACAGCGTCTTGCGGGAAGCTTCGTCCATAAATTGCCGTTGAAACAATGCCACATACAGGAAAGCTCCATAAATTCCGTAAATGGCGCCTGATGCCCCTGCAGAAATATGCACCATGGACGAATGCTGATAGATTCCCATCGTGATCAGATTGCCGACAATGCCGCTGCCTAAATAGAGCAGGACATACCGCCAGGAGCCGAGCAGCCGTTCCATCGGAGGCGTAAAGATCAGGATCCCGAAGCTGTTGGAAAACAGATGCCCGAAATTGAAATGCAGGAATATCGAGGCGACAAAGCGCCACCATTCGCTGGTATAAGGCTCTCTATTTATCATAGCCCCGTATTCAAGGATGGCTTCCTCCGGCCCGACGGCAGTTAGAACAAACATTACAATATTGATTGCGAGAATAAGGCAGGTCACCGGGTACGATTTCAAATAGGTTCTCCAATTCTCATAGCGAATAAATATCATACGATCCGAACCTTTCTTCCTAATGTTGGACAATCTCTTTATAAAAAGATTATAATTAAAATTAGGTGCTTTCACAAAATTGTTTTAGGAGGAGATACATTTTGGCACAACAACGTACAAATGTGGCAACATTTAAAGGCAATCCAATTACTCTGGTAGGTCCTGAGCTGAAGGTTGGCGATACGGCTCCAGACTTCCGTTTAAGTAAAAATTTGCTCGAAGAAGCAACTCTTCAGGATTTTGCAGGTAAAATCAAGCTGATCAGTGTTGTCCCCTCCCTGGACACCGGCGTTTGCGATGCGCAAACTCGCCGCTTTAACGAAGAAGCTGCCAGCCTTGGCGACGACGTCGTTATCCTTACTGTCAGCGCGGATCTCCCATTCGCTCAAGCCCGCTGGTGCGGTGCCGCAGGCGTTGACCGCGTCGTAACACTGTCCGACTATAAGGACAATTCCTTTGGCCAGGCATATGGCGTGTTGATTAATGAATTCAAGTTGGATCACCGCTCCGTGTTCGTTATCGACAAAGACAATAAAATCACTTATGTCGAGTACCTGAGTGAAATGACTGAACATCCGAACTATGAAAATGCAATTGCTGCAGTTAAAGCCCTTCTGTAATAAGTTGCAATAACCCTATTGAACAAGAAAAGCGAGTAGGAGGATAAACCTCCCTGCTCGCTTTTGTTTAATTATGAAGTTACTTTATAAGCCCCGAGCTTCTTGTCCAGTGCCGCATAAAGATTGAGGATATTGCGATAGTTGCTGCCCAAATCCCCCAACGACCCCCTCGTCGCCGAGTAGATGTCCACCGCACTGCGAAGCGGCCCTGTCGACACGATCGATACGGTAATATCCATCGTGCGGCCCAACGCGGTTTTCTTCTCCAGCGTAATTTCGCCGACAGACTGCACCTCGTGCAGCACTTTATACCCTGGAATTTTCTTTAACGTCGAGGAGACTTCCTCCCAAATTCGATCCTTGGATAGCTGATAATACCTTGTTTTCATTTCGGGCACTTTCGCACGGTCGCTCGTACCTTCCTGGCTGCGGAATATGCCGATGAGGGTTCTCTTGATTGACACTCTACTTCCTCCTTCGTTACTCGTCACGAGACATAGGGTGTATGTACTACATTTGTATCTAGTTTAACATTGTTGCGTAACAAACAAAAGCACCCTGGTACCTTTACTCCATAAAGGGACAGGGTGCTGTCATCATTGAATATGTAGACCCGCCTATGCCGTCCGGTTACACTGTCTCGAACCTGCATCAGCAGGTGGGTGACCGCAGCAGCGCCTTTGAAGTCCCCTGATCTAATAGATAGGGCCTTTCAGCAGCGAAGCAATTTAAGTCTCCCTGGACATTGTCATTGGTTCAAAACAACTTGGAACCGAAACGCACATCGCAGGACGTAAACCTATTATAGTCCTTCTATTTCTAAATGTAAACCTAATATAGGCAGTTTGTAAAATTTGTAAACTCGGCCTAGGATTTTGTCTGATCCTTACTGCTGTCATCCGGCAGCTCAGCCGTTGGCCCTTCTGTATTTCCGGCATGCTCACGGTCTTCGCGGTCATTCCCGGCTCCTTCGTTTCCTTCAGCGTCGGTGCTGTCTTCTTCGCCGTCTTTCGAGCCTTCCTCCGCTACGCGCATCTTCTCCACCTTCTCCTGAAGCTTGTTATAACTGACATTGAAATTGTAGAAGGCAACGAATGCGGCAAGCGTACCGAAGCCGAACAAGATCAGCCATGTGAACTGCATCGTAATGAATCCCAGCGCAATGACGCAAAGCACCGTCGATAACACGCGGAACGGACGGAGGATGGTCAACAAGATCGCATTCTTAATAAGAAGCGAAGTTTTCAAATGATAGTGGGCAACCAATGAAAAGAAATTGAATAAGGAAACCGACAGCAAGATCAAGAAAATCAACATGATGATGCCGATAATCTGCATGTTGGCGAACTGCTTCATATATACGTTATAGTCGACGATCATGACGATGATCAACAAAGTGTAGAAGATTCCACCGATCATGCTCTGCTTGTAGTTCTCTTTGTACCCTTTGAAGTACACTTTAACAACGCTCACATCCGTATCGCCCATGACCCATTTACGTGTCACCGAGAATAGCGCCGCTGTAGCCGGGAACAATGTAAACGGTGCCAACACGGCTAAAATCCAAGCGATTTGAATCCACATTTCGATGTCCGGGGTTAACAATCCCGTTAGCACGAAAAACCAAAAAGGCGACGAACAGAGAAGCCAGAGCAAATTGCTTCCCGATATTCTCATGATCCACTCGGTTACTTTGTAGAAACCGCTCATTAGTCCTTTGTATTCCAAAAAAAAATCTCCCTCCAGTAAGGTTTATGTCTATTAATAATACTATACATGATTAAATGAGCACTATCCAGCGCCTATTTTAACATGTTCTAGGTAAGCGTCTAAACTAGATGAACGATATTGCCATAGTATATACCGTAACTTCTAAACAAACATCTTTAAAGGAGGTTATCTCATGTCGGGTGTAGGTCCAACTTGTGGCGGTTTCTGGACTTCCACAGGTACTATTCTGGTGTTGTTCATTCTGCTCGTTATTGTGAGCCGTTCTATTCTGATCTAATCTCCTATAAGCAAGAAGACGGAGCGCCAGCAGGCGTCTCCGTCTTCTTTGCTATATACGTGCTTATTGTTCATTAAGCGTCGTACGAAGGATTGTCATTGCGTCTTGGCGGTCTGCGATCCCCGCCGCTGCTTGCAGGACGCGGCTTTCGGTCCGAAGAAGACTGGTAGTCCCTTCCCCCGTCTCTGTTATAGCCGCCTTTGCTGCCGTAACCTCCACGGCCGCCACCGTCGCGATTATCTCTCCGGTATCCGCCGCCTCCGCTGCGGTTGCCGCCGTAGCCATACGGCTTGCGTCCGCTGGAACGGATGTCCGGCTTGCGGCGTTTAACGCGAATCGGCTCCTCCGGAGTCAGCTCAATACTCGCTTTATCCCCTTTGTCTCCCGTAATCAGCTTAAACGCGGCTGCCAGCAGGTTGACCGAATCATATTGCTCCAGCAGCGAAATGGCGATTCCTTTGTATTCGTTCAGTTCGGCTGCTTCCACAAGCTCGATCAGACGCTCTGCCGTAATGCGCTGCTTCCCTTCGATCGCCTCAGCAATGGATGGCAGCGGCTTGCGGGCGATCTTCTGGCGGGTGATCCGCTCGATGAAGTGAAGATGGTCGATTTCACGCGGCGTAACGAAAGACCAGGCTACGCCTTCCTTGCCCGCCCGTCCTGTACGGCCGATGCGGTGCACATAGCTCTCCGGATCTTGCGGTAGGTCGAAGTTGACGACATGGGTTACGCCGGATACGTCCAATCCGCGTGCTGCCACGTCGGTAGCCACAAGCACGTCGATGCTGCCATCCCGGAACTTGCGCATCACGTTATCGCGCTGGTTCTGGGACAAGTCGCCATGAAGGCCGTCCGCTGAATAGCCGCGTTTCTGCAAAGCTTCCGCCAGTTCGTCCACGCGCCGCTTCGTCCGTCCGAACACGATAGCCAGTTCCGGTGATTCCATATCCAGCAAACGCGTAATCGCGTCGAATTTCTGGCGCTCATGTACTTCAATGTACGCCTGATCGATTAGCGGTGCGCTAACTTGTTTTGGAATAACGGAAACATGCTCCGGGTTTTTAAGAAATTGCTGGGCAAGCTTCTGGATATTTGCTGGCATTGTAGCGGAAAATAGCATTGTTTGGCGCTCTTCGGGGACAAGCTTCAGAATCGACTGAATATCGTCCATGAAGCCCATATCCAGCATTTCATCGGCTTCATCCAGTACGACTGTCTGTACATCGTCAAGCTTAATCGTCTTGCGATTAATGTGGTCGAGCAAGCGGCCAGGGGTGCCGATAATGATTTGAGGCTTCTTCTTCAATGCGCGAATTTGGCGGACGATGTCTTGTCCCCCATAAATCGGCAGGGAACGAATGCCTTTGAAACGGGACAGCTTCCCAATTTCTTCTGCGACCTGAATAGCAAGCTCCCGGGTAGGGGCCATGATCAGCGCTACGATACGATCCTCATTGGCTGAAATTTTGTTGATCAGCGGAAGACCGAACGCCGCCGTCTTACCTGTTCCCGTTTGTGCTTGTCCGATGAGGTCGCGACCTGTCATAGCAATGGGAATCGATTTGGTTTGAATCGGGGTTGCCTCTTCAAAACCGAGTTCTGTTATTGCCTGTAGAACTTTAGGCTCTAGGCCGAAATCTGCAAATGTGCTCAAAATATTCATACTCCTTCTATACAGTGGACTTCCCACCATCTTGACTGTATTCTTAAGTAGCATTGGAACGTTTATAGGCTGTCCAATCAGCCCATAAATTTTACATAGCATACGGATCTTCAGAAGATTCGGTTCAGATCACTAATACATTCTTTCCCATTTAACATGGAAAAGGATACCTACTCAAGAATATCTCAAACATTATAGCACAAAACATGAAAAGAACACCAGCAAGCTGCCTGGCTTATTTTCACAACCATTTTCACAACCATAAGAGGTGATTTTACGATGCTCAAAACAATCTGGAACAGCCTAGTCATCGTGTTCGGAGCGGCATTGATCGCAGCCGGCTTCAATCTATTCCTCGTCCCGCACCACCTGCTTAGCGGCGGGGTCTCCGGATTATCGATGCTGACCGGTTACTTTACGCCCTTAAATATCGGGACGATGTATTTCGTATACAACATTCCTATTCTCATTGCGGGACTGTTTCTGCTTGGAAGGCGCTTCATCCTGCTGAGCATTCTTTCCGTCGCGGCGGTAACCTGGTTCATCGCCCTGATCCCTGTTCACGAAAATCCGATTACCACCGATGCTTTTCTGTCCGCGGTCATCGGAGGCGTGCTCGTCGGGGGTGGCAGCGGAATATCGTTTCGGGCGGGGGGATCATCCGGCGGCTTTGATATCATAGGTTCGATTATTACGAGATACCGCGATTTCCCGGTCGGCAGCGTGCTCGTATCGATGAACGCCATCGTCATTTTGGCCATGGGTTATATCGAAGGGGACTGGAATCTGGCCCTTGCTTCCATGGTATCGATTTACCTCAGCGGCAAAGTGGTCGATCTCCTTCATGTCAGCCATATTAAAGTTACCCTGTTCATAATAACGGACAAAACCGACGAATTGCTAAGCAGACTTTTGAAGCTACCGCGCGGGGTTACTCTCATTAAGACACAAGGCGCATTCTCCCACAAAGAAAAGGATATGCTGATGACCGTAACGACCCGCTACGAACTGACCGAGCTTAGAAATATTATTAAACAGACCGACCCCACAGCGTTCGTGAACATTGTAGAAACCGTAGGCGTTATGGGTTCGTTCAGAAAAAAGTAAATTTTCCCACAGGCCTGTACTCGATGCCAAAAGATATTTGATATGATATAATGAATTATGCGCGGTTCCTTCGTCAATTTCATAAGATTTCAGCTTTACCCGATTTCACAGGCTTTGTGCTTTTCCATTTAAGAATGATTCTCTACACGAATGATTCTAGAAGGAAAGGGTGATTGATGTGGAAATGGAAACGGTAAAACTGGCACAAATCGTCATGAAGTGGTTCCCCGATATGCTTCCTTTCTTTAACGAGAAGGAGCTTGACTCCATGATCATCCTTCGGGACGGTATGAACTTATTGGAACCGAATGATGCGATGGAGATTATTCAATTCAGCATTTGCGAGCTTCAAGATACTAATTTGCTTCATTAAATATTAGTTTCGGCGAGCTTCAGCCTTATAGCACTACCCAGGCCGCTTTCTTTTGTCTTGGCAGAAGAAGCGGCCTTTTTTTGGAATTTTGAGCTTGTACTTATGAGGATCTCCTTGGGTGCATTTCTGGTTATCGGTTTCAACCAGGCATTGCCGTGTTAATGAGTAAAGCACGCGGTTATTTTTTTCGCAAACAATAACAAAACTGTTTATTATGAGTAACAAACATCCATTATAATCATCTTAGAACGTGTATCTTATGGGGAGAGAAGACGATGAACATCTTTTGGACGATTTTATTGCTGGCTCTGAGCGCGGGTACCGGTGGGGATGTTTCCCCGGCTCACACTGACGCTTCAAACAGCAAAATGCCGGGCATTATGCAATCCGCCTATCATACCTTCCTGGCCAATGCCGCCGAGGGACGGCTGGACGCCCCGCTTTCACCTACCATGCTGGCAGTGCAGCCTCAAACAGCCGCTCCAGTCGTAAAGGGGATTTACGTAACGGCTTACAGTGCCGGCGGTTCCCGCATGGACCAACTGATCGACTTGCTGGACAGCACCGAATTGAATTCCATGGTTATCGACCTCAAGGATGATCATGGCTACATTACTTATAAGACAGACAATACCAAGCTTCAAGAGCTAGGTCAGCCCCAGCCCTTCATTCGTGACATGGGCGCGCTGATGGAGCGTCTCGATAAACATGAAATTTACCCTATAGCTCGCGTTGTCGTGTTCAAAGACAGCGTGCTTGCGAAGAAACATCCGGAATTATCGTTTGTACATAGTGACGGCTCCGTCTGGGCCAATGGCAAGGGGGAAGCCTTCGTCAATCCATACAGCAAGGAAGTATGGGATTATAATGTGGAGATAGCCAAAGAAGCTGCCAAGCTGGGCTTTAAGGAGGTACAGTTTGATTACGTGCGGTTCCCCGAAGGGTTCGAGAAAAGAGCCGACACTTTAAAATATCACAAGGATGAGCGCAGCCGCGTGGACGCGGTAACCTCCTTTGTAAAATATGCAAAAGAAGAGCTTCAACCGCTTGGCGTCAAGGTATCTGTCGATATTTTCGGTTATGCGGCTTCCGTGCCTGCTGCCGAGGGGATCGGCCAGGATTTCGTGAAAATATCGGAAAATGTAGACATCATCTGCCCCATGATCTATCCTAGCCATTATACAACCGGCTGGTTCAATGCCAAGGATCCAGACATGGCCCCCTATCAAACGATACGTGGAGCAACGATCGATACGCAGAAGAAGCTGGAGCCGCTAGGCGACAACCAGCCTGTAATTCGGCCATGGATTCAGGACTTTACGGCAAGCTGGCTCGGCAAAGGCCACTACACCAAGTACGGCAAGCATGAAGTGGAAGAACAAATCCGCGCGCTCAAGGAATTGAATGTCGATGAATATCTGCTATGGAATGCATCCAACCGGTATACATCCGGCGTAACCTATAAATAAATGCCATCCGACATGGCCCGGGCGACCCGCCCGGGTTTTGGTTTGGGCGGACTAAGGAGAAATCAGGCTTGAAAGAAACTAACAATCTTAGGCAAAAATATGCCCAGTTTATTATCATACTTATTCCTATTCTAGTAACGCAAATTACGATGTCCCTCATGACCTTTTTTGACACGATGATGTCGGGCCATGCCAGTCCTGCCGATTTGGCTGGCGTTGCGATCGGCTCCAGCCTGTGGGTCCCTGTCCAAACCGGTCTTAGCGGAATTTTGATGGGTCTGATTCCGATCGTATCGCAATTGATCGGCGCCGGGCATAAAGACAAAGTAGCGTATCATGTCATTCAGGCGCTTTGGCTCTCGATTGCCATCGCCGCGGCCGTCGCGCTTATTGGCATGTTCACCGTAACACCGGTGCTTAATGGGATGGCTTTGGAGCCTAAGGTGCATCATATCGCCCAATATTTCCTCGTGGCGATATCGACCGGCATCTTCCCGCTGTTTGGATACATCGTGATGCGTTCGTTTATTGACGCGCTTGGCCAGACCAAAATATCGATGATCATTACGCTGATTTCCCTGCCGCTAAACGTCGGAGCCGGGTATGTGCTGGTTTTCGGAAAACTCGGTTTCCCAAGACTAGGAGGGATAGGCTCCGGGATTGCCACTGCTTTTGCTTACTGGTGCATCTTTTTGATATCGGTTCTGATCGTCCATAAGGCAGAGCCTTTTGCCTCCTATGGCGTGTTCCGCAAATGGTACGGCGTATCGCTTGCGAAGTGGAAGGAGCTTATGAAGCTAGGCGTGCCAATCGGATTCGCGATCTTCTTCGAAACCGCCGTCTTTGCAGCGGTAACGCTGCTGATGAGCCGTTTCGATACGCTCACCATCGCGGCGCACCAGGCTGCCCTTAACTTTGCCAGCACATTGTACATGATTCCGCTTAGCATCTGCATGGCGCTGACGATTCTGGTCGGCTACGAAACCGGCGCGTCACGGTTAAAAGATGCCAAGCAGTATTCATACATTGGCATCGGATCAGCAGCCGCTTTATCGGTGGCCACCGCCTTGATCATTATGCTGTTCCGTCAAAATGTAGCGCAGATTTATGCCAGCGAGCCGGAGGTCGTGCAGCTGATCATGCATTTCCTGATCTACGCGATTTTCTTCCAGCTGTCCGATGCTATTGCCACGCCAATTCAAGGTGCGCTGCGCGGTTACAAGGATGTGAATCCTGCGTTCTGGATCACCCTGCTCGCCTTCTGGATTATCGGCTTGCCGCTGGGCCACGTGTTGGCTAATTATGCGAATCAAGGCGCCTATGGTTACTGGGTTGGGCTCATATCCGGACTGGCCGTAGCCGCTGTACTGCTCACCGGCCGCCTTCTGGCCGTCCAGCGCAAATTCGCGAGGCGGGCGCTTCTGCCTGAATCGAAGTAATGAATGAGCCTAATAGAGTAACAGGCTTAAGAGATTAGAATAGATTAGAGTGGATTAGGTTAGGTTTCGATTAGGTAGGTTAGGTCATTCATACAGAATACTGAAATAATGGAGTCTGTAAATTAGTTTGTGTAAACTCCTAAGCCCATTAAAGTGGAAGTAACAGAAAGATAGGGAGAACACGTGGGACTTTGGTCAAAAGAACAACTGCGGGCTTTCATTAAGGACAATCAGCTGGTTACTGCCCGGGAGGTTGTGGTTGGAAGTGATCGGAAATCCTAATGGTCGTGAGCTGCAAATTCTAACGGTTGTGAGTGACGTTATTTGGGCAAAAGTGGGGTTTAACAAAATGTAACGGTTGCCATCGAGCCTATTTACGGTTTTTCGTAGGCAGAGGGGCTATTTCGTCCAAATAAGCGCTCATACAACCGTTAGAAAAGCCCCCCCTCTTTTAGGGACGATTAAGCGCGATGACAACCGTTAGCGTAGCCTCTTCAGCCTCTTCCAAACAGGTCGCTCG
This sequence comes from Paenibacillus sp. FSL W8-0186, assembly GCF_037969765.1. NCBI lineage: Bacteria > Bacillati > Bacillota > Bacilli > Caryophanales > Paenibacillaceae > Paenibacillus > Paenibacillus sp. FSL W8-0186. The sequence goes on along the minus strand of NZ_CP150207.1, from coordinate 2,086,838 downwards.
TACGAGGCTAACATGTTGGTCACTAAGTGTTCCATACCATCTATATTCGGAGTGCCGTGCGATGGTAGGATGTTCTCCGGACCGAAGGGCAGATCATCGGTCGTATTACTGACTGCTTGAATACTAGTTTCTCATCGTATGACAATTACTAGGTCAAGTCCAAAACTGGGGACAGATGCTGCTGGGCTGGAGTTCTCCATCTTTTTCCCGGAACGCATCGGTAACCATTTACGTTAAGCAGGCTAAATCCCCCTCGGAGAATTACTTGAAATGAGTTTACACAAAAATCTTGACAGACCCCAATAATGCAGCTTTCTAGGCCATGAGTTTATATTCGTAACGTATTTTAGTTCGAAATGTATTTTATACATCTAGTTAAGCTCTTTTTTAAAAAATACTTGCGCTAAATGTAAAACATGCAGTTAGTTTTCCTGAATGGAGCTAATTCGTCGAAATAGCTTAAAACTAAATGTAGGGTTTGCAGTTAGTTCTCATTAACACGGCCAAAGCCGATGAACTAACTGTATGAAATACATCTAGTTACCACCTGATCCTGACCGGCTGGGAACAGTCGCGAGGCTTTTGCATTAATCGCATTATAAGGAACGCAAAAAGGGAAATCCAGTGAGTGACTTGACTCACATGGATTTCCCTTTTGCATTTCTCGGTTATGCAATCAGCACGCAACCGCCAGCCCATTACTGGGACAGACGGGATGCCAGCTCATACAGTGTCATATCAAACGATTTCTTGGTCGATACGACCTTCTCAATATCGGTCAGGATCATTTCGCCGCCGATCATGCCGCAGGCCTTGTTGGATTCACCTTCAATCAGCTTGCGAACTGCAAAGTCTCCAAGGCGGCTCGCCAGATTACGGTCAAACGGAGTCGGAGACCCGCCGCGCTGAATATGGCCGAGAACCGTAGCGCGAGGCTCCAGAGACGGCTGGCGCTCCTTGATAGCCTTGACGACTTCCTCTCCCGTTCCTACGCCTTCCGCTACGATAACGATACTATGTCTCTTGCCGTTATCGAAATTCGATCTCATCCGGTCCGCAACCTCGTTCAAATCAAACGGTACCTCTGGAACCAGAATCGTCTCCGCGCCAGCGGCCAATCCCGCATGCAGGGCAATGTCTCCAGAGTGGCGCCCCATCACTTCAACGACCGATGCCCGTTCATGGGAAGACATAGTATCCCGCAGCTTATTAACAGCGTCAACTACGATGCCTACCGCAGTATCGAAGCCGATGGTGTAATCGGTAAAGGAAATATCGTTGTCGATCGTGCCTGGAAGGCCCATCGTTTTGATTCCCAGTTGGCTAAGCTTTGCAGCGCCATGGTAAGAGCCGTCACCGCCAATGACGACCAGGCCGTCAATGCCGCGATCCCGCAAAATTTGAGCACCCTTCTGCTGGCCTTCGGGCGTTTTGAATTCCACGCAGCGCGCCGATTGAAGAATCGTACCTCCGCGCTGGATAATATCGCCTACGCTTCTTAGATCCATGGAGAAGATGTCATTATTGAGCAGCCCCTGATACCCCCGTTGCACTCCGAATACTTCAAGCCCGTAGTACAATCCGCTGCGTACGACTGCGCGTACGGCGGCGTTCATGCCTTGGGAGTCACCGCCACTGGTGAGAACTGCGATTTTTTTTACTGCTGACATAATGATTCCTCCTAAAAGTTTTGTGAAGCAAAACTTGCCTCGTAAGCATACGCTTAGTTTTGTGAAGCAAAACTTGCCTCGTAAGCATATGCTTAGTTTTGTGAAGCAAAACTTGCTTCGTAAGCTCTCGCTTAGTTTTGTCATGTAAAAACAAGCTATTTCAAACGTTTGCGGATCCATCGGCTGTTCACGAAGAAAAATAATCGCATGAGCGAGCTTCGTCTCATCAATTGCCTGGAAACCCCTCGAATTTCTTGCTGCTCACTGACTTTGGGGTCGGATAGATACAAAGCCAGCAGTCCTTCGATAATCATCACGTGAAACGACGAAGCCGGCAGGACGGCGACATCCCTCCGGGCCTCATCGACCATAAATACAATGCGTTGAAGCATAGTTTCTTTATTATCGTAATAGCTGCAGAAATTCAAATCTCCGCCAATTTCATCCTCTGCCTGGTCTATCAAATAGTCAAGCATTATATGTACTCCGCATACATAAGGAAAATAAGCATCCTGGATCTTCTGTGCGCTCGTCTCGCTGAGATGCTCGTCGCTTGCCGACAGAAACAGCATAAATACGCCTAGGGTTGAGCCCGTTGCCGCAGCAAACTCGTTCCATTTCAACTGGGGCGCCCGCGACTGGTGAAGCTCCCACCATGAAAGGAGTGCAGCCTCGCGGAGACTGGGATCAATATGCTTGTACACCTGTAAGTCCGTGTACAGCTGCACCAGCTCGGCAACGAATGGCTGGGCTGCATGATATCCGGGCAGTTCCCTAATCCGGTCTTGGCAGGTTAAGACAAGGCGGTGCAAATACCCTCCGTCCTCGCGTTCCTCCCGAAGCGCGTAATAATCGGTTAGCTCTGCCTGCGGGTCAATGGCGTCCAGCATGCTTTGATGAAGAAGGCGAAAGTCCCCCTCATCCATCGATGTACTGCGGTCACAAAGATTATCCAAATAATCACTGATCGTCTGAAAGGCTACGATTAAGGGGATCAGAATATGGCGCTTCGGCAAATTGGCAGCCGCATAAACCGCGCCCCCCTGGCAGTGGAACTCCTTCGTCTCAATACTAGCAAGCGCTTGTCTTCTTAGCTCAGGATCGGGGATCATTCCCGCTTCCTTCCTCCAGCCGTTAAGCTCCTTGCGAACATCGGGCAAAATGAACTTGTATACCCGGCTCATCAGCCTGATCGGCTCTCTAGGAAACTGGTTTCGACTTTGCTTAAGTTCAATCAATGGCCTGCCTCCACTAGGTTGTTTATATATAGCGAGTTTTAAATCAGTCTATATTATAATATGATCCCTCTCTTTGTACAAATTAACTAAATCACAGATGCGTTCTGGCCGTCGGCTCATCCTGAGAGACCCGGTACCATATCTGGAGATCGTGAATCTGGCTGGCCAATTCCGCGATTTCTCCATTGATTTGACAGCTCTTCTCAAAATCGTTCTCATTCCCCATCTCGGACAGCTTCCGCTCGATCAGACGCTCCAGCGCCATGACCTTGGTCGGTATCCGTCCCCGAATGTTCTCCCAGCTTTCGATCATCGCCAGCCTTTCCTCAACGCCGTAATCTTCAAAAGGCCGATCAAGAGACGGTACATGAATATCCAATCTTTCGTCGTACACAAAGCAGGATTGATACACGCTGATCCTCCCCTACCCGAGGTTGTATATTGCCAAACTATATTATAACGAATTTAATAGGTTTACAAAACTTATTTAGTTACGGTTATGATATACTATCCATGTTGCATGTCAACCCTAGAGATGTATGACTTAAATTACCGGAACGGAGTACGGATCTAAAGATGAAATCACAACACTTGGCCCGCTCAGAAGTATCCTGGCTCAGAGCTCTTATTTTTACGATTTATGGAACCAGTGCGCTGGTGGCTTCTTATTTCCCTTTGTTTTATGCAGACCTGGGATTTTCCAGAACACAGATCGGCTACATCTACGCCGTCGGCCCGATGATCTCGTTAATATCCAATTTGCTGTGGAGCTATGCAAGCGATCGCTTCCGCACCATTAAGAAAATACTCCTCATCCTGCTGGCAGGCCAGCTGCTAATGTCCTTTTTCCTTTCGATGACGACGAAATTTGCGGTCATTATGCTCATTATTACATTGTACTATTCCTTCTTCTACCCCGTGCTTCCGCTATCCGACTCGATCGCGATCTCGACAGCAAACCGCCACAAGAAGAACTTTGTGTCGATCCGCATTTTCGGTTCGATCGGCTTTGCAATTTTTGCACTGCTGATCGGTTATGTCCTGTCAACCATACCTTCCATCACAACCATGGGGGTATCGATGATTATAGCGGGTACGGCGTTGTTCCTGACGCTATTCGTCAAAGATCAGGCAACCAGCGTAGCGAGGGTTAATTTCTCCGGCGTCTTATCGATCCTGAAGCAAAGAGAGCTGCTCTGGTTCCTGGGCTGCGTATTTTGCCTTGCTCTTGGCATGAGGATGAACGATGCTTTCCTGTCCATCTCGCTGCATGACCTCGGAGCCGGACAAGAACTAGTCGGCTGGGCCATGCTCCTGTCAGCCTTCTCGGAAATTCCGATCTTTTTGCTGCTCACCAAATATGGTGCGAAATTCAAGGAGCTTCCTCTGTTGCTTTTAGCAAGCCTGATGTTCGCTCTAAGATTCATGCTGGTAGGATTAGCAGATTCGGCAACCGGCATACTGCTCATTCAATTAATGCATGGAGTCTCCTTCGGCATTTTCTATGTTACGGCCATACGCATGCTCTCCCGCCTCATTCCGGCTCAATTTCAGGCTACCGGACTTGCCCTGTTTACGGTCATGTGGTCCAGCTTGTCGGGACTATGCAGCGGGGCATTCGGCGGCATGGTATTTGAGCATTTTGGCAGGGAGAATTTCTATTTTACGGCCATGGGCACCTCTTTACTGGCTTTTATCGGCTTTGCCAGCCGTTATTTTTACAGATCCAAGGCAAAGGTGCACAGCAGTCACTCGGCTACTCATCATGACCTATAAAAAATACGCCAAATAAACCGTCTTCTGTTCAAAGCCCGCCTCATACGTTATAATTAAGAGCAGATTATAGTACCTAGTGTTAAATGAAACGAAGGTGGGATATTATGGATTTTTATCAATTCCGGGACATCATCACGACCCGCCGAAGCATACGGGACTTTACGGAGGAGCCTGTTGCCATTTCGGATATCGAAGAAATCATCGATTGTGCCCGCTATGCCCCTAGCGATACGAACTCACAGACTTGGGAATTCATCGCCGTAGTCAATAAGGAGAAAATCAAGCATATTGAGGATTTCACCTGGGAGAAGCTGCATGAAATTGCCGCGCGTGCCGAAGGAAATGGATTGGCAAGGGAAGCCAAGCTGCTGGTCAAATCCTTTGGACCGTACGCCACCGCTTTCGCGGGAGCCCCTGTGCTGATCGTCTGCCTCTCTACCCCGTATACGTCTAAGTTCAGGGAGCGGATCTTCGATCCTATCGCATTCGTAGAGCCAGAGGTTTGGACGGAGGAAGGCTTGAAGAGCAGCTGCCTGGCTACGCAGAACTTAATGCTCGCAGCCCACGCGAAGGGACTGGCGACCTGCCCGATGACAGGACCTGTTCTGCTGGCAGAGGACAAGCTTCGGGAATACCTTGAAATTCCGGAAGACCGCGGAGTGAACATGGTCATTGCGCTGGGCCATCCCGCTATCTCGCCGAAAGCGACGCCCCGCAAGGAAGTCGCGGAAATCCTGCGCATTGTGGAATAAGAGAAATAACGACGGACTGATCAGGGATGCATCCTTTGACCAGTCCGTTTTTTATTCCTCAACCCGTATTTTACAATCGCCCATATGCGCGAAGCGTCAAGAGATGATTTATCGTCACGTATCCCCGCCACTCCTGCTCTGCAGCAGTACTTACGGCCGGCCAGGAAATCGGCCACCCGCCGTCAGGCTGCTGCTGGCGCTGAAGCTCCTCCAAATGCAGATTTACCTCGTCCGTCGTAACAAAGCGATGGGCATAACTTGCCGGTGTAGGAGCATAATCAAGCACCTTCTGGACATACCCCTCGGCAAGCGGATCGCGCTCAATAACACCGGGAGAGCCCAGCCATTCATCAAGCACGCCATAGTACCTGGCTGCCCGATCAGCATCCGGTGCGTTAGCCAAAAACACGCTCCACTGCTCTCCGTCATGATAATCGCCAGGAGGCCCCTTCTCCAGGGAGCTCCAAATAAACGATATGTTGGTTTGGAACCACTCCTTCTTCAGCAGCGGCTTCCGAAACGGACTCTTCAATAACAGGCCGATAATCTTCCCCGTAGGGTTCAAGGAAGGTATGCCATCCCTTTGTGTCTCCCACCACGGAGCATGGCCATAACGATTAACTGCAGTCGTCGCCCGCGGCAAACCTCCGCCAGGGAGAGTAAGCTCCTGCAAATAAGACAGGAGCAGGGGCAGGAGCTCGGAATCCCAGCCGTCCATTTCATCGATCAGTGAAAGAGCCATTTCCGTAGTCACCGGCTGACTGTCGGGACAGCGCATATCCGGTTCAAGGGCATGGCCAAACCCGCCGTCCTCATTTTGATAAGGTTTGAGTGCTTGAATAACCTTCTGTTTGGAGCCATGCTCAAAATGATAAGCAAAGCGCATCCGATCCAGCAGCCGTGCGCTGTTATAGATAAAGCTTCTGGCCCGGTCTATTGTTTCACTGCCATTCAACCGATTGCTCACAACCGGCCTCCTCCCTTCAGAGAGTGCCTGCATATCTTGCAGCACTGTTCGCCTAAATACCTCGAGTTGCCGGTTTAGGCTTGCGCCGTACCGGTTACCGCGAGATTTTCATCCCTTCCATTTTCTCTGCTTTATAGTATAAACCATCATCTTGAACTGCAATATAATCATTCGTTTCGACATTTTTAATTTTAAACAATTTAGTTCCTTTGTTGTATTTATTAGAAAACAGATTCGGCAGCTCACTGGATTCATTTGTGGAATATTTTTTTATTGTGCCAATTTCATCATCAATTTCAGTAACAGCTTCATTTGTAATTTTATATACTTCATGGTTCCATGTCACAACATCAAATGCCCAACTTTGTAAGTTGTGTTGGTTTGAACATGACCAGAGCCCAAGAAAAATTGGCACAGCAAGTATGATTACTAACGCTTTTTTCATTCAACGTCCTCCTAATTAAGCGCATTTCAATAATGAGGCTCTTCCGATCTTTTAAATGTTGTATGCGTAAATAAAGAAGTAAAGATGAAATCCATCTTATTATATAATATATTTAGGAAGAGTTAACACAAATGGAAAGAATACCTGGTCACAGAATAAAATTTTAGGAGAATATGAAAATGAAAGTCAAAAGAATTATTGCCAACATTGAGACACAGGATATTGCCAAAGCTAAGCACTTTTATGGGGAAATACTTGAACTTGATCAATTGATGGATATGGGATTTATTGCGACCTACGGTTCACATGAAAAAATGGATACTCAAATCAGTTTTCTTTCAGAGGGGGGTTCTGGAATGCCTGTGCCTGATTTGTCCATTGAAGTTGATGACCTTGAAGATGTTTTAACTCGCATAACAAAGGCGGGGATTCCAATTGAGTATGGCCCCGTTGATGAGCCGTGGCAGGTGCGGCGTTTTTTTGTAAGAGATCCTTTCGGGAAGCTTGTCAATATTCTTGTTCATCTTTAATGCACAATACCTCTTAAAGTCCCCCTGTTCGGGAATTGATGTTCATTTCAGCCATTTTATCATCCCTTGATATACGAGTTAACAAGTAAACAACAAAAAAACACAGCCCGTTAAGAGCTGTGTCTTTCATATTTAAGCCTTCTTGAAACCAAACCTTATAAGTGATCCGCTAGTGCGGAAGAGATCTTATAATTTGATTACGTTAGCGGCTTGAGGACCACGGTTACCGTCGGTGATTTCGAACTCAACGGCTTGGCCTTCTTCTAGTGTTTTGAATCCTTCGCCTTGAATCGCGGAGAAATGCACGAATACGTCTTCGCCGCCTTCAACTTGGATGAAGCCATAGCCTTTTTCTGCGTTAAACCATTTAACTGTACCTTTCAAATGAACAACCTCCTAAAAATAATCGCCATCATTGACGAATATCCATATTATACTCCATGGTTTGATACAATGCAACGTATCATTTGCCATGCACACAAGCATTTTTTTAATGAACCGCTTCCGGTGTTTTTATTTGCTTTCGTACCGGGCGTGAGTTATCATTTTACATAAAAAACACAACCGCCAATAAACGATGATCGGAGAACGACAAAGATGATCAAAAAACACGAAATATACAAAAGAGACAAATGGAATATGATGACGGTAGAAGTTCAAGGCAAGTATATCGTCCTTCGGGAAATTTCCGATCAATGGGGCGAGGAATGCCATACGTTTCTTAGCCGGCCTGCCCTGATGAACTGGGCCGAAAGCCGCTTCCCCAAAGAGGAATTCGCTGGCAGGGAAGAGGAATGGAACGACATCATGAACGCCTTCAAGCAAGTTTAAACCGCCTGATTACCTTATATAAAGGAGAACCTATCAAGACCATGGACAGTTCAAACCATCTGATCTTTATCATTTCCGCGTTCGCTCTTGGTATCGTGCTAATTCTGAGCAAGAATCAAGTTCAGCCCAAAATCCGGCGTTGGCTTGCCATTTTTGCCAGCCTGATGATTGCCTTTGCATTCGGTCTTATCATTTACAGTTTTCTGGTATAGCGCGCCTACTCAGGAGGAGGATGTGACAGGGACCATTTATTCCTCATTCGCTCTTTGCGGAGTAGATTCCGGGACAGAAGGACATACTAGAGCAATCTCCATAAGTGATTCCGAGGGAGGTTCCTATGAAAATAAAAAGCATTTCCCTGCTCCCCCTCCTGCTGTCCTCCTCCCTGCTCATAGCGGCTATACCCGGCGATATGGCCGGCGCAAACACCCGGCCGAAGGCTTATCCAATTCAAAGGAGGATACCCATGACCACATTACCGAAACGTTCTGAAGTTCAGCCAGAGAACAGCTGGCAATTAGAAGATTTGTTCCCGAGCCAGAAAGACTGGGACGCTGCATTTGAAGAGCTGAAGCAGTTGAAGAATAAGGCGGCCGAGTTCGAAGGCAAGCTGAGTACGCCTGATAACGTCAAAGCGGTATTCGCTTTGGAGGACGATCTTTCCCTGCGTATTGAACGCCTGTATGTTTACGCCCACCTGAGCCATGATCAGGACACGACAAACCCTACATATCAAGCTCTTGTCCAGAAAGCCAAAAAGCTTAGCGTCGAAGTCAGCGAAGCCCTGTCGTTCATTACGCCGGAAATTCTGGCTCTGCCTGAGGAGCAGCTGGACAGCTACATTAGCGATCCGCAGCTTGCCGACTACAAATTTACTTTGCAGGAAATCAAGCGCGAAAAGGCCCACATCCTCAGCAAAACCGAAGAGGCTCTGCTGGCCCAGGTCGGCAATCTGTCGCAGGCGCCGCAGCAAATTTTCGGAATGATCAACAATGCCGATATGAAGTTCCCAAAAATTAAAGACGAGCACGGCAAAGAAGTGGAATTGACCCATGGCAGCTATATTCAATTTCTCGAAAATCCGAATCGGGAGGTCAGGGAGCGGGCCTTTAAGGCCGTATACGAAACCTACGGCAAACAGAAGAATACGATTGCCGCTACGCTTAGCGCCAACATTAACAAGAACATGTTCTACTCCCGGGTTCGCAAATATCCTTCCGTCTTGGAGATGTCCCTGTACGGCGATAACATTCCAAAAGAGGTTTATACAAATCTGATCGATACGATTCACGAGAGCCTCCCGCTGCTTCACCGTTATTTGCAGCTGCGGAAGAAGCTGCTCGGCGTCGATGAGCTGCATATGTACGACCTCTTCGCGCCGCTTGTGGAGGAATACAAATGGGACATCTCGTATGAAGAAGCCAAGGATATGCTGCTCGAGGGCTTGAAGCCGCTTGGCGAGAATTATCTGAATGTGCTGCGCGAGGGCCTCGACAATCGCTGGATTGACGTGTACGAGAATGAAGGCAAACGTACGGGAGCTTACAGCTGGGGGGCCTACGGCACGCATCCATACGTGCTCCTGAACCATAAGAACAACCTGAACAGCATGTTCACGCTGGCGCATGAAATGGGCCATGCCCTGCACTCCTATTTCTCGGATGAGAATCTGAAATACCGGGATGCCCAATATACGATCTTCCTGGCTGAAGTAGCCTCAACGACAAACGAAGCGCTGCTTATGGATTATTTATTGAAAAAATCGACCGATCCAAAGCAAAAGCTGTACCTGCTCACCTACTATGCCGATCAATTCCGGACCACAGTGTTCCGTCAAACGATGTTTGCGGAATTTGAGAAACTGATTCATGAACGTGCGGAATCCGGCGAGTCCTTGACGCCGCAGGAACTGTCCAAAATCTACTATGATCTCAACGTGAAGTATCATGGCAAAGAGATGGCCGTCGATCAGGACATCGAGATGGAATGGGCGCGGATTCCGCATTTCTACACCAGCTTCTACGTGTACAAATACGCGACCGGCTTCAGCGCGGCGACGAGCTTCTCTAAACAAATTCTGGAGGAAGGCCAGCCTGCCGTTGACCGCTATCTTGGCTTCCTCAAGAGCGGGGGCAGCGACTATTCGATCAACATCCTGAAAAAGGCTGGCGTCGATATGTCTTCGCCTGAGCCGATTCGCGAAGCGATGAGCGTATTCGGTGAGTTGGTCGAGCAAATGGAGAACTTGACGAAATAACCGGTTCATTGATAAATCCCTTGCCCTTTTGGGGTAAGGGATTTTACACTGTATACAAGAAGGAAGGTGCACAAACATGAAGCTACAATGGTCTCTCATTCTTGCTCTCGTCTTCGCACTCATCACGGCGTTATTTGCCGTCATTAACGTGGAGCCGGTTCAAGTCAACCTGCTGTTCAATTCCGTACATATTCCGCTCATTCTACTTATTCTGGGTTCGACCCTGCTCGGCGGAATTATCGTAGGCTCCTTCGGGATCTACCGAGGATACCGGCTGCAGAAGGAAGTCAAAATACTCAGCGCCAAACTGGCGCAAATCCAGGAAGCTACCGGCTACGAATTTCTTGACAACGAAAAATCCGCACCAGAGGAGGCTGATCATGAACATCCACCCCAATGAAACATATATGCTGGACTTGCTGACCAAGCTTCTTAACACACCAAGCCCCAGCGGCTTCACCCATCGCATCATGAAAGTGATTGAAGCCGAAGCTAAAGCGCTTGGCTTTGCCGTTACCCAAAACGAAAAAGGCGGGGCCATCATCACGATGAAAGGAAAGGATTCCTCGCGACGCATTGCCCTCAGCGCGCATGTCGACACTCTGGGAGCTATGGTTCGTTCTATTACCTCCCAGGGAACGCTGGCGATCACCTCCGTCGGCGGGTTCATGATGCAGAGCATTGAGAACGAATACTGCACGATCCATACACGGAGCGGCAAAACGTATACCGGAACGATCCTGACTTCCCGCCCTTCCGTTCATGTCTATAGCGATGCCCGTGATTTCACGCGCGAAGAGAAGCATATGGAAGTTCGCATTGATGAGCTGGTAAACTGCAAGGAAGACGTAATGAAGCTCGGCATCATGCCCGGTGACTTCATATCGTTTGATGCCCGTCCGGTTATTACGCCAAGCGGCTACGTGAAATCCCGCCATCTCGATGATAAGGCTAGCGTTGCGGCGCTGTTCGGACTGCTGGAATCAAGCCGGCGGGAAGGATGGCAGCCGGCGCACGATGTGGTGCTGCTGATCTCCAACTACGAGGAAGTCGGTCACGGCGCCTCATGGATACCTGGCGGCATCCATGAAATGATTGCCGTGGACATGGGGACAATCGGCGATGACCTAAGCTGTAAGGAAACGGATGTGTCGATCTGCGCCAAAGATTCGACCGGGCCCTATGACTACGATATGACGGGCAAACTGATCCAGCTCGCCCAGAACCTCAACATTCCTTTTGCCGTCGACATCTATCCGCACTACGGCTCCGACGCGTCTGCGGCACTGCGCGGGGGCAGCAACATTCGCGCCGCTTTGATTGGTCCGGGAGTCCATGCTTCGCATGCCATGGAACGGACTCATAAGCAAGCGGTCTTGAACACGGCCCGGCTGCTGGCCGCTTATGTGATGAGCTGACGACGCTGAAACATCCGCTAAAAAACCTTAAAAGAGCACCCCGATCAGGAGCCGGTATCTCCTGAACGGGGTGCTCTTAAATTTTGCTTAACTTTTTAACTCTTCTGCTGCTCAATTTTCTCCGCCAGCTCGTTCAAATAAGTCCAGCGGTCCATCAGCCGCTCCAGCTCGGCCTCCGCTTCCTGCTGCTCCTTCATCAGCTCCTGCAGCCTGGAGGCATCGCTGACCGCCTGCTCCATAGCCGAGGCGATGTCGGCAAGCCGCTGCTCCGCTGCTTCAACGAGACCATCGATCGCTTCATACTCCCGCTGCTCATTATAACTGAACTTCACACGCTCGACGCGGGATTGATCTCTTTGACTTCCTGAACCTCCCGTCGTCCCGCCTTCGGAGCTTCCTGCTCCTGAAGCCGCCGTAGAGGCCCTTTTGCCTTTCCCGCCTGCAGAATCGATACCCGGATCAGCGGACTTGCCAAGCTGCTGAACCCGCTCGGCATAATCGCTGTAATCGCCGACATGAACCGCTACAACGCCTTCCCCCTCAAACGCCATAATTTTATCCACAGTACGGTCGAGGAAATAGCGGTCATGGGATACGACGAACACAGCGCCCGGAAACTCGTCCAAATAAGCTTCCAGGACGGTCAGCGTCTGAATGTCAAGATCGTTCGTCGGCTCGTCCAGCAGCAGCACATTTGGCGCGCCCATCAAGACGCGAAGCAAATACAGCCGGCGCTTCTCGCCGCCCGACAGCTTCCCGATCGGCGTCCACTGCATCGCCGGCGGGAACAGAAACCGCTCCAGCATCTGCGCCGCGGTAATCCGCGAGCCGTCTGCCGTCGTGACGACCTCGGCTTCCTCCTTAATGTATTCGATGACCCTCTGCTTGTCATCCATCTCCTGCTGCTCCTGTGTGAAGAAGCCCAGCTTCACCGTCGGCCCCAGCTCGACATAGCCCTGATCCGGCTCAATACGCCCTGCGATCATGTTGAGCAGCGTCGATTTGCCGCTGCCGTTCGGGCCAACAATGCCGACGCGGTCGCCGGGTACCGCCGTATAGGTCAGCTCCCGAATCAGAACACGTTCCCCAGCCGACTTGCTTAGTTCGAAGATTTCCACGATTTTGCGCCCCAGCCGCGTCGAGGCCACCGATATATCGAGCTGCTCGCTCTTATATTCGGTTCTCTCCTGCTGCAGTTTCTCAAATCGTTCAATTCTCGCCTTCTGCTTTGTCGTTCTTGCCTTTGCACCTCGGCGAATCCAGGCCAGCTCCGTGCGGAGCAGATTCTGCCGCTTCTGCTCCGCCGATGCTTCCCGTTCCTCCCGCTCGCTCTTTAGCTCCAGGAAACGGCTGTAGTTCGCTTCATAGCGGAACAATCGCCCGTGGTCCAGCTCCAGCATGACATTGCATACCCGATCCAGGAAATACCGGTCATGCGTAATGAGAAGCAGCGCGCCGCGCCGTCTTTGCAGGTAAGACTCCAGCCAGGCCACCGAATCATTATCGATATGGTTCGTCGGCTCGTCAAGAATCAGCAGCTCAGAGGGCACGATCAGCGCCGAAGCCAAGGCGATCCGCTTGCGCTGCCCGCCCGATAGCTCCCCAACCTTCGCGCCGAAGTCCGTGATTCCGAGCTTGGACAGCACGCTCTTCGCTTCACTTTCCAGGCTCCAGGCCTGCAGCCGGTCCATTTCCTGACTTAGCCTTGTTACCTCGGCCTGCAGCCGTTCATCCGCCGGATGCAGCTCCAGCCGCTCCACCGCTTCGATATATGCGGATACAATCTGCAGCATCGGGTCGCCGCCCTGGAATACCTGCCGCAGCACCGTCGTGTCCGGGTCGAAATCGGGATTCTGGGGCAGACAGGCGATCCGTATATCGTTGTTTACGGCCACCCGGCCAGTATCCGGCTGCTCCAGTCCGGCCACAATGCGCAGGAAGGTGGACTTCCCTGTCCCGTTGACGCCAATGACGCCGATTTTGTCATGCTCCTCCATTCCAAAAGACGCGTCCTGAAACAGCACCTTTTCCCCGTAGCTCTTTGAAATTTGTTCAACCGTTAAAATGTTCATTTCGTTCCCTACTTTGCATGAAATACGTAGCTCTAAACCTTCAATACAGCCAGCTCCCCATAACTACAGCAAGACCGCCCGCCGCAAGCGAGCTAATCATGTTCACCATATCATTATTCATCCAGCCCCAGCCCCGCTGAGGCACTGTATCCTCCCCGCAGTGCCTGGCCGTTTCGACACTGCGGCCGCAAACCGGGCAGCGGTACATGCTCTGCAGCGTCGCCCCCAAAAATGAATCAAGCATGGCTCCGGCAAAGCCCGACAAGCCGCCGATGACGATGAAACCAAGCAGCGGCGGGTGGATGTAAGCTGTCTGGCCGCTCCACAGTCCAAGCAGGCCGGCCGCCCCGCCGATAAACAGCGCCCCTGCCAACGCCGCCGAGCTGCCAAGCAGCGATACTCCTCCCGACGTGCCCGGGGCTATCGGCTGGCCGTTCATAATCGATCTTGGAGGCTTCTTGCTGAGACTGCCCCATTCTGTAGCCCAGGTATCCGCTGTTACCGAAGCCATCGTCCCGACAAAAAACAAGGCCCATCCGGGGTTGGGCCAGAGCGCATGGCCTATACAGGCAGCCATTCCCAGCCCACCGTTGGCCATCACTTGTCCAGCATCCCTTGTGCCCGTTTTGGAGTAGCTCTTCTCCGCCTCCGACTTCCGGCTCGCCTTCAGTTTGGAGAATGCGCTTGATGATATAAAGAACAAGAGCAATATTCCGAACCAGAACACATTCCCGGCCCCGAAGTACACCGTGCCCATGACGGCCGCAGCAGCCATCCCTGACAGGCTGAGCGACCGTTTCCAATAAGCCGCCGCTGACACAGCCAGCGCGCATACCGCTCCAATGATCCAGTTCATTTTATGAATTCGAGCCTGAGCCAAGCAGGACAGTGCAGTTGCCAAGAATCTGGCCGCCGTAAGCCAGCTCCAGCTTGTCCCCGCTCGCGACAGGTCCGACTCCCTCTGGAGTGCCTGTGAAGATCAGATCGCCTTCGCCGAGCCCATAATGGTTCGCGATATAATCAACGATTTGCTGCAGCGGAAAAATCATGTTGCTTATATTTCCACGCTGAACGACCTCGCCGTTCTTCCGAAGTACGAAATCCTGCCCCGCGGTGTCCTCGACTCCCGGAAAAGCCATGTAAGGCGTCATTGGCGCCGAATTCAGGAACGCTTTGGCCGCTGTCCAAGGATGCCCTTTGTCCTTCAGCTTGTTCTGAACGTCGCGCAGCGTAAAGTCGATGCCAAATGCGATGACATCAACCAGATCATCAACGGTAATGCCCGGCGTGTAATCCCGGCCGATGCGCAGGACAAGCTCAGCCTCATAATGAACCTCACCTCGTCCCTCCGGCAGTTCAATCGCGCTGCCATCCATCGGGACTGCCGCGTGCGACGGCTTCATGAAAATCATCGGTTCGGACGGAACATCATTCCCCAGTTCCTCGATATGCAGCCTGTAATTGCGTCCAACACAGTATATGTTTCTGATTAGTTGTTTCATCTAAAGAATCGCCTCCTAATGGCTCATTTCTGATTAAACTAGAGCATGGCCTCTTGCCAGATGTCAGGCCGGTTCGTACATATAAGAATGTCCTTATGCAGCGCGGCAACCCGCTGCATTGTCCGCGCATCATCGATCGTCCAAGCCATGACTGTGATTCCCAGCTTTGCCGCACGGGAAGCAAGCTCAGCGGTTAGGTGGCGCTGGCTGATCGATAGAAAGGAGCAGCGCAGCAATTGCAGCCGCAGCAGCAAATCCTTAGGCCTTCCTTCGATGATGAGTCCGGTGCGAATGCCGCGCGCGATTTCTTTGATCCTCGCCAAAATCCGCGGCTCGAAAGAAGTGAGCACCACATCATGCTCCATTTGGTGGCGCCTGATCTCCGCAACCACCTTCTCTTCAATCCCCGGGTACATATTCCCCTGGGTCTTGATTTCGATATTCGCCCGCAGCCTCCCGCATACCGCTTTCAAGAACTCTTCGAGCGTTATTAGGCGCTCCTCCCTGAACACCCTGGATTTCCAGCTGCCGGCATCCAGCTGCTTCAGCTCTGCTAGCGTCTTCTCCCTGACGGGGCCTCGTCCGTTAGTTGTCCGATTCAACGTGAAATCGTGAATGAGTACCGGAATGCCATCTTTGCTTAGCTGCACGTCAACTTCAACCCATTGCACAAAAGGAAACTGCATTGCCATTTGCATCGCAGCCATCGTATTCTCCGGCGCTTTGCCCGAGAAGCCCCGGTGTGCCACGCATAAGTTGTTCATTCCTGAGGCCTCCTTCAACCATTCGTTAACCGTCAATTAAACTGTGTACGGCGCCGCTGGCGTCAATAGCGATATTTTTAGACAGGCTCTCCACCTTTCTGAGAACCTCCGCCCCTTCCTCGCCCTGCAGCGGAACCGGCTGGCCGACTTCCGTACGGAAAGGCAGCAGCTTCATCTGGCAATCGCCCTTCTTCGAACATTTGGCTTCAAATACGGCAGTATCCCAAGTATCGGGAGCCGATGATTTTTTGGTAAAAATAAAATTACCGGTGCTGTAAACAATCCATTTGCCTTTATAACGTTCCATGCCTTGAAGCACGTGAGGGTGGCCGCCGATAATCAGATCCGCCCCGGCATCGATAAATGCGTGAGCCAGCGAGGTCTGATGCTTCTCCAGTTTCGTCGTCCGTTCCTTACCCCAGTGGGCCACGACGATCACTAGGTCAGCATTTTGCCTGGCGCTCTGCACCGCTTTAACAGCCTCCGCCGAATCATAGGCAACGGCCAGGCCGGGCTTGTTCTTGCCTGCCGCCCAATCTGAATGGGGGATGACGCGGCTAAACCCGCAGAGCGCAATTGTAATTCCTTTTCGTTCCAGATACAAAGGGGCATAAGCTTCCTGTTTATTTTTCCCTGCTCCGAAGTAATGGATGTCATGGTCATGCAAATGCTTCGTCGTATCGAGCAATCCTTCGACGCCCTGGTCCAGCGTATGGTTATTGGCCAGGTTGACGGCGTCAACCCCCGCTTCACGCATCGGGGACAGCACTTTGGGCGGCGCCTTGAACACGAAGGATTTATCCTCCGCCGGCGTTCCGCGTTCTGTAACCGGAGTCTCCAGATTCAGCACGCTTAAATCGTCGCTTTCAAATAGTTCACGAATATATTCATAAGGATAATGATAGCCTTCCTTCTCCAGCTTCGATGCAATGCTTCCCGAGAAAATCGTGTCTCCGGCGAAATGTAAATGCAGCAGCTCCTCAGGATCCTGTTCGTTTGGCGCAGGTAACCCGCCGTCATCCTCATCGGAAGGCGGTGGAGACTGGCCTGAATCCATCCCCTCACCTGCCTTGGCGCCAGCCGGATCGACGCTTTGCGCCGGATCCGTATCCGTATCATAGCCAGAATTGGTTTCATCCGCCCTGGACTGGGCGTCGCTCTCGTTCGGCGGATCCGCTGGGTGATCGGCAGGATGCTGAACAGAAGCCGGATCCTGGCTGCCCTCCGTGTTCGGAGCAATGATCTCTCCGACGTAGTAATAGGCGCCCAAAGCAATGATCGCGATGATCAGCGATACATTGATCGTAAGCCAGAAGCGGCTGTACCTGCGCTGTTTCTCCTGTTTTCGCTTGCGGTATTTATCTGATCTTGGTGGGTACATCGCAAACTCCTTTATTTCTCGCTCAGAGCCCGGGTGGCCTGAATGCTCATTCTTATCTTGCCAAAAAAAATGAGGAGCAAATTCATTGCACCATTGATTTTATTATATCAGGTAACCTTAAATAAATAGAACCCCTCGCCTATTTTCAAGCGGAGGGGTTCTTGTTCCTTGTTCCAGCGGTTATTCCTGCTCAGACATCTCTAGCGGGCAAGCCGGTCGGCCATTTGTCCGGCCAATTCTTTAGCTTGGCGGATGCAATCCGGCAGGCCGACGCCTTCAAAGGCAGCGCCCGTAGCGTAAATGCCGGGCAGCATCCTGTCCAGCCGGGACCTGAACTCGGCAATATGCCGTAAATGATTCACGGGATACTGCGGCATGGACTTCGGCAGGCGGGTAATTTCCGCGAACAGCGGCTCCGCCGTAATATTCATCAGCTCCCGCAAGTCTTTCCTGACCAGCGCGATCAGCTCCTCGTCCGGATAAGACACTTTCTCCTCATCGCCGAAGCGTCCGACATAGCAGCGGAGGAGCATCTTGTCCTCGGGGCTGGTGTGCAGCCACTTCACGCCCGTCCACGTACAGGCCGTAATATTGCGTCCCTCCTTACGCGGAACCAGGAATCCGGAACCGTCAAACGATCCGCTGACATCCTCCCGCTCGAAAGCAAGCACTACGTTCGCTACGGAAACGTAGTTAATGGCGTCCAGCTCGGTGACGTCAACGAGCGGCCGCAGCAAATCGGCGGCGGCAAACGCCGGCGTCGTCACAACCACGTCGTCGGCAGCAACCCTTTCGCCGGAAGCGAGAACGACCTCATAGCCTGCCTGCTCGCCGCTGCGCGGCTCAACCGCGATAACCGCCGATTCCAGCCGCTGCTCCACATCGTCCAAGTCATGGACAAGAGCATGCACCAGGCTTTGCAGTCCTTGACGAAAGGTCAGAAATGCGCTTTTCTTCGTTCCGGTATGCGTCTCTACAGGCTTTTTGCCCGTCATCATGCCCTTGATCAGGCTGCCGTACTTACGCTCCATTTCACCGAACTGCGGGAACGTCGATTGCAGGCTAAGACGATATGTATCCCCCGCATAAATGCCCGCGAGCAGCGGCTCCGTCATATTGCTTAACACTTCCGCTCCCAGGCGGCGTTCGATGAAATTCCCTAGCGACTCGTCTTCCGTGCTCTTCCGTGGCGCTCGCACGAGATCCGTCAGCGCCCGAAGCTTGCCGCTCCAGCTGACGAGCCCGGATCTCAGAAAGGGGCCGATCTCTGTCGGAACTCCGAGCACTAGACCGGACGGCATCGGGTGCAGCCGTCCCTGATTGACGATATACGTTTTCTTCGCTTCGGGATTTGTCGTGACCAGCTCGTGATCGATTTCAAGCTCCTTGGCCAGGTCGACCATCGCCGTCTTGCGGGCCAGGAAGGAATCCGGCCCTTTCTCGATGACGAAGCCGTCGCGATGCAAAGTTTCGATCTTGCCGCCAAGGACTTTATCCTTTTCGATGATCGTTATTTCCGGTTTGCATCCCTTTTCCTTATAAAATTTGCGGATATAGAAAGCCGCGCTAAGTCCGGTCAAGCCCCCGCCGACAATGACTACCTTGCGGGACGCATCGCTCATATACTCCTCATTCCTTTGCCTGAGTGTTAAGGATGACCTCACTTAATGTCTCCATGTATAACGGATCGGTATTTAAAGAATCAATCCGTTCCAGCCGGATGTCGAGCTCCTTGGCGATAGCCTTCGCTTCGATATCCAGATCGTACAGTATCTCGAGGTGGTCGGATACGAAACCGACCGGCGCTACGAGCACATCCTCGACCTGCTCCTGGCTAAGGGTGCGGAGCGTATCGAGAATATCCGGCCCAAGCCAAGGCACAGCGGTACGACCCGCGCTTTGCCAAGTAAACTGCCAGGAGCCTGCCCCTGCCTTCTCCGCAACGGCGGCGGAGGTCGCCAGAAGCTGATCCTGGTAAGGATCGCCCATGGCCAGGATTTTCTCCGGCAGGCTGTGCGCGCTGAACAATACCTTGACCTTGCTCCGCTCGGCTCCCGCCTCCTCGAACAAATCCAGCTTGGCGGATACGCGTTCGGCAAAGGCCTGAATCAGCTTCGGATGAAGGTGATAGCTCTCGATAAACTTCATTTTCAGGCCGCATTCCTCGGCCTTGGCCTGAGCACGCTTGATATAGCCGCCAACGCTCATCACGGAATAATGGGGGGCCAGGACGATGCCGACCGCTTCCGTAATTCCGTCTTCAGCCATTTTGGCTACACCATCCTCGATAAATGGGCGCGCATGCTTCAAGCCTTGATAGCATACGAATTGTAGCCCTTTGTCCGGATTGAGCCGATCCAGCGTCTCCTGTAGGGCTGCGACCTGGCTGTCTGTGTTGGCCCGAAGAGGAAACACGCCTCCCACGATCGCTTCGTAGCGGTCTTTAAGCTCTTTTAGCTG
Source organism: Paenibacillus sp. FSL W8-0186 (assembly GCF_037969765.1). Taxonomy (NCBI): domain Bacteria; kingdom Bacillati; phylum Bacillota; class Bacilli; order Caryophanales; family Paenibacillaceae; genus Paenibacillus; species Paenibacillus sp. FSL W8-0186. The sequence continues at coordinate 2,066,775 of NZ_CP150207.1, read as the reverse complement.
TTCCTCCGTAGGCGGATTCCCCCGTCGGATATGCGTGTAATAGGCCTCTACCTGGTCCAGGCTCTCCGGCGTTCCGTATGACATTACCAATACACCAATTTTGTTCATGACTCTCTTCACCTCTGTCTTTGTCTTCTAAATTGGAATTATACCGTCTGTTGTTTCTGACGGGCGATCGCTTCGGCAGAGTATTCATGAACGTACTCTGTTAGCTCGCGGAGCTTGTCCAGTGATGCTTCGGGGAACAGCCCATGACCCAGATTGAAAATGAATCCTGGCGATTCGACGCCCTGATCGATGATTTCCCGGGCATATTCCTTAATAACTTCCATAGGCGCGGTTAATACTAAAGGATCTAAATTGCCTTGGATGGCATACTTCCCGCCCGTCCGAAGGCGGCCTTCGCGAATCGGAACGCGCCAGTCCACGCCAATGACATCAGCCTCAAGACCCGGCAATGTCGGCAGCAGTTCTCCCGAGCTTACGCCTGGAAAATAAATTTTCGGAACATCCAGATCCCGAAGCTCGGTAAAAATACGTTTAATCGTCGGCAGGACATAGATTTCAAAATCCTTGGCCGACAATGCGCCTACCCAGCTGTCGAACACCTGAAATGCCTTGCCTCCATTCTTGATATGGGCGCGCAAATAGGTGATCACCATATCGCCGAGCTTCTCCATCAGATTATGCCAAAGCTGCGGCTCGCCGTACATCAGGCTTTTTGTGCGGATGTAATTTTTGGATGGACGGCCTTCGATCAAGTAGCTGGCGAGCGTAAACGGCGCTCCGGCAAACGTAATCAGCGGAACGTCCAGCTCTTTGTCCAGGATCGAGATCGTCTTCAAAATGTGGGACAAATCGTTCTCGACATCAATCGGCTTCAGCCGGTCAATATCGGCTTTCGTCCGAATCGGATTATGGATAACCGGACCAACATCCTTGACGATATCAAAATCAATACCAATAGAAGCAACTGGATTCATAATATCTGAATATAAAATGGCAGCGTCCACGCCTAGCTTTTTGACAGGCATAAGCGTTACTTCAGCGGCCAGCTCGGGCTGAAGGCAAATTTCAAGCAAGCTGTACTTTTCCTTGATCTTGCGGTACTCCGGATCGTATCTTCCCGCCTGTCGCATGTACCAAACAGGAGCACGATCAACTTCCTGTCTGAGACAGGCACGAATAAACCGGTCATTGTAACTCATGTAAGCAAGCCCCCAATATTTAAAATTTCCCTAAATTACATTATGCCCCTTTTAAAAGTAAGTAACAACTGTCACACTTCAGCATCCGATGACAATACTATGACATCCTTAATCAGGCCGATGCCGTCATTATGATATAATTGGATAAGTTTGAACACAATAATGAGGTACAAATGAGGTGCAACTAGACCGTACGGAAAGAGAAAGGATGTGAGAACAAGTGAAGGACAATACTTGGAAAGTGAACGTCCTTGTGCTTTGGTTCGGTCAGTTCCTCGTCAACGCAGGCATGACCATGATCACTCCGTTTCTGTCTCTATACCTCGCAAGGGATTTGAATGTGCAGGGCGAGCAAGCCATCGGTTTCTGGGCAGGATCGATTTTTGCCGCGAACTTTGCCACGGCATTTATTTTTCAGCCGATTTGGGGCAAGCTCGCCGATCGCTACGGCCGCAAAATCATGCTGCTGCGCTCCGGCTTCGGGATGGCCATCGTCATCACATTGATGGGCTTCGCTACGCAGCCCTGGCATTTACTGGCTCTGCGCATGCTGAACGGAACGATATCGGGATTCAATCCCGCCGCGGTCGCACTCGTCTCGGGAACCGCGCCCAAGGAGCGGATGGGCTTTGCCATGGGCGTGGTGCAGTCGGGGATCGTTGCCGGGACGATACTCGGTCCGCTGATCGGCGGCCTGCTGGCCGAATGGGTCGGATTCCGGCCAATATTCTATATTACGGGCATCCTGCTGTTCATTGCCTCTGTCCTCGCCATGCTGTTTGTTCGTGAAAGCTTCGATCGCGAGGAAGCGGCTCATGTCCCGCAAATCTCCATTTTGCAGGGGTTCATGGAGCTGAACAAAACGCCTCAGCTCACAGCGCTGTTCGCAGTAACCTTCCTGCTGCAATTCGCCATGTTAAGCCCGATGTCGCTTCTGCCGATATATGTGGAGCATTTACACGGCATCGCCGCTAACGTGCCGTTCTGGGCAGGCATGGTCACCGCCGCTACCGGCATATCGAACATGATTACCTCGCCCGTCCTGGGCAGAGTCAGCGACAAAATCGGGGCGCACCGCATTTTGACGTACTGCCTGATCGGAGCCGCCGCAACGCTGATTCCTCAGGCCTTCGTGCAAAGCGTCTGGCAGCTGATCATCGTCCGCTTCCTGCTGGGGATATTCATGGGCGGCCTTCTGCCCAGCGTTAACGCACTCATCCGGCATTATACGCCCGACGGCATGGAGAGCCGGGCTTTCGGCTTCAACAGCAGCACGCTCGCGCTGGGGAACATGCTTGGCGCTTTGATCGGAGGCTTTTTGTCCGGCTATATTGGCATTGAGGGCATCTTCATCATTTCCGGCGTGCTTCTCTTATGCAACACCGTCTGGGTCCGCCTGAAACTGTACTCGAAGCCGAAGCTGGGCTCCTTGAAACAAGGCTGAAGGCGGTGTTTCACCTGTGTGGAAGCTCCGGAAGAAGGGCTTAAGCGGCCCGTCCGGCATTCTGGCTATTCGATTAGGAATAGAAATAACCTCGCCGCTTTGGCGAGGTTATTTCTTTTTACATTACAAATTCACCATGTATGCAAAATAAACACTTGCTATTTAACCAGCGCTAGAGCTAGACCGTCAAAGGCCGGTAAAAAGGTGCTTAGGAGACGTTCGTCCCGGGCAATCATTTCATTGAACTTGCGCATGGCAAGTACGGCAGGGCCGTTTTTGTCCGGGTTCAGGGTACGGCCGCGCAGCAGCGTGTTGTCCCCGGCGATGATCGCTCCGGGTAGAGCCAATTTGATTGCATATTCCAGATATACCGGGTAATTCTCTTTGTCTGCATCGATAAAAAAGAAGTCGAACCGCTGCCCCTGCCGCTCCAGCTCGATCAGGCTGTCCAGGGCCGGGCCGACCCGGTAGTCCACGATTTCTCCATAACCAGCTGCCGACATATTGCTGCGGGCCAAAGCCGCATTCTCTTCCTTCAGCTCTAAGGACACCAGCTTGCCTCCCTCGGAAAGTCCTCTCGCCAGGCAAATCCCGCTGTATCCGCCCAGCGCGCCGATTTCCAGAGCCGACTTGGCCCCGGAGGACTTAACCAGCAAGGTCAGCAGCCTGCCGTAGCCCGGGACGACCGATACGTCCCTGATCCCGCTGTCTTCAATCGATTGCTTCACTTTATTCAACTGCTCATCCTCAGCGTATAATTCCTCGCTGTATTGTTCAGGGGTTAACATAAATTCAGATTGCTCCTCTCAGCTGAATTCTTGCCGAATCTGTTTGTATCTTCATTGACATTGTCCTATACTGAATTGTATGGTTTTTAGACGATGACTACAACTGACAAAACGGAGTGATATATTCATATGCCAGGTCCACTGCAATTAATCGCGACCTCCCCCATGGGACTCGAAGCCGTCGTGGCTAGGGAGCTCAAAGAACTGGGGTACGAAGATACGAAGGTTGAGAACGGGCGAGTGAATTTTACCGGAGATTTCATCGACATTTGCCGCTGCAACTTATGGCTGCGCACGTCAGATCGCGTGCTGATCAAAATGGGTGAATTCTCTGCGGTCACATTCGATGAGCTGTTCGAAGGAACAAAGGCGCTCCCTTGGCAGGACTGGATTCCGGCCCACGGCGAGTTCCCCGTCGAAGGCCGTTCCCACAAATCCCAGTTAAGCAGCGTTCCCGCGTGCCAGGGAATTGTCAAAAAAGCGATTGTCGAGAAGCTCAAGGAATCCTACCGCACCGAATGGTTCGAGGAAACTGGACCGCGCTACGTCATTGAAATCAATCTGCTGAATGACATAGCGCTGCTGACGCTCGATACGACCGGACCGGCATTGCATAAACGCGGCTACCGCAAACTGGCGACCGAAGCTCCTCTGAAGGAGACCATGGCTGCCGCCATGATTTTGCTCAGCCGCTGGAATCAAAATCCGTCGCGCCCATTCTATGACCCTTGCTGCGGATCAGGGACGCTGCCGATTGAAGCCGCGATGATCGGCTGGAATATCGCCCCTGGGCTGCGCCGTTCCTTCAATGCCGAGGGGTGGCCAATCCTTCCCGAGGAACTGTGGCAGCAGGCGCGCGAAGAAGCGTTCGACGCGGTACAGGATGATATCCCGCTGAATATCGCCGGCAGCGACATTGATCCGAAAGCGATCGAGATAGCCACGGCTGCCGCCAAGAGCGCCGGGCTCGGCAAGGAGATCACTTTTGAGGTTCTGCCAGCAGCCAGAATACAGCCTCAGGGAGACTACGGCTGCCTGATCACGAACCCGCCGTACGGCGAGCGGATCGGTGAGGAGAAGGAAGTCCGCAAGCTGATTTCCCAGCTTGGCCGGGTGGCAGCCGGGCTTCCGACCTGGTCGTTCTTTGCGCTCACGCCTACCAAGCAATTCGAGCATGATTTTCAGCGCAAGGCAGACAAACGCCGCAAGCTGTTCAACGGCCGAATCGAGTGCCAATATCTGCAATTTCTGGGTCCCCTTCCTCCGCGGCATTAATGCCCGGGAAGGGGTTTCCCTTTGAAAGGAGTTGAAGATCTGTGCCGAAGCATCCAGGCCATTCATCGAAATTCGGCTGCAAGCGTCTATGGCGGCTGATTCCGGGCATTTTGCGCTATCGCCATCTCGAATATCCTTTATTCGTCTTCGCCTTGTTCTGGAAGCTCCGCTATCTGCATCACAACTTAAATGCGAACAATATTGATATGAACCGGCTGGATAACCTCATCGCGATCGGGTCGCTGATCCTTGCCTCCTTCTGGACGCTATGGCTGAGCACCCGTGCCCGTACGGCAGCCCTCGCGCTGCTGAATGTCCTGCTTACGGGCGTTATTTTCGCCGATCTTGTGTATTATCGGTACTTCCGTGACTTTATCACGGTCCCCGTCCTGCTTCAGGCGGGCCAGGTCGGTGAACTTGGCGAGAGCATCTCCTCTCTGCTCCTCCCAAGCGACCTGTGGCTTGCCGCCGACTGGCTCATTGCAGTCGTCATACTAGGTGCCTGGCTGCTTCTCCGGCGGCTCAAATCTGAGCGTCTACCGCAGGACGGTGAACGCGAAACCGGCGCTTCCGCTGCACAAGGCAAAGAGCGTCCAATGAGCCGTCTGCTTACGGGACTGTTGGCCTTTGTGCTTGGATATGTCCTGACGATCGGGCCGATCCAACATTACAAGAACACCTGGGCCGGCGAGTTGTTTACGGGCAACTGGTGGAATTTGTCGTTATATAATATCACCGGGCTGCTCGGGTTCCATTATTACGATGCGTACCGCTACGCCAAGGAGCATCTGAGCAGCAAGCCTGCGCTAACCGCAGAAGAACACAAGGAAATCCAGCGCTGGTTCCGCGAAGCCGCAGAGAAGCGCAAGGCACATAACGATACTTTTGCTGCTTATAAGAACAGCAATGTCATCGTCGTTCAGGTGGAAGCCCTGATGAATTTCGTGATTGGGAAACAGATCGGCGGAGAGGAAATCACGCCTCATCTCAACCAGCTCATAAAGGACAGCATGTACTTTGCTAGCTATTATCATCAGACAGGACAAGGGCGTACCTCGGATGCTGATTTTTCCTCGAACAGCTCCCTGCACCCGCTGCCTACGGGTTCAGTCTTCGTCCGCTTTCCGAATCACAATTACGATATGCTCCCGCAAATACTAGGCGAACACGGCTATGAGACAGGGGCTTACCATGCGTACGAAGGCAGCTTCTGGAACCGCAATGCCATGTACAAGGCGATGGGCTATGATCATTTCTATAACAAACAGCATTACATGATGGATGAACCGCTCGGCTGGTCGCTTGGCGACAAATCCTTCTTCCGCCAGTCGCTCGATTTCATGACGCGGGAGAGCCGGCAGCCATTCTATGCCTTTCTAGTAACTCTGACAAGCCATCACCCCTATCAGCTGCCGGCCTCAGAACGCAAGCTAGATGTCGGAGAATTCCAGGGAACCCTTTTCGGCAGCTATCTAGAATCCGTTCACTATGCCGATGAAGCCTTAGGACAGCTCATCGAAGGAATGAAGCAGAAAGGAATATGGGATCATACGATTCTGTATGTATACGGGGATCATGATAATTCGCTTAAGGATAAAGAGCCTTATGAGCAGTTCCTGGGCAGATCATTGTCAGAGTTCGACATGCATCAGATCATGAATCAGGTGCCCCTTGTTATTCATCTGCCGGACAACGGACAAGCCGGCGTCTACCAGGAGCCAGCAGGACAGCTGGATATGGCGCCCTCCCTTCTTCATCTGCTCGGAATTGAGACCGGTTCGTATTACATGATGGGCAACGATTTATTTGGAAGCGGAGAACGCTTCGTCGCGCTGCGCTCGGGGGCATTTACCGACGGGCGCGTGTACTACACTCCTTCCGCCGATGGCCTGTTCGAGCACGGGGAATGCTACAGCCTCGACACTAGAGAGCTGACGGATCTAGAGCAGTGCCGCCGGGGCTATGAAGAAGCGAAACTGCGCCTGTCCATATCAGACCGGGTCATCCAGTACAATCTGCTCCGGGAGTATCGCTAAGTTGATCCTCGTTGATCCTTGCATCCTGCTCCCTGCCGCAACGCAAAGAAGAGCTGCTTATCTCGCAAGAGAAATAAGCAGCTCTTCTTTGTTCGGTTTCAAACGCTTTATTTGGGCTTCTTCACGAAAGGAGCCGCCTTGGTCAATACCTCGTCTTCGGTCGGAGCGCTGATGTAGCGTCCGTTAATGTATACGAACGCCCGCTTCCCGCATGGGCCGCAATAAGATTTGCAGCCAACCTTAATCTCCGCGTCCGGAGCCAGCTTCTGCAGCTTGGGCACAAACGTCTTCATCCGTATATGATTGCATTTATCGCATATGCGAATGTCATTAGCCATGCTGAATCCCTTCTTCTTTCAAAGTGCTAGTGATCACCGTGATTTCCTTTGGATGGATTCGTAATCACGAAGCCTTCCTCCGGAAAATATAGATAGTCGATCTTCACGCCTTCAAGAAGCGGTTCGTTCAGATCAATAACGACGTCGATTTCTTTGTCCGTAGCCACGATTTGGTCCGTCTCGGCAGGCTTGACCAAATCGAGTCCGTAATGGGCGTGATCCCCATGAGCATGAGTGATGAACACTTTCAGCGCAAGACCCTTGTTCTCTTCTTTATCCAATTCCCTCTTTATCACCTTCGCCGCATTGCGGGTAATTTTTACGCTCATATGATCGCTCCTATCTTCTTATGACTATCTAACATTCCTATTGTAAAGAATGTCAACGGTTCACGCAAGCATGTATCCCCTCTGCCTGTTTAAGTCAGCGGATGCTTGCGTTCGGCTCTCCCGACGAACCAGTCCATCAGCAGCATCGTCACGGCCATATCGTCTATCGGAATAAACGGCAATACATCCGGCAGCACCCAATAGGCCAGGGCTGGAACGATCAGCAGCAGCTTGTCCAATACAGGAACCCGCGATGACGCAAGCAGCCTTGGAACACGGCGGAATATATGCGACCAATGCCGGAGCGACCACAATCTTCTCCATTTCACAGCTGCTTCCCCTCCTCTTTGCACTATCGCCTTATCATTCATTATGGCCGGTATGGCTTATTCATTACAATACCCTAATTTACGCCATTTAAAAAAGCAAATCCGGGGATTACCCCCGGATAAACTCGGTCAACAGCGGCTTGATTTCTCCATAAATCGCCTCAAATTGCCCTGCCGGCAGCGGGTTGACGCCAACCCCCGCTTCGATCGTAAATCCGGGACGGCGAAATTCGCTAATGAACCAGTCTTTATAACCTGCATCGCTGCCTGTAAGCTTCACCGCCCTATATCCGCTGGCTTCGGCTAACCTGCTGGCTAAAGCTTCGGAGCCATCCGGCTCCAGATCCCGGTAATTCCAATAGATTTCACGCCCCTGGGTATGCAGCGACGCTACTCTGCTGAACCGCAGCCTTCGCGTCAGGCTGGCGAGCGCGGCGGCTTCCGGCTCGCTTAGCGGCGCGCTTCCCCCGTAGTCCTGGGAGGCTGGGCCGCCTGTACTGCGCCGGGCTCGTTCCTCCTCCCAGCCCGCGGGAAATTGATCGTTAAGATCGACGCCGCGGATATTCGCCTTCCAGCGGCTGAAGTCTTCCACACCGCTGTTCCACGATAACAGGTGCTCCCTATAGGGACATTCCGGCCATAAACCATCCTGCGACAAATTTATGCCGTCTGGATTGACCATCGGCACCGCCCATAGCGTTATCCGGCCCAGCAGATCCTCGGTCAGGCTGCCGGCATCTCCCCTGCCGGATGAAGATTCCAGCTCAGCCGCCAGCTCTTCGATGAAGCGGAGCAGCAGCGGCGTCGTAATCCACTCATTGGCATGAACCGAGGCATTCACATGAACGCACTCCTCCCCGCTTCCTAGCACGAGTGCATCGATGGATTTGCCGAGCACGCTTTTGCCAACCTCCACGCGCCTCAGGCAGCCGTAACGTCCTTGCAGCTGTCTAATGTGGGCTATCCCGTCCTCATAGCGGTATCCTTTATGGATGCGCACGATAGGCTCCTGGCCATTGCTTACTGACGCCAACACCTCTATTCCTCCTTTATTGAGCGCTGAGTGGGCAACAGCTACTCGCCAATAAGATGAACGATCACGGCAAGCACGGCCAAGTGCGCCGGGTAGAACGTTCTCCAGAGCCAGCGAGGCATCCGCCACGACTCAAGCCTTCTCCATAAATTCGGCCCGTACGCAATGATCATCGTCGGAATGATGCTAAAGAGCTGGATGACCCAGCCGTAAGCAAACAGCGCAGCCAAGTTCAATAATAAATGCATTCCGACGAGCATCGGACCGGGCTTCATATAATTGAATATAAGCATGAGAAGCAGTCCATATGCCCCATATTCGAAAGGGAACACCTCGAACAGCGCGCAAACCAGGGCAATCAGCGCGTAGGATATCCAGCCTGGAGACAGCCCGTCGAGCACACGAAGCAGGATCGCCGCTGCGCAAAGCGAGAAAACGACATTCAATTCATTCGTTTCGAAAGCCAGTTGATACGGAATTTGCGACAACGCCGCGATACCGAGCAGCCGGAGCACGTATTTGCCGCGCGAGGATGTATGGCGATGCCCTAGCGCCAAAGCGTAAGCATATAGGGGAAATGCGATTCGGCCTATAATTCTCCAGAGGGGCTGATCGGGAAAAAAGAGCAGTCCTACATGATCGATCAGCATCGTCAACATGGCGAGCAGCTGCATCATAATCCTCCTTCATCCATTTTAGTGATGGTCTATTGTTTCAATATGGCTCACATTAGGCTTGGCTTATGAGCGGGCTACACAAAAACAACCTTTGCCGGATAACTCCTGCCGGCAAAGGTTGTTCGCATTTTCCAGCTTAGGAAGGCGTGGAAACCTGCCATACGATGGGGGTAAGCTCGATCTGCTCCCCCAGCCACTGGCGGGCGATTTTATTGAACATTTCAGAATCCCCGCTGCAAAAAAACTGATGAATCGGAATTTCATTGCCCCGGGCCAGCTGCCCTTTCTGATACAGCACGGTGCTGATCTCGCGCGCGGTTTCGTCTGCGGAACTGATCAGCTTCACCTTCGGCCCCATGACCGCCTGAATCGAACGCTTCAGGAACGGATAGTGCGTGCATCCAAGGATCAGGCAATCGATCGGATGCTGCTTCATTTCCTGCAGTGAATGCTCCACGACCAGCTGTGCCTCCGGCGTCTCGAACTGCCCCTTCTCCACAAGGGGAGCGAAATCCGGGCACGCTTCACTCTCCACGTCGATCACGGGATTGAGCTCCTTCAAAGCCGTGATATACGCCCCGCTATTAATCGTGCCGACCGTACCGATGACCCCGACCCGGCCCGTCTTCGTGGCGCTGATCGCAGCCCTTGCCCCAGGATGTATTACCCCGATGACCGGGATGCTCACCTTTTTCTTAATGTGCTCTAGTGCAGCTGCTGTTGCAGTGTTGCACGCGATGACAATCATTTTCGGATTGAATTGAATCAAATAGTCCACGATCTGCTCGGTAAACAAAGTGACCTCTTCCGGAGACCGGGGCCCGTATGGAGACCGGGCGGTATCCCCGAAATAGATGATTTTCTCTCTGGGGAGCTGTCTCATGACTTCTTTGGCCACGGTAAGACCGCCCACTCCCGAGTCTAATATTGCGATGGCTTGCTGCACGAACATACCGCTTCCTTTTATTATAGTTTAGATGCTTTACGTTACTTTATGACCGTTCATCCTAAAGTGTACTAATTAATATTACCTCATGCCACGAGAACGTGACAAGGAACGAACACGGGAGCCTGTCCTGCTAAATGCGAGAAAAAAGACCCTGCAGGGTCCTTTTCTTCATCATATTCGGCGATTCGATTATGCTTGGATTTTATCCTTATCCTCATTCTCAACCACGGCCGTCTGCTCGGTAGCTTCGATCATTTCAGCAGCTTCGCTTGCTTCGGCTTCGATGGCTGCAGCTGCGAACGCTTCCGCTTCTTCGGTTTCGTTCTCCCCAGGTAATGCGGAAATCTGCACTTCCTTGCCTTCGTCCGTGCTTTCTTCCTCGCCCTTGCTCTCACGCCAGGCCTGAATGTCATGAATGAGATTTCCGGCGGTTTCCTTTACAATCTCGGCCAAATGAACGCTCTGTTCAGTAACCTTGCCGGCAATCTCGCCTGTTTTCTCTCCGACCTGACGCGCCCCGTCGGCAATATCCTTGCGGAGCTCTTTCCCCGGCTTGGGAGCAAGCAGCAGCGCCGTAACCGAACCGACAATCGTACCGATGGCTGCGCCCCATATCCATCCTTTGTTTCCTTTGCTCACGATACATCTCTCCTTATGCGGCACGCCCGTACATCAGGGCTAATGCCTATATAGTTAATTCATTATAAGCAGCAGATGCTTGTTTCGACACAACGTGAAGAGGACATTTTGGATAATTTCCTGCAAGCCGATCAGCTCTCGATTCCTTCCTGATCCAAATATGCACGAACGCGTTCAGCAAAGACAGTAAGCGCTTCTGCTTCCTTCAATTGCTTCAAGAGCCCTGTAACTGCAACGCGGTCGACGGCAAAATACTCCTGCACCAGCGGCTTGCGCAGACGCACCAGCTCGATCAAAACAGCATGCAAGCCCGCGTCCACCACTTTCTCGTCCAGCATAATATCGATGATGTCCTCATAACTGCTTGCATCCCGCATAATAAAGCCATCGATTAAATAGCTCCCTACGTCCGTAACGATTTCCAGCGCCAGATGAAGCGCTCTCTCTATGGCGTAACGTTCCAAAAGCCCTGAATTCTGAGCCTCTAACATATCCGATGAATTCAGAACCTGTACAATTTCCGGCAGCATATGTAATCTGCGCTCGATTTGTTCCCGATTAACGTAATACACGAAAGTCTCCTCCTTCCACGTGCCGTTCTAGAATTCAAAATCAACAGCAACCTGGCTCTCTCTGGCTTCCGCCATATGCTCGATCACTTTCTTATGCACAGGGTGTACCTGATAGCCCTGCAGATCCTCAAGGGAATCAAATGTGGTAACCAGCGCTATATCGTAAGAACGCGGAGACTTGACGACGTCGATCCCTACCTCAATGCTGCGAAGCTGCTCGATCTTTCCTTCCATATCGCGAAGAACGCCAGCCGTTCTCTCAATGCTCTCCGGCGAAGAATCCTTTAGCTTGAACAATACAATATGTTTAATCATAGCCTGCTCTCTCCTTAAAAATTAATAACGATCAGTATATCTATCATACCGCATTTTTACACGTACTAATATCTTAAAATAACTTTACCCTGCTGGCAGCACACTTGTCCAAACTCTATGAATCTATCGAGCATACGATATATTGCGATTCACATCATATTCAGCAAGGAGGAATCCGTGATGGGCATCTTCGGCCGCTTGTTCAAACGGCGCAAGCTGGAGCTCCGCCTGCTGCATGCTGGGCTAGAGCTGTTGAAGCAGCGGGTTGAGCATTTGGAAAGCCTGCTCGCCGCAGCTACATTCCCCGATTCCGAGACGGTGGAACGGCTCAGCAAATTCGCCGGTGAGTCTCTTGCCATTCAGACTATGAGCTTAACCATTCCTGGAACGCTGGTTGCTGTTCATAGCGACAATTTTGAAATCCGCGATACAAACAGAAGGCTTGTCTTCATTCCCGCCGCAAAAATCATATCCGTTACGTTTGATAATAAATAGCTCCGACATTAAACTATAAATAGAAGTGTTTATTCCTGTGATTTCATCCTATATGTCCCTAATGAGGTGAGTTGAAGTGCCAAGCTTAATATTGGAAGGGGGAACTCTGCGCCCGATTTTCAGCGCGGGCGTCATGGATGCGCTGCTGGACGAGGAAATGATGTTCCCTTATTGCATTGGAGTATCCGCCGGAATCAGCAATGGATTTTCCTATATATCCAAGCAGAAACGAAGGAACCTGGAAATCGTGGAGCAGTACCGCAACGATCCCCGCTACATTGGATACCGTAATTTTCTGCGCCATCGCAGCTTATTCGGGCTGGATTTCATCTTTGGCGAAATTCCAGGCCAGCTGATCCCTTTCGATATGGAAACGTTCAACAGCTATGAGGGCAAGCTGCTTGTCGGAGTTACCAACGCGCTAACCGGCCGGCCGGAATATATGGATGGTCTGCAAATTGACGAAGCAATGACCATGCTCAGGGCTACCTGTGCCATTCCCATGTTTTTTCCGGCAATTGAAATGAACGGCGCCAAATACTATGACGGCGGGTTAACCGACCCGATTCCGATCCGCAAGGCCGTCGAGGACGGAAATGAGAAGCATTTAATCATTCTGACTCAGCCGAAGGGATATGTTAAAACATTCAGCAAGCAAAATGCAGCGGTCGCCAGATTATTAAGACGGAAATACCCGCTGCTGGAGGAAATATTGCTGACGAGGCATGAACGTTATAATGAGACGGTCGCCTATTGCGAGCGATTGGAGCAAGAGGGCCAAGCGATCATTATCCGTCCGAAGGTGCCGCTGGACAGCTTCGAGAAGAACGTCGGCAAGCTGCGCGATACATGCCAGCATGGCTATGACCTGGCGATGGAGCATATGAAAGACATCCGCAAGCTGTTCCATTAAGCAAGCGGGAATAGGTTCCGAAGCATAATTTGGAAGAAGGCTTGATCTAGTGATCAAGCCTTCTCTAATGGCCTTTTGTTCATGCTGAGCTCTACAATTTGGCTCGCCAACTGATCCGCTTGCTGGGACTGAGCCTTCGGGACAGCATTCGCACGTGCATATACGTACTGTAATCCTTTTTTTGAGATTTATCGTTGCCGCTAAGATAATGCATACCGGCGATGCAGGCCAGATGATATTCGTCCCAGCTCTCATACTGGCTCTGAGCCAGCTTGGCAATTTCTCGGGAAAAGATCCGCGCTTCATTGAAAGCCAAATAACCCAATCTGACGCCGGATTGAGCGACGGCCAGATATAATGCATAATCATAAGCCGCAATCCCCGGCCGGACCAGATAAGGCATGAGCTGGCTAACCCGCCTCAATTTGCTCTTCCACTCATCGGAGTCTGGAAGACTGGCAATGTACAGGTCGCGCTCCGTCATTGGCAGGACAGCCAGACTATCCCTCAACTGCCTGAACTCTGATCTGTATCCCTCGTACAGCAGCCATTTCAGTTTTCTGTCGCAAGTTATTGAACTCTTTATTCCATAGTGATGATACATCCAATTGTCTAGCAATTGGCTGGACAGCACGCTGAGCCGATTCAACCCCCCGACGCTGTGATCGTTCAGCGGGTCATTCAAAAACAGTGCTTCAGTCATCGCACAATAAAAAATCCGACTTCTCAATGCTCTAATCATAGGCTTGTCCTTTCCGAATAAGCAGCTTTCGACGCTTTTTTCTTTTTCATATGTAAACGAAGACCCCAAGTTACAAAACATAGGAATAAATAAAAAGCCAACGAATTGCCCCGGCCAACCATAGACTTGTTCTGAAGCTGCGGACCTTCTTCGATATATTTCGGATAAAGCTTTAAAGGCTTCTCGGTTTCGGCGGGCAGACTAAGAAGTGAAAAAGAGACGGCAGACTCAACATCCGTGGACTTCAGCATACGGGCATATCCGGTGATGGTCACGGGGCGCATCAGCAGCGATGCGCTGTCCCCAAGCCATTTTTCCGATAGAAATACGATGTGCTGCCCTTCAAAGCTTCCAATGTAAATATAGCGCTTGGCAAAGCCGTAATACTGCAAATTCTTCTCAGATGCGGATCTCCCCTGAATCATTGTAGTTCCCTTCATTTCGCCCATTTGCAGTTCATACAGGCCTAAACCAACGTCCAATACGTCCGTAAGAGTTATGGCTACATGGCTGTTTTTTGGTGTATTCTCCAGTTGATCAAGGCTGGTAACCGAAGCGGTCTTCATAACGTTTGCCTCCATCATCAGGGATTGCACATACCAGCCTAAGCTGAGCAGCGTCAATACAAACACACAGATCTGCAGCCAGGAAAATTTCTGTTTGAACTTCTCCCGCCGGGCTGCTTTCCGTTCATTGTACAGCTTTCTTACATGTTCAGGGTGAGCATGAGCCAATCCTTGCAGCGCCTGTACCGCCTCCAGAGAAGCGGGATCTGCCTGCTCTGCCACCTCCAGATAATATGTTCTGGCCCTGTCTTCTTGGCCTAGCTTCAACCAGCAATGGCCCAGCGACAGCTTGGCTTCCATCAGGTGGGGTACACGAGACAGCACCCATTGATAGTCCTCTACAGCTTGGGCATACTGTCCTTGCCGGAAGAGGATGCGAGCCCGGGCAAGGTAACCCTCCATCTCATCCGGCACGACTCTGATCTGCCTCCCGTAAGCCTGCAGCGCTTGTTCCTCGTTCCCCTTTCGCAAATAATATTCGCCCAGCAGACGGAGCAGATCGGGATCATCGGCAAAGAGACCGTAGGCTTCTTCAAGAAATCTACCTGCTTCCTTCAAATCATTGACGAATAGTGCTTGAAAGCCCTTATACCGGCAGCTTAAAAATCGGTCATAATCGATATTGCCCGCACCTAACAAAAACTCATAACTTAGCCCAGGTTCGGCCAGCTGCTTGTCATAGTACTCCAGGAAGGGATCGGCTCCAGCGTATTCTTGCTCTTTCCAATGTGCCGTAAACTCGTGTCTCCATCCAAAGAAGCCCTCCAGCAGCTGCCACACTTCTTGAGGCAAATAGCAGCGGTCTTTTAGTACCTCGAACATTCGCCTGTTAATTTCATCTTTACTAAAGATGTCCCAAGCTATCTTGGAATTGAGCAGCTCAATCCATGCGTCTCTTGAAATCCGGGTTGGAAAATGGTCATATATGGCGATTGCTTGTGCTATGAACTCATCGACACTTTCAGAGGAATCCCCAAATTCATAAAGCTCCGGTTCCGAAAAAACAAACCCAGCATCACGCGAGAGCCTAGAAATGAAAACGGCCGCGTTCTCATCGCCTTCCTGTTCTTCTTGATCTTCTTGATCTTCTGGCTCGTCTCGCTCTATGGTTTGAACAGGCATGTGATCATCTGAACGATCCATCCGTTGATTAACTAGCTTTATTGCCCGGTCATATGCCTCACGGAGCGCCTGATACCCCTCGGCGTCTTCCTCTGGATGATAAATCTGAAGCTGCTTGCCATACGCCCGCTTAATTTCCTTGATATCATTTGTAGGCTCAATGCCAAGCCGCTGCCAAATCGTCATAAAAAATCCCGTCATAAACGCTCTCCCTAAGAAAATGTAAATTTTTCGGACATCCCCCTTATTTTATCGGAGCGAGCACAAGTCTCGATTAATTTATGTATATTTTTTATACTTGCTTTATTTTTTACAGTAGATATAATTAATATATCTCACATCACATAGGGAGGCGATAATTATTCAAGTTTGCCCGTACCTAGAGTATTCCTTCCGCATCCTTGGGAAGAAGTGGAATGGATTGATCCTTCATTATCTGTCGCTATGCGCAAACGGTTCCGCTCATTTCTCGGATATCAAGCGGGATTTAGCGGACATCACGTCAAGGGCTTTGTCCTTGAAGCTGGCCGAGCTGATCGAATACGGTTTAATCGAGAAAAAGATTACGGCAAACCCCGCGGTTACCATTTCATATGATTTGACGGAGAAGGGCCGGGCTTTAACGGCAGCGTTAACGCCTATCCAGAAATGGGCTCAGCAATATGAGAATCTACACGGAAAAGAGGAAGAAAACAAATGACAAACCAGAATATGATGTGTGATTTACAGACAGGAGTATGCGGTGAAGCCGGCGACGATACGGTGGAGCTTATCGATCTGAATGAGCCTGAGAAGAAAGTGAAGCTGTATTATGTCACCGATCCCATCTGCTCCCACTGCTGGGCGCTTGAGCCCGTACTAAGACGCTTTCAGGAGCAATACGGACATTATTTCCTGTTTCACACGGTAATGGGCGGATTGCTGGAGAGCTGGAACGGCTTTGCCGATGTCAGCAACGGCATTCAAAGTCCGGCGGATGTAGCCGGCCACTGGCGCGAAGTGGGCGAGCATTCCCGCATGCCGATCGACGGCTCGCTGTGGCTGGACAATCCTGTACAATCCTCTTACATTCCCTCTCGCATATACAAAATCATTCAGCAGCAGAATGTGCAGCTGGCGGATACGTTTTTGCGGCGGGCGAGGGAAGCGGTATTTGCCTTCAATCGAAACATCGGAACCGACGAAGTGCTTGCCGATATCGTCAGCCAAATGGGCTTGAATGGAGCCGATATTGTAGACCAAGCCGCCGTGCCGGCTGCACAGAGTTTGCTGGAGGAGGATTTCGAGCTGTCCAGGTCGCTTGGAGTACGAGGCTTCCCGACGATCATTATGGTCAATAGTGACAATAAGGGCGTGAAAATCGTCGGGGCCAGATCATTAGCAGACTATGTGAAGGCCCTGTCCCAAGTACTGGAAGCAGAATCCCTGCAAGTACGCGCCGTTCCGGAAGTAGCAGCCCTTCTAATGAGAGAGCTGCGCTTATTCTCCAAAGAAATTGAAATCATGTACGATCTTGAGCAGCATGAAGTGGCAACGTTTCTAGAAAAGTCCCTCCCTGCGGACAAGTATTCACTTTCGCAAATCGTCGGAGAAACTTACGTAGAATCCAAATAATTCAACTCATGCGGATTCATTTTTGCGCAAACAAAAACAAAGACGGCTGCCGTGAGGAAACCTCGGGCGCCGTCTTTGCTATTAAGGCGTATGGATGATCACACAATTTGATATAGCGGCTGTTCCGCCAGGAAATGAACCGGAACTGCTGGAAACCACGTTTCCAGCCGCTTCGCTAAAGCTTTCATGCCAGGCGCCTCGCTCTCGGCATGGCCGAGCATAATTAAGGCACGAGACCGTCCCTGCTGCCAGCTGTCTCGCACGTATTCGGGGGTCTCCCACTCCGGCCCCTCCCCGGCAATAATCAAATCCAGATTCTCTTGGACAAATAAAGGAATCGCATTGGCGCCGCCGCCGCGATACCCGACCAGCAACCCTGTCCGTCTGCAGCGCATCGTCATATCCCCGACAACACGGACATATGGGACATTCAGCTTCAGCTTCAAATGATCCGCAATCTCGGCTACAGTCATATCCGGCAGATCAAGGATCGTTGAGGCCGGGTGAATGCGATCAATACAATCCTCCCAGTCCAATGCCTGCACTAAGCCAGCCGTAATTCCGTCCGGCTCATATTTGTGAATATAGTCATGGAGCCTGAACATCGCGAGCCCCGAAGCTTCGATCAATCCCTGCTTCTCTGCGTAGACCGAATCCCCCTGCAGCCAATCCGTCTGGCTATGATGGCTGTAATAAGGGCCTTCATGAGTAATCAATAAATTGATGCCCAAATCGGCGGCTTGCTGAATCACCTGCTGCGTTGGAATAAATGTAATGCCAATTCCAGTTACGGAGGTGCCCGGATCTCCCGTTAGCAGCCTGTCCACCGTATTCTCCAGAGCGGGCGCAGGCGCCGTCAATTGATCCAAAACCTGCTGTATCGTAATCGCCAAGTGGATGCCTCCTTCCATACATTGCTCGATCCTTCATTCCAACCGATTATAGCATGGCGTTGATCAGGCGGGGAATGTTCTGCAGCGCAGCCTGCTTCTCCACGGCGCCCAGTTCATAGGCAGCCCTGGGCATTCCGTACACAACTGACGATTCCTCATTCTGCCCGATCGTCCTCGCTCCTTTTCTGCGCATGGCGAGCATGCCTCTTGCTCCGTCATAACCCATACCAGTCAGAATCACACCAAGCGCCTCTTTGCCGGCTTCCTTGGCGACGGATTCGAACAATACGTCAACTGAGGGACAATGCCCGCTTACCTTTTCCCCTTGAGAACAAACGACTTTATAACCGCTGCCAAATTTCCTGATCCTGATATGGCGGTCGCCAGGCGCCATCAATACCTTGCCAGGCTCGATGATATCGCCCGTTTCCGCCTCCTTGACCATCCATGCAGTGAACCGGTTCAACCGCTCCGCAAACATCGTGGAGAACACCGGCGGAATATGCTGGACAATGACAAGCCCGGGGTACCGCTGCGGGTCCATCAGCTTCAACAGATTATAGATGGCCTCCGTGCCTCCTGTAGAGGCGCCTATGGCAATCAGCTTCTTGTCCGTGCTCATTCTCTCTGAATGAGGAACAGGTTCGATGACCGTTATGGCAGAACTGACAACCGTGGCCTTGGCAGCGATATGTATTTTCTGAATCAATTCCTCCACGAACGGCTCAATCCTGCCGAGGGCGCTCATGTCGGGCTTGGTCATGAAATCCACCGCCCCCACGCTCATCGCCTCAAACACCGCTTGGCTCACCGCGCTGACAATAACGACCGGCAGCGGATGCTGAGGCAGGAGGCGGCGCAGAAATTCAATGCCGTTCATCCTCGGCATTTCCACATCGCAGACCATCACATCCGGATTATACCTGATGATTTTATCCCTAGCGTCAAAGGGATCGTTTGCGGTCGCCACCACTTCCAGCGCGGGGTCAGTGGATATTCCTTTGCTTATAAAAGTCCGAAACAACAAAGAATCATCGACGACCAGTACTTTTATCCTGCTTTTCATACGCCTCCTACTGCCTTCCCTCAATTCTTGCGGAACACCGCAGGCATAACATAATGGAATCGGCTCTGCGACTTGTCAATCGTCTCCGAATGCCCGATAAACAGGTACCCGCCCGGCTCGAGCCAATCATAGAAACGCTGAATAAGCTCCGCTTTTGTGCGGTTATCGAAATAGATCATAACATTTCTACAAAATATAACGTGAAACTTCCTGCGGAATGGAAATCTCAGCGACATCAGATTAAACCGCCTGAAAATAATCTCTCTGCGGATGCCCTCGGCAATTTGAACCCGGTCCTCGTCCAGCTTTGTAAAATATGTGCTCCTCCAATGCTTAGGGAGATTCCCGATCGTTCCCTTCTCGTAAATTCCCTGACTCGCCAGACTAAGCACCTTGTCCGATATATCTGTGGCCAGCAGCTTTGTATCCCACTCCTTCTTGCTTATGCCGAAGTATTCGTCCATCAGCATAGCGAGGCAGTAAGGCTCCTCCCCCGTTGAGCATCCGGCGCTCCATATGCGTAAATCCCTGCTTGCCACAGTCTGCTTTAAATACGGAAGTACATGGTTTTTAAAATAGTGGAAATGATTCGCTTCCCGCATGAAAAACGTGTGGTTGGTCGTGATTTTATTGATCAGTGTACCCATCGCGGCTCCGCTCTGATCCGAGACCAGATACTCGTAATAATCGGTAAAATTATCAAGGCCGAGCTGCAGGAGAACCTGATGCAGCCTGCCGAGCACCAGCATTTTTTTCTCCGGCTTCAGATAAATGCCGCTGTTCGAATGAATATAGGAGGCGAGCTGCGCAAATTCTCTATCCGTTATAGTAAACATCGGTTGTCATGATCCTCAATATTTGCCAAAGTCGTGATCCGACAGCATAATTTTACGCGGTGAGGTTCCAGCGGCTGCAGGTTCGCCGTCCTCGGCGAAGGCCTGCATTCTTTTCTTCTCCGACATCGAATCCAGCAGCCTCATCACTTCCGGATTCAGCTGCCCATGCTCCCTGTAAGCTGGCGGGGATTGGCTTTTGATCTTGAATCTGCCAACCTGCTCTCTCAACAGCTCTGCCTGGTCCGACAGCTCTTCGCTAGCTGCCGCGCTCTCTTCCGAGGTCGCCGAGTTTGCCTGCACCACCTGCGATACCTGCATGAGCCCTAGATTAATCTGGTTTACGCCAGAGGCCTGCTCGTTAGAGGCTATAGCAATCTCGTTCACCAGCTCGGCTACCTTTGCCACGTCCTCCACGATATGCTGCAGGGCCGATGCCGTTTCGTTAGCGATTTTCGTGCCGTCCTGCACTTTACGGATGGAGCCCTCGATCATTTCCGTTGTCTCCTTCGCTGCGTTTGCCGAGCGGGCCGCCAAATTCCGTACCTCCTCAGCAACCACGGCAAAACCTTTGCCGTGTTGTCCTGCTCTTGCTGCCTCTACCGCGGCATTGAGCGCCAGAATGTTCGTTTGGAAGGCAATCTCATCGATGACCTTAATGATTTTGGAAATGCTCTCCGAAGCTTTGTTGATATCGTCCATGGCGCCCAGCATTTCCTTCATCTGCGTATTGCCTTGGACAGCATTCTCTCTGGCAGTCTCAACTAATGCATTGGCCTCTGTCGCATTATCGGCATTCTGCTTCGTCTGCGCGGCAATTTCCTCTAGCGAGGCGGTCAGCTGTTCCACAGAGCTCGCCTGCTCGGTAGCCCCTTGAGACAGAGACATGCTCGTCTCAGATACCTGGCGCGAACCGGAGGAAACTTGCTCTGCCGCCGTATTAATATTCGCCAGCACGTCGTTCATGTTATGCACCATAATTCTGAACGCTTCGGACAGCGCTCCGATCTCATCCTTCGAATGCACCTGTACCATAACATCCAGGTTGCCGTCCGCCACCTGTTCAGCTGCCTGCTTCACTTCGTAGATCGGGCGAGTAATCAATCTTGTAATGATGAAAGCAATCAAGAGCGACAGCAATACAGCTGCGGCAGAACCTGCGATAATCGATGTTTTGGTGATCGACTCAACTCTCTCGGCTTCCAAGCTGCGTTCTAGCAAAAGTTTGGACTCTATGCCCGAGCTTTCCGCAATAATAGCCCTGAATTCATCAAAGGCGGCTTTGCCCTTCGCGGCCTGCTCTTCTTTAACGACATCGTCCATGGAGCCAATGCCTTTAGAAACGTTCCGTCTTAGCTGAATGTTATTCTCGGCGATTTGCAACCATTCCTGGTGCACATTTTGGATTTTGTTCATCAGCTCCTGCTGATAAGGGTTGTCCGAAGTCAGTTCCTTAACGTGATTGAAGCTCTGTTCAAAGCTGGCTTTGCCGCTTACATAAGGTTCAAGAGAACTTTCATTTCCCGTCAGCGCAAAACCGCGCTGCCCGGTCTCCATATTGACCATGCTGTCCAGGACAGTTTGCAATCCCATCAGCACTTCATATGTATGTTTGTTCCAATCCATTGCTTTGCTAGTTTTGCTGAAATTCTGGTAGCTGATGACTGATAATGTCACCAAAACAGCCAACACAGCCATGAATCCGATATTCAATTTTTTGCCAATGCTTAAATTGCGAAATGCTCTAACCAAAGGAAACACTTCCTCTCAATTGACTTATCATAGCATCCTTTTATTGCCGATCTACGGACGAACTATTGCCGGACGATCTCGCCCAAATCCTCAACCTCTTGCTCGTGAAGCAGCTTCTCGCAGTCTAGTATTAATTTAACATCCTGCCCGACCTTGCCGATGGCCTTAATGAATTTAGACGTCGATTTATGAAACTCAGGCGGCGGAATCATTTCCGCCTCCGGAATGAACAGCACCTCAGACACACTGTCCACGATAAGACCGATGGAGATTTCCTTAATGTCGACCACAATGACGCAGGTACGGTCCGTGTATTCCCGGAAGCTCTTCTTGAAGCGAAGCCTCACGTCCATGACCGGAATGATCTTGCCCCGCAAATTAATAATCCCCCGTAAGTATTCAGGCATTTCCGGGACTTCGGTAATCTTCTGAATTCCGATAATCTCCGTGACAAACCTGATTTCGATGCCGTAGAACTCCTCCTCCAATTGAAAGGTCAGGAATTTACCTGTCTGCGTGTCCTCGATTTCAATATCATCTTGCTGTATCTGACTCGACATGCTATGCCTTCCTCCTTCCTTGGATAACTTGCTTAGTCATAACACACAATGCTTTGCTGCTTAAGCTACTTGCCATTCAACAGACCCTGAACGTCAAGGATCAAGCTGATGCTCCCGTCGCCCAAGAGCGTGCATCCGGAGACACCTTCAATGCTGGCCAAATTATGGACATATGGCGGCAGCGCCTTTACCACCACCTGCTGCTGGCCAATCAGTTCGTCCGCAAATATGCAGATCTGCCGGTCATTCTGCTCGACCATGATGAGTATCCCCTGCGTCAATCCGATAACATCGGTCTGAACTCCGAACCGCCGGTGCAGCCTTACGATAGAATAGCATTGCCCGCGCACCATGATCATTTCGCCACCGTCCGGATCGGTGATAATATCGCCGGCCGCTGGACGGAAGGATTCTTTGATTGCCGTTGTCGGCAGTGTATACCTTGACTCTCCTACCCTAACGTTCATGCCATCAATAATCGCCAGTGTTAGCGGGATTCTGATTGTGATCGCTGTGCCTTCATACATGGCGCTGTCAACGGTTACGACACCGCCAACGGATTCGATATTTTTGGTGACCACGTCCATCCCGACTCCGCGGCCGCTAAACTCGGTAATTTGGTCTTTCGTCGAGAATCCGGGCAAGAAAATGAGGCTGTAAATTTCTTTATCCGTCATTTCGCTTTCGTTCTTCACGAGTAAATCATTCTGCCTGGCCCGCTGCAGCAGCTTCTCTTTATCCAAGCCCCGCCCGTCATCCCTGATCCGGATCAGCACCTCGCCGCCAGCTTGGCTCGCTTCCAGCGTCAGCGTTCCATACGCCGGCTTCCCTCTCCGTATCCGTTCATCACCGCTCTCTAACCCATGATCGATGGCATTCCGCACCATGTGCATAATCGGGTCGGCAATATGGTCAATAATGTTCTTGTCTACTTCGGTGTCCTCTCCTACCAGCTGCAGCCGCACATCCTTCCCCAGCTTCTTGCCCATGTCACGGACGATGCGGTGCATGCGCTGAAACGTGCCGGATAAAGGGATCATGCGAATCGACATCACCATATCCTGCATTTCTGTCGTTATTTTGCGAAGATGGCGCGAAGCCTTCTGGAATTGCTCCAGCTCCAGGCCGAGTCCCTGCAAATCGGGATTTTGCGTGACCATCGCTTCGGCGATGACAAGCTCGCCAACTAAATCCATAAGCTCATCGAGCTTGGCTATATGTACGCTTATAAAGTTGGACTGCTGGGATGAGGCGCCCCGCTTCGTTTCCTCCTGCGCCCTTGGCGTTGCTTCTCTCAGCGGAATCACAGGAGCATCTAGCTTATGCTGCTCCTTGACCAGTTCGGGCGTGAATTCGCCTACGGACGGAACACCCGTATCCGATTGTTTCTCAAGCACGATGCTCCGTACATAGCTGATCTGATGAAGAAGCTGGTTAATTTGGTCATACGTCTTGTCCGTCTGGAACGACAAACGCAGACCTTCGCGGCGGATTTCCGCCACCGCCTTCTCATCTTCCAGCAAATCCTCTGGAACATGGGCGATCGATTGCAGCTCACTCTGCAAGTTCATTACAGCTTGATAGGCGCGAAGGTTCTCCATCTCGCAGCCTTCATCGTAGCGTAGAACGGCCATATATCTGCAGTGCCCGCTTTCAAGCGATGTCCCTGATTTCTTAGACTCCATAGGAGACTGCCTGTCAGGAACACTTATTGCCGTACCGCTTGCTGCATTGCCTGTCCCGTGCGACTGCTTCATTTCCGCCAGCAGCGACCTTAACTGTTCAATTAAAAAGGAGGCATCACCGTCCGCCGGATCGCCGTTTTTGATTTTCAGCATCTCCACCTTCATGAAATCGATGCTGCCCAGCATCAGCTCAGAAACAGCCGAATCATCGGCAAGCTGAAGCTGCCTTTCCCGAATAAACGAAAAAAGATCCTCCGTTACATGCGCCAAGGTTGAAATGTTGTGAAACTCCATCATGGTGGATGAGCCTTTAATCGTGTGCATGATCCGGAAAATCTCATTAACTACGCCCAAGCCGTAATCCTTTGTTTGCTCGCAATCGAGAATGGTCTGCTCCAGCTGCTCCAGCAAAGTCGATGTTTCGAAGATGAACATCTCCAGAAGCGTATCGATTGACGAATAGTCTGTCATGCGGAACGATCACCTCCTATCTCATATGTATGGAATAATGGGCATTTAGTCCTCTATTATTAGGTATTTTATCATGATGCGTGTAAAAACGGAACGAGATAATGTCGAATTATGAAATATTTAAATTTATTTTGTCGAATTTTGTCTGATTGTCCAGTTTAGCCTAAATGTTCGAATATGAAGCTGCAGGTTTTATGTTATTCTAAAAAAAGATTGACCTTCCGGTAACTGGAAGCTTTGTTTATCAAGATATTTGGAAAGGATGATTCTGAATGCCCAAGCCTAACCGCATCTCTGCCCTGCATATTACCGGATTGCATGAATTTTATTTTCCCGTCACCAACGCTTCAGCTTCTTCCCGCTGGTACCAGCAGCACTTCGGTTTGCAGCTTCAGGAGCTAAATTCAGATCGGGCAAAACTGCGCCTGGCCGAAGGAACCACTTTGACGCTCGTAGAGTGCGGCAAACTGAACAAATACGATACGGTACCTATTAACTTCAAAGCTCATGATGCGCGAAAAGCTTACGACATGCTGGACAAGTCGCAGGTACGGGCCAATCGGCCGGAGGACTGGCTCCACTATGTCGACTTTGACGTTCATGATCCGGACGGCAATCCGTTTAACATCATCAGCGATCCCTCCTGGCCTGATACGCCAAACAATTATTTTCGGATTGATGGCATTTTTATCAGTCTGACCGATTTTGACCGCTCCTTTGAGTGGTATAAGGACATATTTGACGCTGAAATCGAATATTCGTTTGATCACCCCACCGACTCGCTGGAGAACGCCCGCTTCCGCTGCTTCAAGGAAATCCCGGTAAATGTGGTGGAGTCGCCTGTCAGCGTCATTCAGCACAGAGTATGCGAATTTCGCACAAGCAGCGCGGCGGAGGATCATCGCTACCTGCAAAGCAAAGGCGTGAGCGTCACTGCTCTAACAGAACAGGAAGACGGCTTGAAGGCCTTTGCTTTCTGCGACCCGGAGGGCAGGGAGTTCGGGATGCTCGAGTTCTAAGAAAAAAAACAGCCCGAACACCTTCAATCCATGGCGTCGGGCTGTATTTTGTTATGGCCGATCCAGCGCCCAGCGCTGTCTTGTTGATGCAACGGTCTCCCCGGTCAGGATCGCCTTCTCGATCAGCATCCCCAAATAATGATCCTGCGACGCTTCCGCAAGACTATAAAACTCAAGCCCGCCGCGGACATACTCAGCCATGCGCTGCAGGCAGCGGGCAATGGCGATTTCATCATCGTACAACCTCGCCGGAGCAAACGGATTGTCATAGAGCCATTGGTCGCCGCACAAAATGCCCTGCAGGAAGTAACCCTCCTGATTTTCGAGCTCCCCTTTGTTTATCCGTTTTAGCTCCATTTGCAGCGGTATCGTCGACTCTTGCTGGATTAAAATGCGGCTGTCGAATATTTCTCCGCGTTCCCCGCGAACGGAAAGATGGTTCGAGCGCACCCAGGAACGATGCTGATCCTTCGTAAAATCATAAATTCCGAGCCGGTCTCCAAAATCTAGCCAAGCTAAATCCCGCTGCAAAGGAATCATCGCATCTTCGGTTGGCGGGCCTTGGCGCGTCGGTCCCTGCACCCATTCGGATTGGAAACGCATGCCTCGGATTTTAACTTCCTCGAAGGTGATGCCCAGCATTTTGCGGATCAAGCTGACACCATGATAAAGATGGGAGATAGAAACGGTCGTTTCCGTAATTCTTCCCAGTCTTCCCGAGCGAATGAGAGCGAGACGCGCTTCTTGGATAGGGTGAAAATGATATTGCTCCGCGACTTGAACGCGAGCGCCTATAGCCGTTAGCCGATCATGCAGCAGCTCCAGGCCTTCCAAATCCGGTGCCGGCGGCGTCTCCATCAGTGCCGGTATGCCCGCCTCAGCCAGCTGGAACAAATATTCCATCCCTGCTGCTCCGCTGACCGAAACGACGATAAAATCGGGACTTTCGCTCTTCAGAAGCTGTTTAAGCGAACGATAAGTCGTTACACCCCACCGTTCCTCCATTGCTCTTGCTTTGGACTCGTTCCTGACGACTATACCGCTGACCTGGAAAGTCTCCGGCAGAGCCTCCGCAATACGCAAAAAATATTGGGCCCGAAAGCCTGCCCCGCCGATAATGCTGAATTTTACTGGCTTCATCTCGTCTTCCTCCCGACCTATTGCTGTTCACTCGCCTTTAATGCTGGCCTCGTTTTGGCGTTAAAACGGGGAGCATGGGCCAATAAGCCTTCTCGCGTATAAAAGGGATTGTCTTTCGCCAATGGAAGGCTGACGGGCTGCTTCGTTATGGATGCCTCGTAAACGGCCGTAATCAGCTCCAGCACATTTCTTCCGTCCTGACCGTCGATAAGTACCTGATGCGATCCATTCTCGATAGCTGTCAAAACATTATCAACCTGCCCTTCGAACCCGCTATACAGCAGCGGTTCAATCCCATCCCTGTAAGCTTCGATTTCCGTCTCCAAAGCAGGGTTCCGCTCAGGAAACCCATTGTCTTTCGCCGTCGAGGCATACACTTTCCAGGGAGAAGAAATACGGGCGTGCTCGCCTTGAAATACCATCTGCCGCTCCTCCCCATGATGGATGACGGAACTCGTAATTTGCGCCAGGCTCCCATCCGCATAGGAAAGAATCGCAATGGAGATATCTTCGACCTCCGAATTCGGGTGCGAGGTGTTGCTCATGACAGCCTGTACACTTTGCGGCATCCCCATCATCCACAACAGCATGTCCATGTGGTGAACGCCATGGTTGAGCGTGCAGCCGCCCCCTTCCTGCTCCCAGGTTCCGCGCCACCATAAATCGTAATAACTCTCGCCGCGCCAATGATATGAATCGACCTGGGCGTGGACGATTTTCCCTGGTAATCCGGAATCTAGGATATGCTTCAAATTCCAATTGGGTTCATGGAAGCGGTTCTGGCCCACGACGGACAGAATGCATCCAGATTCAGCGGCAGCAGCCAGCATTTGATCGCATTCCTCAAGCGACATCGCCATCGGCTTCTCGACAAGCACATGTTTCCCTGCGCTCAGTAAATCACTAGCAATCTCGGCATGCATTTGAGGCGGAGTACAAATGGACACCAAGTCGATATCCTCCTCATGAAGCAGCTCTTTATAATCCTGCATGACTTTGCAGTCGAATTGAAATTTGTCCCGAAGCAAAATGGCTTTATCTTCATGACGATTAATTAAAGCAACCACCTTACAGCGCTCTGAAAAAGAGGCATAAGCAGCCGCATGAGAATGTGCAATGGACCCTGTACCGATAATAGCTACGCGTATTATGACGGTTCACTCCCCGATGACAATAAGATAGCGCTTCCAAGGTAATTGCTGGCGAGCACTTCGAAAATTCTCCTATTATATTAGCAATTCAAATAGCTGATTTGTATAAGAACAATGCACAATTTACTTTAATTTCTCCAAATTAAAAGTAAAGACCATCCCAACTGCTGCTGGGAATGGCCTGTTCTTGCTGCCCGCGCAGCGTTATGACGAAGCGCATGGCGTTCCGTTTGCCCTATTCCGTATTTTCCTTGCGCTTGGTCCATAATTCAAAAGGCTCAGATCCGTTCGCCATCTCGACGTATTGAAAAGGAATATTCAGGTTGCTCCCCGCCGGAACGACCTTTGCCTCCATGGCAACCTCCTTGGGGGATGCGTAGTAGACGGCCTTCAGATCAGCCCGCTGGATCGCGCCCTGGCACATGGGACACGGCTCCCCGCTAGCGTAAATCTCGCAGTCGGACAGCAGCTCGCTTCCCAATACGCGGCTGGCCTCCCGAATCGCTCTCATCTCGGCGTGATCCGTTGGATCCTTCGTTTCCAACACAGTATTGACGCCGGTCGCCACGACCTCTCCATTCCTCACAATGACGGCCCCGAACGGCCGGCCGCCCTTCTCCTTCACGTTGCTGCGGGCTAAATCGATCGCCAGCTGCAGAAATTGTTGAGTATTCATCTGTACAACCCTCCCGACTCTGCAATTATATCATCCGCCTTGTCCTGGCGTTAAGCCCGAGGCACTAACTAAGGCTGCAGCCTTAGTCGGTTGCAGCCTCTCCGTCATTCGCTTTGGTCGGCAGTACAGCTTCTCTCACATCGTGTTAATGATAAGCCCGATATGCGTAAAGTAATTCATCGCCCCGAACAGGACGAAGAGTATCCCCGTGACTCTCCAGCATAACCCCATAATGCGGGTGACTATTGGATTTCTTGTGGCCAGGGAAAATGGCAGGAGAATCGCCCCGATGCCGGTAACGGCATAGAGACCAGATATAAAAGAGGCCTCCAGCAGCGGATAATCCGCAAACCGTCCTGATATCGGCTCTTCGGGCGGCGCTGCGAATAACTGATAATATACGCCAGCGATAGCAATGGATATCAGCGCCAGCCCCATGGCGGCAGCAAAATAGGACAGAGGCCGAATCATGTCGATGAGCTGTGAAGTCAGCACTCCAGATTGCTGCTTGGCTTCCTTGTCGCTTAGCTCCGCCTTATGATGGAGGTTCGATCTGCGCCAAATCAGAATAGCTCCGCCCAGCAGCATGACGCCAAAAGCCAGTGTAGGCTCGCCAAATATGATGTCATCGAACGGAAACCCGATTTTTGACAAAGGCCAGGTAAGCGTCATCGCTCCACCCGTCAAGGTTAGAATAAAACCGGGAACGGCAAAGCCAATAGACCAGCCTTCGAGGCTGATTTTATCTCCGCGGGTGACATGCTGGCTGAAGCGGACCAGCATCAGCAGCGCGATCCCTGTTGCGACGGACATGATGGTATTGTAGACCTGGGTTTGTGACCAATCAATATGCATGCGTTGCCCCCCGTATACGTGAAATTCATGCGTTACGTCCATTTATTCCCATTAACTAATACGGCATACTATACGGGTGAGAACAATCTTTTTTATGTATGTAGCTAAGCAAAATTATCTTGTGAAGATGAATTTCAATATGAACAAGACAGCAAATATAAGTAGCCCATAATTGACTGAACTTCTCTGATCGCGGCTTCCTTCCGGACTTTGACTGTGTTCGATTAACTCACGCTCCGAATAAATTGATTTAGATTGGATACTGTCTCTTTCTTCAATTTCAAAAATACCTTGTAAAGCTTGTTTACGGATCATATAATCTCCTATGTCACTTGCATCGGTCACATTGAGGACATATCTATAGCTGGCCAGAGCCTGCTCTCGCTGTTCCCGCGCACTAAAGCAATGCCCCAGTAGAATTCTTGTCTCAAGATGTGCGGGCCACATCTTTAAGATGATTTCGCAGTCCAGCAGAGCCAGTTCTATTTGTCTGCCGTAGTAATAACACTTAGCCCGTAAGTAATGACTTTCGAATTCACCTGGCCGCATCTGCAATTCTTTTGTTAATACATTTACCGCTAGGCCATATTGCGATGTTCTAAAGTAATACTCACCAAGCAGACGAAACAAATCAGGATCATCGTTAAATAATTGAAGAGCGAGCTTCAGAGCTTGTCCCGCTTCCTCCAGCTTGTTCTCCTTAAGCGACCGGTAACCATGCTCGCGATACTGCAAAAACTCATCTATATTGATATTTTCCGCTCGAAGCAGGTATTCATAATTTAATCCGTCTTCGTTGAGCTGTTCCAGATAATATTTTTTAAAAGAAGCTGGAATCTCCACGATATGAGGCTCCAGCGATTCCCTCATTTCCTCTTTCCAATGGAAAAATCCATCCAGCAGTCTCCATATCGCTGAAGGAAAAAACCTATGGCTTTGTACAAAATCGAGCATTGCCGTGTTTAAACTCCGTCTATTTGTGGTGTCCCAGGCAACATCCGAGTTCAACAGCTGCATCCACAGCTCGGGGTTAATTCGTGAGGGAAAATGTTGATATAGATCTGCCGCTTTTTCTATAAACTGCTGAACGGTGCTGATTTTTAACTCATCATCATATGTGTCGACTTCCGGGTTGCCCCAGTTATCGGCATGATCGGAGCTGTCTTCATATGGTGCCGCTGCTTGCCCTGTTGAAGCTAACGAAACATCTATAGACACTTCTGCCCCTAACACTGATGCTGATGCTGACGCTGACGCTTCCGCCCCAGCGTCTCTCCTTACCTGCTGCTCCTTGACGAATTTCAGCGCCCTGTCATAAGCCTCGCGTAGAGCTTGATAGCCTTCGGCATCCTCTTCCGGATGGTAAACTTGCAGCATTTTCGCATAGGCGCGTTTTATGGTTTTCAGGTCATGGGTCGGCTCAATGTCCAGTCTCTCCCAGATTGTCATGATGAAGTAGATCCGCCTCTCAAATAGACTTTTGAAATTCACGTCGTGAACTCGTATATTCCTTTTATCGGATAAAAAGTTAATTTTTCAAATCCAGATGAGGACACTTGAAGCTTGCTGACTAATACAGTTTCATTCTATACTTACCTTAGATGTCATTCATTTCAACATGTAATCGGTCATGGAGCACATGCCGCTTTGATACAAGCATCCCTTTCTTAATTAAGGAAGGCGATGCTGAATCGGAGCGGCTTTTTTGGTTCCAGTTGATGCCGATTCATAATAATGAAAGGGTGTGCAGCCAATGCAGCGTTTTAAAGAAGAATATGACAACTGGATGCAGAGACATATATCGGAGGAAAAGAACCATCGGCGACTGGAGCTGCTTGAAAAGGGACTCGGACATGGGACAGTGGCGTTTTTGCGGTCAGTTTGGTTTCCTGCGGTCGGTAATTTTAACAACCTGTATCCCGAGTGGGAGGTACGCGATTTCCATAGCGGATATCGTTATTTGGATTTGGCCTACATGCCTGGGGATGCGAAAGGCGGAATTGAAATTCAGGGATACGGGCCTCACGCGAGGGATTTGGATGTTAGAAGATTCAAGGATCTATGCCGGAGGCATTGTTTGCTTGCTCTGGACGGATGGGTTTTTCTGCCGATCGCCTATTTGTCCATCCAAGACGAACCCGAGGAATGCCAGCAGCTTGTTCTATCCTTCATAGGCAGGTTTATTTCCATGGATACCCCTTCCCAATTGTCCTGGCTTGAAGCTGAAACGATACGTTTTGCCCGCCGTGTGCTGCGCCCTTTTACTCCTTCCGAACTTGCCCATCATTTGCGAATTAGCGACCGGCACGCCAGACGGATTCTGCATCGTCTACTTGACATGAGTATCCTGTGCATTGCTAGTGGAAAGCAGCGGAGACGGAGCTATAAACTGAGGTTATAAGTGTTAGTTCGGAACTAGGAAGCTAGGGAGGATAAAGTAAAAATGAGCTTGGGTGAAATTTTGGTGAGGTTTGATGAGTTGATGAGGTTTGATGGGGTTTCATGGGGTTTGGTGGGTCATCAAGTAACTGTAGTTTGAGATGCTGCTCTAGGATAGATGTAGGGAGTTATAAGGATTATAGAGAGTAGGGTTGGTGCATCTGATGTATGGGGTGTGGGGTGTGGGGTGTGGGGTGTGCCTAAGCTATGTGCATAGGGCGTTGATGAAGTGCATAGTAGATAGAGTGTGCCGGGTTCGGTGGGTGAGGATATATGTGATGGGTTGGGTGAGAAAGCTATACGTAGAGCGTTTAGTGAAGAAGTGCATGATGTGGTGGTAGCCCGGGGAACTGACGAGTGTGGGGAACTTGCGCAATGTTGAAGTGATTCTAGTTAAAGCCAACGGACAACAGATCCTCTATTTCACATTTTTAACCGTTTTTTGAGATTAACGGACACAGGATCAGCTATTGGCTTAATTGTGAGGTAATTCTCGCCGAAACACGCTTAATAGCGGAACCACGGTCCGATAGCTTCAGTTATTACAGCTTTTTGCCGAAATAGAGGAACTAGGGTCCGGTAAAGTTGAGCTTCACTTCACTCCACATCGCATCATCACAACACCTACTCTGCTTAACACCCCCATGCTCACTGCATTTCAGCCCCTTTTCCTGCATAAAAACCCAAACACGGCCCCTTAAGTTACACGCTCACCGCAATCTCCACATGTAGAAAGCCTAAACCCCGCTCCTACGAGCAGGGCTGCACAACAACAACAACAACAACAACAACATATATATGGCTCTAAATAAGCTTACCTGCTTCAAGTTACTGTAAAAGGTCAACCTCGCTCCGCTCTGGAATCGATGTCTGCGCGCCGGCCTTGGTTACGACGATCGACGATACTTTCGTAGCGAAGGAAATGGCCGCCTGCACGCTCTTCCCCTCAGACAAGCTGACGGCAAAGGCTGCCACAAACGAGTCGCCGGCCGCCGTTGTATCCACAGCTTTCACCACTCTTGCCGGGACATGAAACGTCTCATTCGCATCCACGTACAGGGATCCGTTGCTGCCAAGCGTAACGATAAGGCTGCTCACTCCTTTGGCTAGCAGCACTTTAGCCGCGTTCTCTGCGGAAGCTATAGAATTGACGGTCTGTCCGCTAAGCTTCTCCAGTTCAGTCTCGTTGGGAATCAAATAATCCAATTTGCCAAGCACCTCATCAGGAATGGAGTCTGGTGCAGGGGCCGGATTTACTATGATCGTTTTACTATGCTTGCTTGCCAGATCTACAGCCTCGTAGACCGCCTCATAGGGAATTTCCATTTGTAAAATAACGATGTCGGCTTCCTTGATTAAGCTCTCATGCGCCGCCACGTAATCTCGATGGCAAAGGTCATTGGCGCCCGGCATCACAACGATGCTGTTATCTCCCTCATCATTGACTTGAATGACAGCGAGCCCCGAGGATGCCGCAGTTACAAGATCGATATGATCTGTGTTTACGCCTGCCTGTCTCAGATTGTCCATAAGCGGGCCGCCGAATTCATCCCCACCGACCTTGCCCAACATGGAGACGTCAGCCCCTAATTTTGCTGCGGTTACCGCCTGGTTGGCCCCCTTTCCGCCGGGCACCCGTTCGACAGAGCTGCCAAGCAAGGTTTCGCCCACCTGCGGAATATATGGCACTCGTAACACCAAGTCCATATTAATACTGCCTATAACTAAAATTTTGCTTGCTGCCATAGCTTACACCCCTCAAATTGCATTCCCTTAGTACCAATGCCGGAATAGCTGGATACCACGATATTTTGATGTTTCTATGCTTTGATAGATCCCCGATAACTTGATATCAGATCGCTTGATACCAGATCGCTTGATACCAGATACATTAATACTATATACTTCATTTCTGATTCTACACGCTCATTCCATCAAAATTCCAATCCCTTTCACTTTGCATGCAAGAGCTGTATTGCAGAGTAAACCCTTATGTATTGATCACACAACTAAATCCTACTTTATCCTAATATTCGCTGTAATACCAGTTGTTTGAACTGTATATTCCGCTGCGGCCACGATGCTGATTTCGGAGGCATGACGCGAATGACAAAGAGGCGGAAGCCATCATAGGCTTCCACCTTTATTCATTTTCAGCGATTTAGTTTCACGGAATTGCCTGCTCGAGCAGAACGGCGTTGATGCCATTCAGGAAAGCAAGTGCACTGGCTTTTATGATATCGGTATCCATCGCACGGCCCGAGTATACTTTGCCTTCATATTGAATTCGAATATTCACCCGGCCGACGGCTTCCTTGCCGCGAGACAAGCTGTTGATCTTGTAATCCTCAAGCTGGACATCCAGGCCGGCCAGAGATCGGATGACGCTATACAGCGCGTCGATCGGACCGTCTCCAACAGCGCTGCCTTTTAGCGTTTCCGAGCCTCTCTTCAGCTCTACGATAGCCGTGGGATACACATCATTCGTGATCACCTGAAATGAGACGAGCTCATAAAGCTGCTTGCTATGACCGTCAACTGCCCGGTGATTTGTGACCAGGTAAAATACGTCGTGATCATATACCTCCTTTTTGGCATCGGCCAACTGTAAAAACTCCTCGAACAGCTGTTCGAAATCCATCTCATCTCCCGTGTCGAAACCTAGCTTCTCTACCGTATTCTTAAAGGCATGCCTGCCGGAACGGGCCGTCAAAATCAGCTCCATACTATCCGCTCCGACCTCCTCCGGTGACATAATCTCGTAGACCTGCTTATCCTTCAGCAAGCCGTCCTGATGAATTCCGGAGGAATGGGCAAATGCATTTTCACCCGTAATGGCCTTATTCACCTGTACATCCAGTCCCGTCAAATGGCTGACCAGCCTGGAGGTGCGAAGCAGCTCCTTCGTTTGGACATGGGTATGACACTGATAGTAGTTCTCTCTTACCTTAAGTGCCATAACCACTTCCTCCAGCGAAGCATTTCCCGCGCGCTCTCCAAGCCCATTTATCGTACATTCGATTTTTTCGGCTCCATTCTTAATGGCGCTGAGGGTATTGGCCGTGGCCAGTCCGAGATCGTTATGACAGTGCACGCTTAAGATGACTCGGTCATCCAGATTTTTAAGCCGCTCATGAATTCGGCGAATGAGTTCGCCAAATTCCTCGGGTACGGCGTAGCCAACCGTATCAGGCACATTGATCATGGTGGCGCCTGCCTTTACAACCGCTTCGATCGTCTTCCATAAGTACTCGAAATCCGATCTCGACGCATCCTCGGTGGAATACTGTACGTGGGGAAGCAGGGTTTTGGCATATTTCACCGCATCAACTCCCATTTGCAGAACCGCTTCCTTCGAACGGCTGAATTTCTTCTCCACATGAATGTTCGACGTACCCAGCACAATGTGGATCAGCGGGTCTTGCGCCAATTTTATACTTTCATATACGGCGTCTATATCGCTCTTAACCGCCCGAGCCAGTGCTGTGATTGATACGCTATCGCCAACGCTTTTGGCAATTTCCTGTACGGCGCGAAAATCTCCCTCTGACGATGCTGGAAAACCGGCTTCGATAATATCGACATTCAGCCGCCTTAGCTGCTGCGCCGTCTCTATTTTTTGCTGCATATTGAGCTTTGCGCCTGGAACCTGCTCCCCGTCCCGCAGAGTCGTGTCCAGCACGATGATTTTTCGATTCATGCCCGTTACCTCCCAGACCATAATAAAAATATATATGTGAAGCGGGGTTGGTTAAACCCGGAATTTAACCAACAAAAAAACCCCGTCTCTACGTATAGAGACGAGGTTTAACCCGCGGTACCACTCTAATTCATTTCCCGTGAAATGAGCTCATTCGATGGCTAACACCATCTATCCCTGTAACGGTGGAATTCCGGCTGGCCCTACATGTCAGGCAGCTGTTCATAGACGAGTTCGAATTGAAAGACACTGCCGTTTCCCACCACCCAACGGCTCTCTGAAAGGTCATTTCACTTCTACTATTTCTATTCATCACATTTAAGTTTGAAGTTATTGGATATTATATGCCCGGACTTGCTCATTGTCAACCAGCTCTAACGTGAAAAACTTGCTTCACAAATTGCTCGGATTATAATAACTCGAACCATTAATTCCACAAATATACGTTATCCACATATACGGAGGTTTGGCCGGACGCATTGCTTGCGCCGATGAATTGAACGCCATATTCCTTAATATTGGCCTTGTCTACGCCGGATAAATTCAAGGTCAGATCGGTTTGGCCGCCGGCGCTGATTGTCTTCCAGCCGCTGTCTGCCCAGGCATAGTTGTTGCCATATTTCACATACAGCTTCACGCCTAATCCGGAGCCGTAATTACCAGAATTAGCGCCCTTTACTGTTGCTCTAAGCTGGTTGTAGCCGGTGAAATCTGCGTTTCCGCTCTTGAACATGTAATGCCCGCTGCCGCTGGACATGTTAATCGTCGACTTCAGCGATCTTGTATCCTTCGAGCTCCAATCGGCTGAGGAAGATGGTCCGGATACGACGTTGCTGGCGGACCATCCATCCGTACCCGATTCAAAGTTTGCATAGGCGCCCGAACCCGTGCCTGTTCCTGGCTGGCCTCCTCCTCCGCCTAAATACTGCTTCAGCCATTGCATGGCTGGCCGCTCGGCACCGGAGCTGGTCACCAGATGCGTATTCGACGCCCAGGTCTGTCCTTGAATATATCCCCACAAGGTGATGCCTTTAACGGATGGGTGCTCCCACAGTACAGGAAACTTCTGTTGGTACCGCTGCAATTGGGTGTTGTCATCACCCGTTATATCCAGCTCGGATACATAAATCGGAAGTCCTGTCGCCGCCAGCGTATTCAGAACGCTGTTCATCGTACTTATCGATACATTATCCATATTAAAATAGTGACACTGGATCCCAATGCCGTCAACCAGCCCTCTGGCCTTGAGCAGATTGATGATCTGTACATATTGAGCCGCTGCGTTGGGGTCGCTGATAATTCCGTAATCATTGATCAGCAATTTAGAGTTAGGAAAGGCTTGTCTTGCCTGCTGAAAGGACCAGATAACCCAATCCCAGCCTGTAGCTCCATCCCCGCCGATGGCGTTTCTATATGAGGGCTTCGCATGCAGCGGTTCATTAACGACATCGACAAATTCTGAATTTCCATATCTCTGGCCGGCGGCTTGAATCCACTGGGTCACCTCTGCCTTTTGCTCGGAGGCGGAGAGGCCGCTAATCCAGGAGGGCTCTTGGCTGCCCCAGACCAGGGTATGGAATTTGAAAGGCATTCCTCGGCTTTTCGCATAGTTGTACGCTGTATCCGCCGCACTCCAGTTCATACTGTTGCGGGTCGATTCCACCGCACCCCATTTGGTTGAATTCTCAGGTGTAACCTGGTCCCAATACGTAGCAAAGTTGGAAGGAACGTTGTTTGCAATGATGTTGCCCAAAAACTTGCTGCCGTTAGCTATCCCCGCATGAGCGTCCTTAACCAAGGCTGAGGAAAACAAGGAAGCCATAATTGCAACTGTAGTCAGCCAAACCGCCAATTTCGATTTTGACTTTAACATGAGTTTACCTCCTTCAATATTCAGCTTTCTTTTGCGCGATTCCATTCGTCTCAAGAAACTGCATCACCTCCAGCTGCAGAAGAGCAGATATATTAAGCGCTTACAATTTCCATATTATAGTAATTAATTGGAAATGATATGATAGAAATTAAAGGATATATCTTCAAAACCATAGTATTTTTCCAAATAAAAACAGGCCTTGTTGGCCTGCTCTTCATTAACTTAACCGTATTCATGGTATATTCTGCTCCATTTCAGCAGCTAGATCAATGAGTTTGTTCAGCGTTTTGAAGTTGCGGACCGTTGCAGGAACGCCTAGTTTATCCAGTCTGCCGGACAGCTTTGAATTACGCGAACTATTGCTGTACAGCAGATAGATTTCCTTGCCTAGTATGACGTATTTATCTTCCCCAAAATCAGCAGAGTGCAGCTTCTCTACCTGCTCGCCAGGCAATTCCTCCTGCAAAATAGAGACGTACAGGCTCTCCCCAACTGATGATTCGGCTGCTTTGGCAAGCTCCTCTTCCGTGAAGGGGCATCGGTCTGCAATGCTGCGCAGTTCTGAAGCCGTTCTCACGATGACGCTAACTGACATTCCGAAGGCAGACTCGATCACCTGCTCGATCCGTTTGCGTAGTACGGATTTCTCTTCGCTCGATTCAAACAGGACATTTCCGCTCTGGATATACGTTTGTACTCGGGCGAGGCCTGCTTCCTCTTTCAATACGCGCCTGAGCTCCGCCATTTTTAAGATATTTTTGCCTCCTACATTGATCCCCCGCAGCAGAGCAATATAAACCATGTTCGATCACCGCCTTGTCCCCTTTTAGGCGAAATTATATCATAGAGAATCTCCACTAATAAACCTGGAAGCTATCTTTTGGTTTCATAATAGTCAAGTATTCTCCCATATAAATAGTTTGAGGACTTGTAAAATCCGAACAATTGGAGGGACAACTGCATGAAGGAGACTAATTCTGGGCATGCCAAGCCCCTTATCGTGCCTCAGCCAATCCGAAGCGACGGCGCGGGAGGGCCGGACTATGGCCCGCGGGACATATGGAGAGATCTTGAAAACCCGGATCTCCTCGTTCCCCCTCCTACAGACGCCGGCTTGGTGCCTAATCTGAAAATGTCATTTTCCGATACCCATATGCAGTTAAACCACGGAGGCTGGTCTCGTGAAATTACCGTCCGCGATTTACCGGTCGCCACGACGCTGGCTGGCGTGAACATGAGCCTGACTCCGGGCGGAGTAAGGGAACTGCACTGGCATCAGCAGGCGGAGTGGGCGTATATGATATGGGGCAAAGCACGGATTACCGCAGTCGATCAGAACGGACGAAATTTCATCGCTGACGTCGGCGATGGAGATTTATGGTATTTTCCTGCCGGAATTCCGCATTCCATCCAGGGCCTGGAGACGGGCTGCGAGTTTTTGCTCGTGTTCGATGATGGTAAATTCTCTGACCTGAACACGCTGTCCATTTCAGACTGGTTTGCCCACACGCCCAGGGATGTACTGGCCGCCAACTTCGGCGTTTCGGAAAACGCCTTTGCCTCGATTCCTTCCGGACAGGTATATATTTATCAGGACAAAGTCCCGGGTTCCCTAGAAAGCCAGAAGGCCGAGTCCCCTTACGGCTCCGTACCGCTCAGCTTCAAGCACCGTCTTCTGGCCCAGCAGCCAGTCATAACTCCAGGCGGAAGCGTGAGAATCGTGGACTCCTCGAATTTTCCTATTTCGAAGACCGTCGCTGCCGCCTTGGTTGAGATCAATCCCGGAGCCATGCGGGAGCTCCACTGGCATCCCAATAATGACGAGTGGCAATATTACCTCACGGGTCAGGGACGCATGACTGTGTTTGCCGGAAGCGGAATTGCCCGCACCTTCGATTACAGGGCGGGCGATGTCGGCTACGTTCCGTTTGCATATGGCCACTATATTCAAAATACCGGTACAGAGTCGCTATGGTTTCTGGAAATATTCAAGAGCGACCGCTTCGCCGATATTTCCTTAAACCAATGGATGGCCCTCACGCCCCGGAGCCTTGTCGCCAGCAACCTGCAGGTCGGACCTGAGCTGCTGGATGCCCTGCGCGCAGAGAAGTGGCCTGTCGTGAAATACCCTGCTGGCTCTGAGGATCTGAAATAACGGAACGGGCACCGTTCCTGTACCTGTACATTATTTCAAAGGGTATCATTCATAACAATGTGAATAACCCCTGGCATCAGATGCCAGGGGTAGCTTCCTGTTATTGCGGCCGTTCTATCTCGAACAGCTTGCCAAGGCCGGCATAGGCGCTGCCGGCGAGCCGACTGACCGGATTCAGCTTCACAGGATCGATGCGACCCTGATCATAAATTTCCTCATCCACAATAAATCGCACGACGCGGGCAATAAGCAGATCCGTAGTCGGCGCATCCTCCGTTCCGCCCAGCGTCACAAGCTTTTCAAGCACGCATTCCATCCGAACCTTCGCTTCCCGGATGCCTGGTACAGCAATGACCTCGCTTGCGACCTTCGTCAGACTTGTTAAGGCAATCTCGCTTTCCTCCGGCGGCAGATTCGCTGCGGTCTCATTGACGGCTGCGGCCATGCTTTCATCGACGATGTGTACGACAAGTTCCCCGCGTGCGGCCGCATTTCTGGCCGTATCCTTCGCCACTCCGTTTTTGCGCTGAACAGCTATGGACAGCATCGGAGGCGAACTCGAGACGATCGAGAAATAACTGAAGGGCGCCGCGTTGAGCACTCCGCTCTCGGACAAGGTCGTCACGAAAGCGATAGGTCTTGGAATGATGCTGCCGATGAGCAGCTTGTAATTGTCCCGCTCGCTCTGCAATGATGGATCAATCGATATCATCAGACATTCCCCGTTTTTTCACGAAACCAGGCTGCCGCGGCGTTGACTTCGCTGCTGGTGAGCTGGTGCCCGAAATTCTCCCAATGCACGGTTACGTCGGCCCCCGCTCCGCTTAACAGCTTCTCAAGCTCTTCCGTCTCGCCAGGAGAACAAATCGGATCATTGGTCCCCGCCCCGATAAAGACGGGAACCCCGGCTAGATTCGGAAGCTGGATGCCTCGCAGAGGAACCATCGGATGATGGAGAATCGCCCCTTTGAAGGCATGTTCATAATGGAACAGCAGGCTGCCGGCAATGTTCGCTCCATTCGAGTAACCAATCGCCACCAGGTTCCCCCGGTCGAATTCGTATTCCTTGGCAGATTGATCCAGAAAATCATGAAGTTCCTTTGTGCGGAAGATCAAATCCTCTTCGTCAAAGACCCCTTCCGCGAGCCGTCTGAAGAACCG
Organism: Paenibacillus sp. FSL W8-0186; assembly: GCF_037969765.1. Lineage (NCBI taxonomy): Bacteria > Bacillati > Bacillota > Bacilli > Caryophanales > Paenibacillaceae > Paenibacillus > Paenibacillus sp. FSL W8-0186. Next base: position 2,025,962 of record NZ_CP150207.1, on the reverse strand, counting down.
CGGCATTCCGTTCTCTAGCACGTTCCCTCTTACTGAAAGAACAGAGGAGTTCGGCGATACCAGCTTGGCCAGCGGCAGCAAATCCCGCTCCGTTCCGCCCGTCCCGTGGAACAGCACCAGCGTTGGCGCCTTCGTATCTATCCCTTTTTCAAAAAGATGTCTCATCACTTCTGCCCCTCCTTTAACACCCTAACTTCAATTGGCTCAAGATTAGCCTCGATCTGCGCCCGCACGGGTTCGAACCATGATGGAAGCATCAGCTGCTCGCCCAGCGCCTCCGGCTCCTCATCACGGGCAAAACCCGGAGGATCGGTAGCTATTTCAAAGAGTATCCCGCCTGCTTCCCGGAAGTAGATGGCATTGAAGTACTGACGGTCGATGATTTGCGTCGGGTTAAAGCCGCTTTGGCCGACCTTTTGCTGCCACTCTTCGTGTTCGTCGAAGTCCTTTGCCCGCCAGGCGATATGGTGAACGGTGCCGGCTCCGCCGCTGCCCCATTCCATATCCTTCAATGGCACATCGATGATGTTGCCGATCTCTCCCGAGGCTTGGAACCGGGCGTAGGAATCGTTCTCTGCCACTTTGCTAAATCCGAGAACTTCCTCGAGAACCCGCATCGTTTGCTTAGCATGCACGCTAAATAAAACGGCCCCGCCAAAACCTTTGATCGCCTTGTCTACAGGAATTCCTCCGAATGACCAGGTGCTGTTGGCACCTGACTCGCGTTCTACGAGTTCAATCCACAATCCTTCGTTATCCCGGAAATGCAAGTAGTCTTCACCAAATCGCGATGTTTTCGTCAAAGAAATCCCGAAACCTTTCAGCCGTTCTTCCCAGAAACCGAGCGCTCCCGGAGGAACGACATATGTCGTGATTCCTACCTGGCCGCCTCCGACCTTTCCGCGCCGGGAATCCGGCCAAGGAAAGAAGGTAATGATCGTTCCCGGACTGCCGTTCTCATCACCGAAATACAGATGGTATACTTCAGGAGCATCAAAATTGATCGTTCTTTTTACTAATCTTAATCCGAGAATACCGGCGTAGAAATCGACGTTCTCCTGCGGACTCCGCGCGAATGCTGTAATATGATGAATGCCTGCTGTTTGTAATTTCATAGTTATATACTCCTTTTTATGAATTCGAAATTAGAAGCCGTTATACGTAACGAACTCGCCTACTGGCTTGCGATACCCGCGCAGCCGCTGTCCGGATAAATCCTCTTTGCCCAGCGCGATCAGCATGACAGGGACGTATTGATCCGGAATGTTCAGTTCCTTCCGCATTTGCTCAGGATCAAAGCCGATCATCGGGCAAGTATCCCAGCCTTTGTCCTTGGCAATCAGCATAAATAGCATTGCCGACAGGCTCGCATTGCGAATGGCCTCATCCCGTTTAAATGAATCGCCCCGCTCCTCATAGAACTGAGTTACCGATTCCACCGTCATATCGAGCTCCTGCTTATTTATAATACCCAAATGCAGCATTCCCTCGTTAAGCTGTCTCACATTTTCGTAAGCATTCAAATCGCCAAGAACGAGAATGGCAGCCGAGGCGGTCTTAATCTTGTATTGCTTGTTCGCGGCCTCGTACACTTTGTTTTTCTTCTCCGGATCATGCACGACAACGTAGTGGGCATGCTGCAAATTAAATGCAGACGGCGCATACTTCACAAGACTGAATATTTCCTCCAGCTCTTGCCCGGAGATTTTTGCCTCCGGGTGAAACTTCGTTGCAGACCTTCTCTCTTTTAACACATTCGTAAGTTCGCTCATGGTAAAAAGCCTCCGTCCATTTCACGTATTATGTTCTATTACAACAAAGCATCCAGCGAAATATGACCTGCGCCCGTCAATGCCATGGCAATCGCAACAACGAGCAGAACCAGCGGGTATTCATAGCCGTTTGCCGTCGACCACAAACCGTTCTTGAAGTGCACCTTGACGATCGCTCCCAGCATAGCCAGTGCAATAAGGGCGGCTGCCAGCGGCATAAGAAACCCTAACGTGAAGAGCAGTCCTCCAACAAATTCCATGAGCCCTGCCAGCACCGCCATCAGTACCCCCGGTTTGATGCCGATTGATTCCATCCAACCGCCGGTGCCCTTCGGCCCGTAGCCTCCGAACATCCCGAACAATTTCTGTGCACCATGACCAATGAACAATAGCCCAACAACTAAACGAATCAACAATAGCCCTACATCCAACATGCTTTCTCATCCTCCAAATTTATTTTGAACTTCATTATCTTTAATTAAAGATATTTGTGAAAAAAAAGAAGAAGCGGCTGCAAACCCGTTTGCTAAGAGCTCTCCGCCCCTTTACCTAGACGTTTGAGGAGTTCGATCGCCTGCAGCTTCTCTTCGTAGTTAAGTCCGCCCAGCTTCGAATGAACAAATTCGGCATGATCCGGGAAAATCCGCTCGAACAACTCGTTTCCTTCCGCCGTAATTTCGGCGTAGATCACTCTTCGGTCCTGCTCGCAGGGTACCCGCCGAATGAGTCCTTTCTGAACAAGCTTGTCGATATTGTAGGTCACGCTTCCGCTGGTGATCAGAATTTTATCCCCAATTTGCTGCAAAGGAATCCGCCCTTTGTTATACAGCACCTCCAGAATTGTAAATTCCGAAGGGGACAAGCCCCGCTGCTTCATATCCTTGATCGCTTGATCCATGATCGTCTTGTAAGCTTTGGAGAGCACAACAAACAATTTCAGCGAAGCAGTATGTTCTTGATCCGGCATATCGGTCACCCCCTCATTTATCTTGTGTTCAAATATCTTGAATTAAAGATAAATGATTTCTTGCCGATTGTCAAATCTTTTTATTAAAATTAAATTTCTTACTGCTCTCTTCTTCTATATAGATCCAGCGACTTATAGCCCTGAGCCAAAATATCCTTCATCTGCTGCAAACGTTTCTCCTGGGTCTCGCTTTTTTTTGCGCTGTATACATAACGTGCCCAGTCTTTCTGATAACCAGCCGTTAAATGATCATATAGTTCCAGCAGCTCCTTATCGCTGCTCAAATACTCGCGAATGCTGGAGATATAATCCACGTAATCGTCAACCCGCTGGCTGCTCTTTGCGTTAGTCGGTTTACTCTTCCTTGAAGCTTGCGATTTCAAGCCTATAACAGTAAAGACATCATCCATGCTGACCATCCGTGAAAACTTCAACGTACTGCCGGATACATATCCTTCCTCATTCACTGCGTTTTGTTCAAAAAAGCTGTCCCGGTCGATATACTCCTTGTATTTGCGGTTGTTTTTCTTCGGATAGGCAAAAAATAAATATCCATTCTCATGAATGGCCTGCTTACGAATAACGAGATCCAAATACTCCTTAAACTGATCCATATTAAATATGAATACAAAAATAAGATCATACTTCTCCTTCGTCATTTCGGAGTCGTATTGCAGCTCATTAAAGTACGCTATATCTTCTGGCTGATTTAGAATCAGCTTCGATTCGTATTTGTTCAGATTTAATTTGGCCACCACATTAGTTGGCGAATTCATTATTATCCTCGACCTTTCTAATTATGAAGTCATGCTGCCTAATCTAAATGATAACATAAAGGATAAGCAGGAAATAAAGAAGTCCAGGTAGAAATGTGATGTTAGTAGCGTTTTCATTATTTGATTATCAGTCACAACCCGAAGGGAGATTGAAACAGGAATGCTGTTGGAAAAAGGACAAAAACTGCTGTTCATTGGAGATTCGATTACGGATTGCGAGCGTCAACGGCCAAATGGAGAAGGATTGTTTTTCGCTTTAGGCAAAGGATATGTTGCTCTGGTTGACGCCCTGCTGCAGTCGGTCTATCCGGAGCTGGGAATACGTGTAGTGAATAAAGGGAACAGTGGCAACACCGTGCGTGACCTGCAGGAGAGATGGCAGGAGGATGTCCTCGACCAGAAGCCGGACTGGTTGTCTATCATGATTGGCATTAACGATGTATGGCGCCAATATGATACGCCGCTAATTACCGAGTATCATGTCTATGCCGAAGAATATGAAAAAACGCTGCGCAATCTCGTAGCCAAGACAAAACCGCATCTGCAAGGGCTTGTACTGATGACGCCTTTTTATTTGGAGCCCAATCCCGAGGATAAAATGCGCAAGACGATGGATGAATACGGGGCGATCGTAAAGAAGGTCGCTGCTGATACTGGTGCGGTATTCATCGATACCCAAGCGGCGTTTAATGTAGTGCTTGAGGAGCTGTACCCGGCAACGCTAGCCTGGGATCGCGTCCATCCTTCCTATGCAGGGCATATGGTACTGGCCCGGGCATTTTTGAAGGAAGTCGGGTTTGAGTGGAACCGGGGTTAGGATAGCTATATTGGGTTTAGCTGAGACTAATTTTTATGCGGTAACAACAAATGACCTCTGGATGATATTCGATCCGGGGTCATTTTATTTTTAATTTCGCAGATAAAATATACCTTGAACCTAGGTGTGCCGTTAGTTTCAAGGGGGGAAGGTGAACAGCTTGATGAGATGTGATTTAGACAAGGAACTATCCTCGTTAATACGGACGCATGTAGACCAACGGGCAACAGTTCAGTTCAAGCTTGGATTGGGCTGATGCACGAGGGCCTCTGGATGATTTATCATACACAATCGCTGAATCGGGCTGATGCACGTGGGCTTCTGTATGATTTATCATACACAATCGCAGCATCGGGCTGGTGCACGTGGGCCCCTGGATGATTTATCATACACAATTGCAGCATCAAGCTGATGCACGTGGGCCTCTGGATGATTTTTCATACACAATCGCTGCATCAAGCTGATGCACGAGGGCTTCTGCATGATTTTTCATACACAATCGCTGCATCAAGCTGATGCACGTGGGCTGCTGGATGATTTTTCATACACAATCGCTGCATCAAGCTGATGCACGTGGGCTTCTGCATGATTTTTCATACACAATCGCAGCATCGGGCTGATGCACGTGGGCTGCTGGATGATTTATCATACACAATCGCAGCATCAAGCTGATGCACGTGGGCCTCTGGATGATTTATCATACACAATCGCAGCATCGGGCTGGTGCACGTGGGCCCCTGGATGATTTATCATACACAATCGCAGCATCAAGCTGGTGCACGTGGGCCTCTGGATGATTTTTCATACACAATCGCTGCATCAAGCTGATGCACGAGGGCTTCTGCATGATTTTTCATACACAATCGCAGCATCGAGCTGATGCACGTGGGCTGCTGGATGATTTTTCATACACAATCGCAGCATCGAGCTGATGCACGTGGGCTTCTGCATGATTTTTCATACACAATCGCAGCAACGGACCGTTCCCCGCTACACCCGTGCTAAACAGTAACTGCTCAGTCAGATGAACGAAATCCTCACAACAAAAGTCAGGTATTCAGCCCACGACACGCTTACATCGTCAGCTCCATCTGCATATCTCAACTCTACCCAGTTACATTAGGGCTTGCTTACAGATTGCATGCTGCGAAAGTTAAGTACTTAAGTGTTCAACCGCCCTTGCGGAATGACAGTAACTTTGGTGTGTTTTGACCTAATTTATGAATGCCTTAAACCTTTAAGATGAACTGTATATTTCCCCTCCCCTGCATAAGACGAACCCCAATCAGCAGCAGCAATAAAACGGCATATCCTTCCTGACAGAAAGACATGCCGTTTTATGTTATAGCGGATATTAATTCAATCCCTGCTCTTCCCGAATAACCTGCAGCAGACGCTGGCAGCCTTCGTCTATCATCTCGTATACCTCTTGGAAATTGCCTGTATAGTAAGGATCGGGAACATTTCCTCCAGCATGCTTCGGCACAAAATCAAGCATCTTCTTGACTTCCACCTTGCGGTCTTCCGGAAACCACTGCGCCAAATCCTTAACGTTCATGTCGTCCATAGCAATGATGTATTGGAAATCTTGGAAGTCATTTTTGCTGACCTGTCTGGCGAACATCCCGGCATCATCGATGCCATATTGCTTTAAAATTTGGCGGGTCCCTTCATGCGGCGGCTTGCCGATGTGCCAATCTCCAGTACCTGCAGAATCAACTTCGATCCGATCCGCTAACCCGGCCTCATTCACCTGGCTGCGAAATACCGCTTCTGCCATCGGAGATCTGCAAATATTGCCCAGACATACAAATAACACTTTAACCATTACGTACATTTCCTCCTCACTCGTACCATGCTATCTCTATCTAATAAATCACCACAAAATGCGCTTCTGTTAACTGTACTATTGAACGGGCACTTTTTCAATGTCCTAACTCGGCAAATACCAGCTTGGGACCGAAGTTTCGAAGCTATGATACCATTCTAGCACCTGCTCCGCCTGTTCCAGCATGTATTTCACTTCTGCTTCACCATAGGGGATCGCCCAGGGAACAGATGCTATCTGATTGCAAGCTATATATAACGCCATTAATTTAAAAAACGATTCAGGCACCTCATCTTGAAAATACCCGTGAATCCGGCCCGAAGCGAATTCCGCACTTTCCTTGGCGCACCAAGTAATGCGATTGAACTCCTCCCAGGGATCTCCATCATCTAAGCGATTAAAATCAATGATACCCAGCTCCCCGGAGCCTGAAACGACCATATTTCCGAGATGATAATCGCCATGCTGAAAGGTCACCGGCCTGCTCTCCAATAAATAACGATGCGCTTCAATATAGTTTAGAATTTGTTCCGCTCCCTTAAAATGAATCCCGCACGTCCTATAATTGGCGATATATTTATCGATTTTCAGATTATAGCGCTCAGCCCAAGATAAAGACTGAATCTGCGCCGGAATTTCATGCAGAGATCTTAATATTTCTCCCGACTTCAAGCCAAGCCGATATTGTTCTAAGGGACCAAGCCTACGAATAGCTTCTCTTGCATCCTCACCTTCAACCCAAGTAAACAGGATATAGACTGACCTGCCTTCATTGCAAATGCCAAAATCCACCGGTCGGGACATAGAGATATCCATATGTATTAGCCGACGAACCGATTCATATTCCCATTTTTTCCGTTCATACTTAGATATGTCCGCCAATCTTAGCAGCAATTCCCTGCCGTCGTTCGTCTGAATATAATACTTCTTATCATCCGACCATCCTGCGTGAATCTGCTTTATTCTCGTCCATGTTCTTGCATCCGGTATCTCTCTGTACATCAAGTTCACCTCTTCTCTACTCGCTGCAGACCCCGCCCAAAACCTAACAAACGTTCCTGCAGATGATTGGTTAAGTTTGCCCGTAATTGGATGGGCCAGTCGGACTCGTTTGGCCGCTTCTCTTCCATGGACCATAGGATGCGAACATAACTGTATACATTGGCAAAACGCCGGCATGCAGGCATCATACATGGACGCTGTTTCACCGGAAGTTCATCCTCCGCTCGGTATCCGAGAAAACATTGTTCCTTACGGCTGTATTCTTTAACTGGAACGCATTCCTGCCAGCCATCCAGCGCCTGCACCATATCCACGGCATACCAATCATCCTGACCTGGATTGTATTCCGATCAAAATTTCCCGTCACCTCAAATAGCAGCCATTATTTAAATCAAAGGTAGCTCCTGTATAATGTCTGGATTTTTCCGATAATAGGAATGTTACCGTTTCAGCTACATCTTTAGGAAGTACGGGGGAATCGATTAATTGGTGGCTGAGGTATTCCTGCTTTCTCCAATCGGGGATGACATCCATCATGGACGTGTTAACCATCGTCGGTGCAACGGCATTAACGCGTATGTATGGCGAAAAATTCATTGCACAGCTTTTCGTTAATCCGAGCAAAGCCGCTTTAGATAGCCCATAGACGGCATCTGAGCTTCCTTCGATCCCCGATACGGAAGAAATATTCACAATCGTTCCCTTCCGCCTGTTGGATTCATTTCCAATCAGCAGCTTTGCGAACATCTGAGAGAAATAAACCGCCCCCTTAATATTCACGTCCATCACCGTGCTGATCTCATCCTCCTGGTAATCCATAATGCTTTTGGCCAAATAAATGCCCGCATTATTGACTAAGCCGTTGACATCGCAATGCTTCTCTGCAACATACGCAAAAAAAGCAGCAACCTGGCTGTAATTGCTGACATCCAGATGGTAAGTTGTGAGAGTTACCGGTGCATCCATGGAAGACTCCAGTTCATGGAGCGAATGCTCGTTGATGTCACAGGCAATAATTGAAGCCCCTTCACGCAGGCAATGCTGTACAATTTCTTTTCCGATCCCCGAAGCCGCGCCTGTTACGATTACTTTTTCATTTAACAGCAAATTGAATCTCCTCCTGTACTCCCTGTCAGAAAAATAAAGCATGGCAGCGCCGCTTGCGCCAAGATGTCCCCGCCCGAAACCTTCCTCAGGCCCTGCAAATCGAATCGAGATGATAGCGAATCACGTCAATGACACGGCTTCGGTCCACCCGATCAGGATCAAGTAGGGCATGCATGGCTAACCCATCTATCAAAGCGTACAGCCGTTCAATTTCAAACTCCAGGCTCAAGCCTTCCTTCAACCACCCTGTGGAATGCAAATAGCCGACCATTTTTTGGAACGCTTCAAATAGTCCATCATTAATTAGTCCGACCGTATCCTTCCGATGCTTCACATGGGCAACAAAGACAAACCAGACGTCCATTTCAATGCGTGTTTCCTCATTAATCGGCACGATTTCAAGAAGCATTGCCATGACCATTTCCTTCGGCGGCAAACCCCGCTTCATAATGGCCTCAATGCGCGCAGTGACTCTATCTTTGACCAGCGTCATCGCATAGACAAGCAGATCATCCTGGTTTTGAAAATAATGGCGTAATGCCCCAAGCGAGAGCCCCGCCTCCTGTGCAATATTACGCACTGTCGCCCCTTCCATTCCTTTATCCAGAATAACCTGCCACATCGCCTTGGCAATGCGCTCCCGTCGTTCTTCATGATCTACGATTTTTGGCATAAATTCAGTGTAACCAAAAAAGAGAACATAAGCAATTAAATAATACACTTGTATTAAATAAACTAATTGTGATAGTATGTTTTTTAAATAACACAACTGTACTAAAAAGAGAGGGGAGAACTGTGATGTCAAATCAAAATAAAAAAAGCAGTATTCTCAAACAAAGCAAGCCATTAACAAGGCGGATGGCGTGGCTATTTTTAATCGCTGCGGGACTCATAGAAATTTACTGGGCTGCTGCTCTTAAGAACAATTCGCTGGGGATTCTTACCTTAATCGCCCTTCTTCTCAGCTTCGAGTTATTAATAAGAGCTACGAAGATGATTCCGATCGGAACAGGATATGCCATTTTCACCGGAATTGGTACGATCGGGACGATACTCGTTGACATGTTTTATTTTCAAGAACCTTTTAGATGGGTCAAAATTCTATTGATTCTTCTATTGGCGGCATTCATCATTGGTTTGAAAATTTCCGATGGCGGCATGAAAAAGGAGGGGGCATAAATGGCATGGGGCTACTTGATTATCGCAGGGCTATTTGAAATTATCGGTGTCATCGGCGTGAAGAGAGTCGCTGAACGGAGCAATTTTCTAAATAACTTGATATTAATCGCCGGATTTATCATCAGCTTTACTTTTTTAACCTATGCGATGAAGGATATCCCTCTATCGACGGCATATGCAGTTTGGACGGGAATTGGCACGCTTGGCTCTACTTTGATCGGAATATTGTTTTTTAAGGAGCCGCGAAATGCGTTAAGAGTCTTTTGTATTCTAGGCATTATCTTCACCATTATCGGTTTGAAGCTGGTGAGCTAACGGCCTTTCGCATAGTGGCTCACCATCCTAACGCTCAAGCCAGATTGGCTTGAGCGTTAGGTACTCCCGCATACTTATTCGTGGTGTAGCTGTGCTCGTTCGTGCTCACATGACTTAGTCTTACTTAGTCTGACGAATCCTGATCAGCTCCGGCGGACAGCAAGAAACCGGATAGACCGAGCAGGGCCATCTATGTCATTCGCTCCGCTGCATAGCATGGCATGACAGGAATTTGAACGACAAACGCTTTGCCGCTCCCGTTCTCTGAAACTATAAAAATGGCTCCTTCATGGAAATCCACGATTTTCTTGACGATGGACAAACCTAAGCCATTGCCATCTATATTTCGGTCTCTAGCCCGATCCGCTTTGAAAAATCGTTTAAATATTTGCTCTCTATCTTCAGGCGGCACTGGAGGGCCATTATCATAAAAACGAATTTCCGCCTGATCCTTGTCCGCCAGCAGCTCAATAATAATCCTTCCATCGGCAGGAGCGAACTTAATTGCATTTGACATAAGATTGATCCACACCTGGTTCAGAAGCTCCTCATCTGCATAAACCATCGTTCGAGCCCCTTTCATCTCCACCTCCAGCTGTTTATCCGACCAAAGCGGTTCAAAGGTGAGGACTGTTCTCCGGATCTGCTCAGCTAAGTCGAAGTATGCCGGATTAATTTCATACCTTTCCGAGTCCAGCGCAGCCAATCGGAGTAAATTGTCGCTTAGCCGCGATAAGCGTTCACTTTCCTGCATGATAATTTGGAGGGCTCGCGTTCGCTCCGAGTCTTGAAGCGACCCTTCAAGAAGCATGGCGGAGAAGCCTTTCATTAAGGTGAGCGGGGACTGGAATTCATGGGACACGTTAGCGACAAACTCCTGCCGTTCCCGGTCCAACTGCCCGAGCTCCGCAGCCATGTGATTTATAGCTTGGGACAGCGTCCCCATCTCATCGCGCTGATTCTCAGGCAGCCTCACATCGAAATCACCGGTTGCCAGCTGCTTAGCCGCAGCCGTTACCGTCTGAATAGGAGTAACCAAACGCCTCGCAAAAAATAAAATAACGAACCCGCCCACGAGCAGGACAATTAATAAGATAAGTCCGATTTCCGTGAAGCCCGAGGATTCACTGGAAGCGGCCTGTGCAAGCTCCATCTGGTACGTCCCCCCGTCTAATGGCCATGGCAGTGCGACTGATATATCGCAGTCGCAGAAATGGTCGGCAGCAGCCCAGTTATAAAATTGAATCTCCTGCGAGTTCGGAGCAGTTACCTTCATTTTGACGGATGAGAGCTGAGCCGCGCTTTCAAGGAATGTCCGCCGATCCTCCGGCTGCGTTTGACTGTACAATTGAATAAGCTGCTGGCCTTTTAGAGCAAGCTCCTGTTCTGTGTAGCGTTCGGTGGAATCCTGAAATAGGAAGATGGCCGCAGCCCAAGCGGTTACCACACCGAGGAGTACGGCAGCAAGATAATAGACAACGATGCGTACATAGAGCGTCTTAAACATACTTAACCTCCAGCCTGTATCCAAGCCCCCTGACGGTTACGATTTCAAAGCTGTCCGTCAGCCCGGAGAACCTTTCTCTTAGCCGCTTCACGTGTACGTCTACAGTTCGTTCGCCCCCTTCAAAATCACCGCCCCAAACACGCTCAATAATTTGCTCTCGGGTTAAAGTCCGATTGGGCTGCGAGGCTAGCCGATACAACAGCTCAAACTCTTTAGGAGGCAAGGATATGACTTGCTGGCCAACAGAAACCTGTCTCTCGGCATTCATGTATAATTGACCCACCTGAAGAGAGTATCCCCGGTCCAGCCGGTATCTCCGCAAAAGAGCTTTTACCCTATAGCTCAGCTCCTTCGGATCAAACGGCTTCACCACATAGTCATCCGTACCTGCCTGAAAGCCGGTGACCTTGTCGAGGTTCGTCCCCTTGGCCGTCAGCATGAGCACGGGGATATCCAGATACCGTTTGATTTCGCGGCACACTTCGAGTCCGTCCGGGCCAGGCATCATGATGTCCACGATCGCCAGCTCCAGTCTTTCATCATGGATCATGGCGATCGCCTCTGTACCATTAGCCGCTTCCAGAATGCCGTAATGATCTGACCGCAATGCAAGTCTGACCAATTCGCGAATAAAAGGATCGTCGTCCACTACCAATATTCTTATCATCCGTGTTCTCCTCTGCCATTTCATCGTTATTCTGCGGAATGAACATGTTCAGCTTTCACATAATCATCGAAAAACCGCAACAGCTTCTCATTAACCTTTTCAAGCAAAGATAGGTCGCGGTTGCCAAACAGAGGCGAATACAGCACGATATCGGAAAAGCTCATATGATCAGCCTCGGGAACCACCCACTCCATCCCGCCATTTTTTAAAATTCCTTCCTTTCGCTGGAGCAGCTCGGCCGCCTCCCTGGCATATTCAATCTTAAGGTCGAGTCCTGAGTATTCGTTAGAACCTGACCAATCCTCATCAGACAGCTCTAAATTGGCAAAATCATCACTATAGCTTGTTTGAATGTATAAGAACGGATTGGGCAGTCCGTCATCAATCTTTGCGCCAAATGGAAAACCATCCATATTTACACCAGACAATACCCGGGAATCCTGGTGCATAACCTGCGCTGCAGCTGCCCCGCCAAAAGAGTGGCCGAGCATGCCGATCCGATGGAGATCCAGTCTTCCGGCTAAAATATTATGCGGATCTTTTTCATTCAAATCATACAATCTATGGAGAACAAACTTGATATCATCCACCCATAGCTGCATATGTTCATCCATATTATCCCAGACCAATGATTCTTCCGCTATAACTACTTTTTCTTTCGTTACTCGTCCATCCGGAAACAAAGTCGGGATTTCCGTATAATACGGATGCTCTACCGCTACTACGATGTAACCGTGGCTCGCCAAATTTTCAGTCATACTCGTGTACATGAAATTAGAGGCTCCAAAACCCGGAGAGAAGAGAAGAACAGGGTACCCGGACTGGGCTGATGAGACCGGCAAATGCAGATAGGAATGTGTCTTGACGTTTTTAAAAGAATCTATGATTGCATTTACATACAATGGTTGACCTTTGCCTAATAATTTCAGCTGCCGGGCAGGATGAGCATAGGGAGCGGGCCGCATATTATCCACTAATTTTGCCGGGTACCAGACCCGGACCATAACCTCCCGGTTGTCGCCTTCCGCAGCAGTCCGCACCTCTGCACGACTGTCATCGATCCAATGGTAGTTGACCGTACCCACATGATGGGTTCCCGTTGGACTTGGCAAAACAATGAGCGGGAATGCATACAGAGGGACAGCAAGCGCAGCGGCCACCGTCACGATCCCCATACTCAGTGCGGTAATCCTTTTCCATAACTTCGGTCTTTCATTCATTTCAATCGTCTTTCTGAACAACACGCCAAATATGAAGCCTGATAAGATTACAGCGAAGAGAGCATAGAACAATATCATTTGCATCCTATAACCTTCCAGCAGCATATGTCCTCCAAGGATCAAGATGCCTGTGCCGACCACGGCAAACATTCTTTTGCCCTTCACTAGGACGCCTGACACGTATCCAAAAATAATCAACATGACGACCAGAGCCATCCCGATCTCCAACCACTTCATCTGAAATCTCTCCTTTCGATATATAAGGGAGGATAGCAGGAAGTTATGAACATTTGATGAATAAAAGGGCATTCTCGCCGAAATACAAAATCCCAACTTCAACGGGGATGTAAGTTGGGATTTGTATTTGAATTCATACATAAAAGAATGCTTTTCCGATCCACCAAGCCGCTCCAGTTACGATCACTGTTTCATTTAGCAGCAAATTGAATCTCCTTCTGCTAAGGCTCTAACTCCCACGCCGGATTCCAGACTATCTCCCACAAATGGCCGTCTGGATCAAGGAAGTGAGCCGAATATCCTCCCCAGAACGTATCATGCGGCGGATCGGTGATCGTTGCGCCTGCCTGCCTCGCCTGCTCGATCACCTGATCGACTTCCGCTTTGCTGCCTACATTGTGGCCGATCGTCATTTCCGTTGAACTGGGCGCTGCGAGCGGTACCTTGGCCTCGTAAGAAATATCCTTTCGCCTCCAAATAGCCAGCTTGAGACCTGCATGCAGATCGAAGAAGGCCACTGCCCCGTGCTCGAACTCTTGCCCAACAATGCCTTCTGTAGGAAAGCCGAGGCCATCCCGATAAAAATGCAGCGATCTTTCTAAATCATCTACACCTAATGTAAGCACGGTTATTCGCGGTTTCATATGTAAGACTCCCCTTCCTAAGCTTCAAATTTAGTGTTGTGCAAGCTCTGGACTCACTTTTATTAAAACCTTTTCCTTCCAGGATGGCAATGCCGATTTATTTTTCCAATGCATACAGTTAACAACATTATACGAAACGCTGCCGCTTTGGACTTCATCCTGAATATGAAGTGCTGGATTGGCGCGGACGCTCTTATTTTTGTGATTTTGCTTGGTTCAACCTGGCTGCAAAACTGATCATTGAGATCAAGGGATTCGGCCCCCATGTTAGAGATATGGACAGGCAAAAATACTGCAACGAGCTCAACCGTGAAACCTTCTTATCCGCCATGGGATTCCAGGTCATCTCTTTTGCATATGACGACGTGGCCCGCCGCCCTGAGTTATGCATTACGCTGCTGCGCATGGTGCTTAGCCGTTATCAGGCGGATATTTCGCCTGCCAGCCTTATCCATATAGCGGAACGTGAAGTAATCCGCCTTGCCTGTAGCCTTGCTCGTCCTCTGCGTCCTATTGATGTCGAAACTCATTTAAACGTCAATCATCGAACGGCTGTATGAACGCTGCAATCGCTATGCGCCAAAGGATACTTCACAACTGCAACAGGGCGGAATGGCAAATACATTGTAAGATACGAGATGCAGCCCAGCGATATCCAGTGACTATAAAATGATAGGGATTAAATTCCGGTTGAAATTTCGTATTCACGTACACCTTCTGGTCCACTACGGGTAAAATTTCTGCAAAAGTGCATCATTCCTGGGGGAAAACTCAAAAACCAGACATAGACTGTCCAAATTCCCGTATTATTGCAGTATCATTTCTCGATAGAGCCAAAATCTAAAAATATTGCTGCACTTTTGCATCATTTGAAGGTTAAAAACAGCTTTGTGCAGCTTTAGCAAGGGGTTATATCGAGAATGCTTTGAGCAGCTATGCAGCCTCATAATTCCAGGCAAGCTTGAATCAGACAGCCGTAACGTCAGCCGGACTCAGCTATCTTTGGAATTAAATATAGTTTTTTGGTGAAAAACAAAACATTTTTGGGGTCTATCTTCGCTGTATTTTTGCTAAAATAAAAATAGTCAGCCTATTTTTCTAGGACGCTACCAAGGAGGAATTCCAATGAGCAAACCAGTAAAGCAAAACGAGCCTTTAGTTACTCATATTTATACCGCAGACCCTTCTGCCCACGTATTTGAGGGCAAGCTGTACATCTACCCTTCGCATGACCTTGATCATGAAATGGAATCCAATGACAACGGCGACCAATACGACATGGAGGATTACCACGTCCTATCCATGGAAGATACTGATTCCCCTTGCGTCGACCATGGCGAGGTTCTGCATCTTCGCGACATTCCATGGGCCAAGCAGCAGCTGTGGGCTCCCGATGCCGCCTACAAGAACAATACATATTACTTGTTCTTCCCAGCCCGGGATCATGACGGTATTTTCAGACTCGGCGTAGCAACCAGTTCTTCTCCAGCCGGGCCGTTTACGCCGCAGCCGGACTATATCCCGGGAAGCTTCAGCATCGATCCTGCCGTTCTGGTCGATGAGGACGACAAAGCATATATTTATTTCGGCGGCCTGTGGGGCGGACAGCTGGAGAAATGGCAAACCGGCACCTTCAAGCCTGACGCAGAGGGGCCTGCTGCAGACGCGCCTGCACTTGGACCAAGGGTGGCCGAGCTCAGCGAGGATATGCTGACCTTCAAAGACACACCTGTAGAAATATCCATCGTGGACGAGGACGGAAATCCGCTGCTTGCCGGGGATGAGGATCGCAGATTTTTCGAAGGACCATGGGTTCATAAACATAACGGGTACTACTATCTGTCCTATTCAACCGGTTCTACACACAAAATCGTCTATGCGATGAGCAAAAATCCAATGGGTCCTTACGTTTACAAAGGGACGATTCTAACGCCTGTTCTCGGCTGGACCACCCACCATTCTATCGTGCAATTCAAGGACAAATGGTATTTGTTCTACCACGACAGCTCCTTGTCCGGAGGAGCCGACAACAAGCGCAGCGTGAAGTTCACGGAACTGAAATACAACGATGACGGGACGATCCAGACGATCGATCCATATAAATAAGACAATGTGACGGGATCGAGCGGCCAAGCTGTCATTGGCGAGCACGGTCCCGCATTTTGTTATTGTTAAATTTTGCTGGGTGGGGTATCATTTAGCCGTCCCGAGTCGCGTTCTTGGCGGCGGGGTTACATCACAATTTTATGGGGTTACATGACAATGCTGAACAAGAAAGCGCTCTATCTTCTCTCGGTCGTTTCACTAGCCTTTATCATTTATGTCGTCTATTATAACTTTGTCTACGACCCGCAAGCGGCGGGCTTTCTAAGCCACAAAACAAATCTTAAACGGCCTCTCCAAATACCCGTTTGGCTTAATGTCATGTATTTTCATGTCATTTTTGCCTGTCTAGCCATGGGATCGGGCATCATCAATTTTTCTAGCAGCTTATTCGAGCGCTCCCGCAAATTTCATAGGATCAACGGTTACGTCTATTTCGTATCCATGTTTCTCGTCTCCTTGACGTCCGGCTATATGGCTCCATACGCCACAGGCGGGAAGCTGACCAGCATTCCCTTCAATCTGCTGAATATGATCTGGCCCGGCATGACGGTGATCGCGCTGTATCATATCAAGAAACGGGACATGATTCGCCATCGTAACTGGATGTTCCGAAGCTACGCCTTCTGTTTTACGAATCTGTTCATTCATCTGATTTCCTTACTGTGCCATCATGCATTTGGCCTTGCTTATAAGACCAGCTACATCCTTGGGGTGTACGGCTCAATCACGCTGCTGCTTATTTTGCCATCGCTGGTGTTAGCACGCAAGAAGAGGTTATTTATCTAACTCGGAAATAGCATTGTATGTACGTTCATATATGGTCAATTTTTAAACAACGGATGACCAGGCAAGAAAAAATGCCCAAGCCGGTTAGGCTTGGGCATTGACTATGAAGATGAACACAGCGCATTAATTAGATAACAAACGCACGGGAAACAATAACCAACAGAATGAAGAGCACAAGGATTACGCCTGTGCTAGTAAACAGGCCGTGACAGCTGCCGATTCCACCCAGTTCTCCCATAGTTCATCCTCCCTTCCAGGTTTCTTCTAAATTTTATGATGAAGTACCGTTCAGGGATTGGACTGGTATCTAAGATAAAAAAACTTGATAATTTGCCTAAAAGAAGGGCTTCCGTTACAAACACTACGGGAATGGATGGGGAAAAGGGTTGAGATCTTCGGGAGTAAGCCTGCGGCTTGCGTATCCTAGCTTCATCGGAACATCCAGAACCCGGTCCAGACCATTCAGCCGGGTAAAATGATGGCCGAAGGTCATCGGCAGCATTCCTGGAATCAGCACTTTCACACAGTGCAGTCCATGACGGAGCGTCTCCTTCGACGATTGATCAACAACAATAACATCCAATTGTAAATCATGGAACACTTGAAGGACAGATTTTAAGTCCTCCGTTAAATCCTCGTTAGCCGGGAAGGGACGGAATTCTTCAGCAAAGGTCCGGAGGGGGCGCTGCCCACCCAGCAGAAACCGCAGCCTTTCCTCCGCTTGCGGCAAGCTGTACAGCAGAGAATGATCTTCCATGTGCTCGACAAGGAACGAATCATCCAGCATCGCCTCTGCCTCCTCCTCGCGCGCTCGCCGCCTCTTCTCAGCAAACGGAAGCAGGCTAGCGAGCTCGTGGACAGCGCTCTTGGCTGCCCTGACCGGGTCTAGATGTGCACCCGCCGCACATAGCAGATTTACACCCTGCTCGCTGCTTCCTTTAGCCAGGGCCCATATGCTCGGGATTCCGTTTTCCATCGTCGTATTGTACAAATGTACTTCGTATCCCATAACTGCCTGTACGCGGCTGATCATCAGGGAGAGCTCGGGGTCACCCGACGAGCTATGCTGCAGTCGCGGCACCGGAAGCCTTGCATACCAAGTCATCAGGAAGGAGTCCCGCTCGACGACCTCAAGAATCCCGTACAAAATCGCTTCCTCCAGACTCCCCCCCACGGCGCATCCGTTTGAAGTTTCGTAAACGAATCCTCCTCCGTCGCTCATGCTGTAATAAGCAAGCAGCTTAGGAATCAGAATGGGACGCTGCTCCAGGAACGAGTAACCCCAAACCCATTCCATGGGAGATTCCGGGTCAAACCGTTTGAAGGAAAAATCCGCCTGCTCATATTGCTCCTCGGCATGGAAGCCCACCCTGGCAGGGTCGATAGCGACATCCTGCAAACGAGCATAGCTGTCGAACACGACCGTTCGTTTACCCCGGGGTTCGATGCCGCAATACCGTTCCAGCCCCTCTAGCAGGGCTGCAAGCTCACTGCTCTTATAGGATTCAGAACGCCCCCCCGTCACTTCATCATAGTAGCCAACCGGCAGGTTAAAGGCAACGCTGGCAAATGGAGACGCCATATCCCAGTACTTGTCATTAAAAAAACCGGTACGGCGATCCCAATAATCTTTGGTCAAAATGTCCTGTAGATCATCCATCGATCGGCAGCGGTAACTCTGCCCTAGCTTGCGGCAGGGCTTCAGCAGTATTTCGGCCGATTCCGGCGTGTCATCCGGCATATGGCTGCAGGCCGGACATGCTCCGCGAGGGAGAATATAATGAATGGTGCACTCCAGCGTGCCGAGATGAACAAGATAGACATGCTCCTCGCAATTTGTCCTGTCGCCCCGTATCATCTTTACTACTTCCCTCGCAACGATATGTGCCATGTAAGTCAATCCTGCCGCTAGCGGCCTGCCCTGGAAGGAAGGAATATAATCGGGATCGACCAGCTTCATGAGCATTTCCTCTACTTCTTCCCGATGGCTTCCTGCCAAAGACAGCCTTGTCTCAGCACATTGAAAGCAGCCGGTTCCCCCTGGACGAACCAGCGGGCCAATTACGCCTTCTCCCAAAGATATATAAGCACATAACCAAGGGATTCCCAGCGGCTGTAGAATTCTCTCTGCTTGGCGTGATAGAGAGGAATCCTCCTGCTCCTCTTCCTGCAGCACCAAAACGAGCTTTGCTTCCGGTACGCCTTCGCTAAAATCCGGCCTCCGAATGATCGAATAACCGGACAAATACTGACACACCGTGTCCGCAAGCCTTCCCTCCCCAACGATGAACACGGAACTCACAGGATCTCCTCCTCTTCTTTGAGGATAACTCCATATAATACAAAGGGTCCTTCTCCAAGGAATGACTCGCTTCGCAAATCGAATACCTTTAAAGCAGCAGAGGACTGCTTCAAATTTTGAACCGCCTCCTGTGTCAACGACGAATAATCCATAGATTCGCCGTTAGTAATCATGGCCACCCCGTTACCTTGATCCTCCTCAATCACAGGCGCTATCTCCGCAGACTCCGCCTTTTCCAGTGCTTTCTGGAGGGAACTGCGAAGTGCCAGCGTAAAGCTGAGGTCTGCGCTAACGTACCATGAAGTGCCCGAGCAAACCCAAACTACAGAAAAGCCAAGCAGCGGCTGGCCCGCAGCAATCAGCACTTCTCCTCCCGTAATATTTAGAGCTTCCAAGTAATAACGGCAGCGGACATCTTCCGCTTCCGTCCATGCTATGCGCCTTACGTGTTGTCTCCGAGATTGCAGCCGTTCGGCCAGCTTCTGCTCCAGGCACAGCCTGAGGGCACGCCCTACCGCTTCCGCAGCCGTGCTCCCCGCTCCGACGAACACGCTCTCCTGCAAATGCTGGGGCAAGCCAGCGAGCTGCAGCGGCAGCAGCCGGACAGCGTGAGCTTCCAAGCCCGCCAGGGCCGACTCTCGCCGCGCTTCATCATGCGTCAGCCCGCTGCGGACGATCGCAGGGAGAAGCTCTGCGGGACCTTCCGTTAACGGGTCGACAGGTTGAACGAGACACTGCGCCAGCGGGATTTGAATCAAGTCGCCTTCCCCCCAGGCATGGAATATGCCTGCCACCTCTGAAGTCAAATTATTAAAATAAACGAACCACTCGTCTGAGGACACAGGCTCCGCGCTGATTTCAAGAATTCGGTCAAGCTCCGGAGTTTGGATCTGCCGTGCGAATTCATACCCGGTTACAAGAGGATGTGGAACAATCACATGCCAGCTTCCGGTTAACGTCTCCGGCTCCAGAATAAAGCATTGATTCCTGCAATCGAGCTCCTCATCTTCTCTTCTTGCTTTTTGCCATTGATGCACGACAACATTCGTTAACACGGCGGCAGCCGTGGATGAGAGTCGCTCCTGCTCCCGGCTCTTGGGAACAGCCGTGGCATGGATACGCCGCCAAGCTGATTCCCAGCTTCCGCTTCCGCCAGGTTCAGCCAGAGGTCCTATCCATCCCAATCCATGAGCGGCAACGACGGGAAGCATCGGTCTCCTTTCTGCTATACAAGCCTCCTGAAGCTGCCGAAGCTCCCCCCAATCATCTGTCTCTGCAGCATAAATAATAAATTGAAACGGCCCTATGATCCTCCTCCAATCGGGTTCCTCGTTTTCTACGGCTGCAAGGATTTTTAGCGAAACCTCCAGGTTAACGCGACGCGCATTGTCCCGGAGTTGTGTCAATTTTGCCGTGTCTGTGGCCTCCATGTCGCTTATGAATACCGTGAGCTTAGATAAACCGGATTCGTACCATGATTCGGCAAATGCCAGGAGCATGGGACCGGACCCAACTGCGAGCGTACCTTCTTCCTGAAGAGGCATTCAGCAGAACCTCCTTCCCTAGCTTTTTTGAATTTGCAGCATTTTTAAAAAAATCGACATGATCGTTTTCCCGAACGACAAAATTACTTCAAGATATGTCGCCGCCTTTTTTTCTATGACTACGTCCTCAATCGTCGCGGCAAAAATTACGATATTAAACGAAAAAAGGCTAACCAGATCATGGTTAACCTTATGAATACAAAAATAACACCGGAAAAATTCGTACTATTTTGATATATTCAAATATTACGAATTAATTACATTTAATTAAATATTTGAGTTTTATTCGACTATTTCGATAATTGCAAAATGAAGCCGAATCAATTATTATGGATATCGTAGATCCATAACTAGATAATTATTAAAAAAGGAGGGGAATCAACATGCAGTTTTCCAAAAGCACCGATTACGCCCTGCATGCTTTAATTCATTTAGCTCACTCGGATCGTCAGAACCATGTGGGGATCAAGGAATTATCCGCCATGCTCGGTGTTTCAGAGAGCTATTTATCCAAAATCATGTCCAAGCTGCGGCAGGATGGCATTGTACGCGCCGTGCCGGGAGTGAATGGCGGTTACGAGCTCGCAAGACCGGCGGGAGAAATTACGTTTCTTGATGTCATCCATGTGATCGAAGGCCGGCAGCAGCTGTTTGAATGCTCGAATTTGAATTCGCAGCAGCACCGGTTGTTATCGGAAGAGAGCACTGTTCGACAGGATCATGATGAGCACAAACATGGGGAATGCTTGGTAAAAAAGGTGATGGATGGTGCGGAACAGCATCTCTATCAATACTTGCGGGAGCATACGATCCAGTCCGTGCTGAACGCGGCAAATAAGGACTGCAGCTATGCTAAAGACAAGAAGTGATACACTTCTTGCATTTCAATTGTGGATATTATAGATCTATGGAGGGTCGAAACACACATGCAAAGCCAATTATTCGATGTAGCGATTATCGGCGGAGGTCCGGCAGGTTTGAATGCTGCCCTCGTTCTAGGAAGAGCAAGAAAGAATGTAGTAGTGATCGATGAGGGCCGCCCTCGCAATGCAGTGACTCGTGAGTCCCATGGGTTTCTTACCCGCGACGGGATACAACCGGGCGAGTTCCGGCGAATTGCACGGGAAGAGATCAGCGCCTATCCTTCCGTATCTTTTATGGATGATACAGCGGTATCGATTGCGGGAACGGATGCTCAGTTTCAAATTACGACAGCGCAAGGGACTGTCTTTACAAGCAAAAAAATTCTATTTGCTGTCGGAATGAAAGATCGGCCGCTGGACATCCCAGGACTAGCCGAAGTCTATGGAAAAAGCGCCTTCGTCTGCCCGTACTGCGATGGCTGGGAATTGCGGGATCAGCCGCTTGTCATCATTAACAAAGGGGCGGAGCTCATGCACTTCGCGCCATTGATTTCCGGATGGACGAACCAATTTACCATCTGTACGAACGGCCCCGATGAACTGAGTGATGATCAGCGCGAGGAACTCCGGCGGCAACGCGTTCCCCTATTCGAATCGCCGATTCGATCCATTGACTCTATCGACGGGGCGGTTAGGCAGGTTGTTCTCGAAGACGGGACGGCCCTTCCATGTGCGGGGATCTTTTTCAAGCCGGAGCTGGTCACAGGTTCGGATCTGCCGCGAGCCATAGGCTGCCGCCTCACGGAAACAGGAATGATTGTCGTCGATGAGTTCGGAAAAACGAATATTCCGGGCATCTATAGTGTCGGAGACGCCGCATCTCGGCTTCATCAGGCCATTGCCGCCGCTTCTATGGGTGCATTTGCCGCTGCAGCCATGAACAATGAGCTGAATCTGGAGGCTTGGAAGCAACACGGATGAAGATTTGACGATGCGGAGTTCACGTCTTGCCGCCCGGCAAGGGCGTCCCCTATCGCAAACCGCTTAATAGGCTTTATCCTATTAAGCGGTCGCTAAAGGGATCCAGCCTGACAGAAGGGCTCCCTGGTCGGGATGGTTGCCTGCGGCAATCTCACCTCCGTGCTGCTTAATAATTCTCTGTGAGATAGATAACCCTAATCCGGCTCCTCCTGTTGATCGATTTCTGGAGGCTTCTCCCCGATATAGCGGTTCAAATACATGCCCCAATTCATCTGAAGCAAAACCTTGGCCTGTATCCTGAATCGTAAAAATTACTTTATGCTCATCCTTCTCGCATTGAACGAGAATCTTACCATCGGAAGGTGTATGTCTAACCGCATTATCCATAATATTGTTTAAGGCTCTCTCCAATAAATGCGCATCGCCTATAACGCGCAAATCATCTGAAGAACAGTTCATGATTACAGAGATGTCCTTTTGCTGGGCTAGCGGCCTTAGGTTATTAACCGCTTTTTGCAAAATAAACCCAAAGTCAAGCGTACTTCTGTTCAGCTCCGCTTCCAAATATTCAACCTTCGTAAATGTGAACAGGTCCTCGACCAGCCTGTCTAACTGCGCTGATTTTTCCTTGCAGGCCGCCAAGTATTTTGCCAATTTCTCCGGGGACTCTGCAATGCCTTGTTCTATGCCGTCTAAATAACCCCGCAAAGCAAACAACGGTGTCCTTAAATCATGTGCGACGGCAGCAATTACGAATCGGCGTTCCTCTTCCATTTCCAGTTGTTTCTGAAAAGATTGCTGCAGCCCCCCCACCATGACTTCGAAACCATTGCGTACTTCGGCAATTTCCGTAATTTTGGACGAGGGCAGCTGAACATCCCAATCTCCGGAGGCCAGTTGCCGGGCAGCTCTGCTCATTCTGTCGAGGGGCTTGAGAATGAGCCTCCGCATTGCGACAGCGACTATAATAACAGCCAGTAATAGCCCCGAAACAATCGCAATCATCGAAACCGCTTTTGAACTGGGCAGATAAATGACGGCACGGCCAATCACCTGGCCATCCCCGATCACGGAAAACTGTTCGGTCGACAGCCATGCCCTTTCACGTCCCGGCTTGGATCGGTAAATTTCCTGATCAGAGGCATCCAGAATAACTGCATCTAATTTCGCTTCCCGTAAAAGAGTTTGCAGCTCGTTTTGCCAGATAGGATCCGTCCAGTTGTCCGCATTAGTTTCGATCAGACGGGTTATCTCAGACACTCTTTTTTGTATCCTCTGTTTTTGAAGCTGATTGTCGCCCAAGCTTAAAGTATTTGTTTGCAAGAAATGTGCGGTTAGGAAAAAGATCCAGGGCACTAAAAGCATGACTAACAAGCCAAGCATTGTGAATGTACGAATGTGAACAGTCCTCATATCATCCTCCCTCGAACCGGTAGCCCACGCCCCACACATTAATCAAGTATTGAGGGTGATTCGGATCAGCCTCAATCTTCTCGCGAAGCCGGCTAAGATGAACGCGAATGGTGTGCCTATCGCCCACGCCGTCCCAGAATTTCTGAAGCAATTGATCATACGAAAAAACATGCCGGGGATGCTCGGCAAACAGTCTCAACAGCTCAAATTCCTTAGGGGTGAGCGAGATGCTCTGCCCCTCTACCGATACTTCCCGCGTGGATAGATTGATTGCAAGGCGTCCATAGTCCAGGATCGCTCGGCTTGCCTCCTGCTGAGGGCCGGTACGCCGCAATACGGCTTTCACCCTGGCAACAATCTCCCCAACGGAGGCCGTCTTGACAATGTAATCGTCGCCGCCCAGCGTCAATCCTCGAATCTTGTCTATATCATCACTGCGCGCGCTCAAGAACAGGATAGGAACGCTGCTTTCCGCGCGTATTCGCCTGCATAATTCAAAACCATCCAGTCCCGGCATCATGATGTCAACAATCATGCAGTCAATCGCACTCCGCCGGAACTCGGCAAACGCTTGTGCCGCATCGCAGGCGGTCTCTACTCGAAAGTTATCATGCTCCAAAAAATCCTTCAAAAGCTCGACAATGCTCTCATCGTCATCCACGACCAAAATCGTTTTTCTTTCATTCATTGAGTATTCCACCTTTAAGCTTGTGATCTATCCTATAGATGATAAAAATAGAATCGTTCTCATGGAATTCGAAATAAGTTTATCATTTTTTTGATTCAAAAAACCAAACCTTTCGTTTTGTGATGAATTGTTTATTGTTTTGTGACTTTTTCATAGCCGGGTTCGAGATATCTGCTTGGTATGATCCTGTTATGTTACGGCCGATACAAACTAAACTGATGTGGTAAAAGGAGAATGGTTTATGCTATCCGTTCAAATTGTTTTATTTGATGGTTTTGATCTTTTAGATGC
This sequence comes from Paenibacillus sp. FSL W8-0186, assembly GCF_037969765.1. Lineage (NCBI taxonomy): Bacteria > Bacillati > Bacillota > Bacilli > Caryophanales > Paenibacillaceae > Paenibacillus > Paenibacillus sp. FSL W8-0186. Next base: position 2,000,950 of record NZ_CP150207.1, on the reverse strand, counting down.
GATAGCGCCTTACGAGGTGTTTTGTGCTGCCGAAATGTTTGCAGGCGGAGCACTTAACGTTGAATTCGTTACGGCCGAAGGGCCAAGACCCGTGCCTAGCGGCACAAACGGGTTAATCATTGAAGCTAGCGGACAGCTGAAGCCGGATAGGGCAGGGATCATTCTGGTCCCTGGCGCATCTGGAGATGTGGCCGGGGATGGATCTGATTCCGTGCCGGCTATTTTGGTCCGGGCAATGAATACGGCATTAAGCGGACTGATCCGGCAGGCGCTTCTGCAGCAAGATGTCGTAGTTGCTACCGTATGCGGCGGCTCCCTGCTGCTGGCCATGATAGGTTTATTGGAAGGCAGACGGGCTGTGACCCATCATTTGGGCATGGATCTTCTCGGATCGACCGGCGCTATTCCCATCCAGGCGCGCGTTGTCGATGACGGCAATCTGGTTACAGGCGGAGGCGTAACATCCGGGCTCGATGTGGCCCTGCATCTGGTAGAACGCGAGCTTGGACCGCGTATCGCTCATGCAGTAGAGGAGCTGTTTGAGTTCGAACGGAGAGGAACCGTTTGGCGAGAGAAAGGCATGGCGCCAAGGACGCAAAAGGAATTAAGCAGCAACGATCCGAACGCTTCGGACACGGTGACAACGCCAGGGGCACCTACAGAGACAGCGGCATTGGAGAATCGGCATAATACTACCGAGGCATCTGCTTTTGACGGAGATTGGGATACAACTATCGCAACGCCTGTCGGGAAAATGCAGGTCAGGCTTTCGATTTCAACCCGGAATGGGATCACTCAGGGGACAGCCACGCAGGGAGATGAAACGGTAGCGTTTATGAATCCCTTGCTTCAGGGCGACAAGCTTGCCTGGTCGCTCCAAATCTCCAAACCGATGAGATTGAATCTGCGATTTGAAGTGGCTGCCGAAGGAAATCTAATGACCGGGTTCGCCAAAGCTGGCGTACTGCCGGGATCTAAATTAACGGGAAAACGGGTTTCCTGAACCGATGGGGGATTTTAAGTTACATGAAGAAACGTAATACTCTTTTTATTATTTTGTCCGTGATCAGCATTATTGTCATCCTGTACGCCTTAGTAAAAAACTACTTGATTGATCCAGAAGCGACGCAATTTTTGAGCCACAAAACCGGATTGCGCCGCGAGTTAAAACTTCGGACATGGTTAAACGTAATGTATGTGCATGTTGCCTTTGCCTGTATCGCCACAGCTGCGGGGCTGATCAATTTTTCGAATCGGCTTTTGGCAAGAAACCGCAAAATCCACCGCATGAATGGCTACATTTATGTTGTGTCAGTATTTCTTGTGGTGCTGACTTCTGGATTTATGGCGCCCTACGCTACCGGCGGAAAAATCAGCAGCATGGGATTCAATGCGATGAATATGATATGGATGGCTTTCACCATCACCGCGCTTGTCCAAATCAAAAGGAAACGGATCGCCCAGCACCGGAGCTGGATGATGCGAAGCTACGCTTTTTGTTTTACGAATATGCTGATTCATCTTACGACCTCCCTTGTTCAACAGGGCTTCGGTTTCGATTACGCTGCCAGCTACTCCATTGGCGTCTATGCCTCTCTGGTGCTGCTGCTGATCCTTCCTAACTTTTTCATATATAGAAGCCAGCCAATCCCAACATCCATTAAAAAAGGCTAGCCAGAATGGCTAACCTTTTTCTTTCGTTGAAGAGTGGATAACACTACTCCCCCGACAATCAGGAGAGATCCTAATATCTCAACTCCCGTGATTGGCTTGTACAGCAGAACAAATCCCATCACCATAGCAACAAATGGCTCTAAATTAGATAAAATCGACGCTTTTGACGCATCCACATGCCGGATGTTTTGATTCCAAATCAGCGTGGCTATCCCATGCACAACCACGGCTGTCCCAATTAAAAAAGCCCAATCATGGATTTGGAGACTTATCCGAATGGGATGATCTAATGCAGATATGAAAGGCAGCCCAACTATAAAGCCGACGATATTTGAATAGAGAGTGATTGTCAGAGGATTGATTCTTTGAGAAAGTACTCTCGTCATAATAATCATTATGGCAAATGTCACCATGGTGAGCACGATCCATAACAGCCCTTGATCTACATGTATTGTTGAAAAGTTCCCTTTCGTCACTACAAAGAAAATGCCTAATATTGCAATGATGGATCCCAGCAGCATCCGAACCGTTAATTTCTCCTTTAAAAATACCGCTGCCAATACCCCTGCCAAAATAGGCGTCATTGCTAAAATTAATGCCGACGTTGTAGGGTCGGCAGTTTGAAGGCCCGCAAAAAAGGACCATTGATTAATAAACACGCCGATCACACCAAGAACAAACAGCAATATAAAATCTGTTTTATTGATACTCGCAAAAGCTTTTTTAAAAGCAGCTAGTCCAACTAAAAACATCACAATAAACAATAGTCTCAATTCGGTAAGCACCGTTGGCGAGAAATGTTGAATTAGCATCTTTCCAAACACAAAATTGCTCCCCCAAACGATGACACAAAAAATGAGCCATGAATAAGCCTTGACCATAATACCATCCGCTCCTAATCTAAGATCAACTACTCTATTCTATAGACAAAAGCTTCTCGTGTATACGTTTGCCAGAATCATCCACATGGGGGGTCCCATATTTATCCTACACACTTCCAAAAATTCGAATATATGAATGTTATTTGTCCGCTTCATCCACTTTATGATGTAGATAGCTATTTCCCATTATCACCTTCGTATAGATTTGACATAAGCGACTGACTTGAACAAATTACCATATTTTGTTATAGTAAATATTAATTAATCGGTGTAAAGCATATACCGCTTTGATGCTCATGTTCTCGAACATGGAGTGTTGGGGCGGTTTTTGTTTTATTGGGGATGGAAGTGAACTAAAATGAGCATGTTTGAAGATGTTTATGCGAAATGGCTGGATCAGCAAATGGCTGAGGAGATAAGTCCGCGAAGAAGAGAGCTGCTTCGAAAGGGACTAAGCTGGGGAACGGTCGATTTTTTGCGCAGGATTTGGTATCCCGCCATAGGCAACTTTGATTACTTATACCCTGAATATGAGATTAGGGACTATAATAACGGCTATCGTTATCTCGACCTCGCTTATTTACCGGGAAATGCCAAGGGCTGTATTGAAATTCAAGATTATCGGAGCCACGCCAGGGACATTGAAGTCAATCGATTTAAGGATTTGTGCATGAAGCAGTCTTTACTGGCTCTTGATGATTGGCTGTTCCTCCCGATCGCCTACTTATCTATCCGCGACGATCCGGGCGTCTGCAAGCAGCTTACCCTTTCCTTTATAGGAAAGTTTCTCTCAAGTTCGGTACCTTCCGGACTCCATTGGGCGGAGGCAGAAACCTTACGGTTTGCCCGTAGACTGCTGCGCCCTTTTACACCCGGTGAAATTTCTGCTCATCTACAGCTTTCGGAGCAACATTCGCGCAAAATCCTCCGTCAACTCGCTAGCAAACAATTGCTGTTGATCGCAAGCGGCAAACTACGGTACCGAACCTACCGGCTCCCCGAGACCGAGGTTTAGAGCGAGGCTTTGACCGAGACGGGACCTGGAGCGAGAAGGAACGATAACGTGACCAAGACTACGACTTAGGAGCGAAAATGTGACCGAGAACGTGATCAAAATTTTTCAAAATTTTTTTAACGAATCTCACAATCGCTATTTGTACAAAAACAACCTCGGGCAAAATGTAACGAAGCTGGGTAACGTTATTTCCTTCTTTTCTGCTCCAGACAGAACATAAACGGCAAATAGAGTGTCTGAGATTCGTTAGATTTAAAATCATAGCTAATATGTACAAATAACGTGGATGAGATTCGTTAGACTCGGGCTAACAGACGGATGTCTCCTAAGGCGTGGGTGGTGTACTCGCCCGCCTTCGTTCCCTATGCAAAGTCTGAACCCAGGGGTTCGACCGGCCCCATTTTCATAACAGAACAAAAAAAGGTTAGCCAATAGGGCTAACCTTTTATTCGTATGTTACCTAAGGGATCAATCCCCTGACCTCATCTCTTTTATCATGATTAATGACTTGTCTTTTCCTTTATCGCGGCTAGCACCTCTTCCCAATAAATCTTCATTTGTTCGCGTGTATTTGCATGATCCAAGTTCTCTTGATGAAAGCTAATCGTTGTTCTGTCTGGTTTATCGGATATCAGCCGGATTTGCAGTGTGGATGGTTTGTCCCACCCCGTCTTTCCCCACTTTAAGCGGATCTGTTTCAAAGGTTTAACCACCCTGAATTGCCCTGTAATTCCCTCATCGGATTTAAAGGTCTCCCCTTCTTTCAATGAAAGGGTCGGAGTAGTTCCAAGCCATAGCTTCAATCCTTCAGAGGAGGTAAGAAACGCCCATGACTGTTCCGGTGAAATCGGCAGCGTCCTCCGAACCCCAACTTGAAAGCCGGCAGATGCGGTTTGACCAACTATTTTGACGTTTTCGCTTTTCTTCATCTCTAACCTCTCCAGTTACAGTGTTTTGGCAAGACGGAAACCAAGATCATCGATACGAAAAGAGGGATGACTCCGCCGACGGCAAGTTGCTCCACATCCCGGTGCTTCTTCAGCCCAACTGCCACCGCGAAATACCTGGTAAGATCCGTATACCTCGATATCATACAGATCCCAGCACCATTCCCAGACATTGCCCAACATATCATAGAGTTTCCAATCGTTCGGCAATTTTTGTGCGACTCCGTGCAATCGTCCATCCGAATTGTCACGATACCAGGCAATCCCATCAAACCATGAGACATTGACCTTAGGTATTTCAGGCAATGCCTTCGGTTCCAATGTTCCTTGCATGATCGCAGCATATAGCGATTGTGTTACTGGCACGGGCGCGAGCAAAAATGACTCTACCGATGCCGTCCAAGTCTCCTTTATTCGATCATCCCTTAAAGCAACAACGCCCGCAGGAATAGTGTTCATGCGATAATCTGCAAACATATCACCATAGCCTGACATCTTCACCTGAAATGACCCGGTTTTATATTGCTTAGCTTTTCGATCGCTTGCTGCTCCGTAGAAACGAAGAAAATATCGTTTCCATTGTTGCATTCATATATAAAATCCTTCAGACTCTGACTCGAATACATCGAAAAGTCTCCTACAATCGCCATCTGCACTTGATAATTAATGAATTTTTGCAAAATTTCGCCCGCAAGACGCGTTTTAAGGTCAAAAAAACTCTCGCTGATTAGCGACTTTTCGATAACAATACGATCACAGTCCGTTTCATATCTTACGGTTGCCATAAAATCCAATGCGGATTGTACATCGTTGATAACTGGCGCGACGCCGTTTACTACGGCGATAGTTGTTCCACCCGCCTCGATTTTTACAATATTCATAGAATCCTCCTCCAGAAGTCTATAGGTAGTGCTATCAGGATCAGCATTTTCATCTGACCAGACTTGTTGGGCATAAATTCCATATTTGCTGATACACTACTAGACGCCAATCATTTTGTCAATCTGGACTTCATCGTTCCGAGCGCAACAGCCCGACTGAAGCGATGCCGATCCAGCAGAGGCTCATGAAGAAAAACAATCTTTCCGTCAGTCCAAAATAGAGCGGCGACCCGTGGGAGACAAAAATGGACACAATGGAGATAATGATTAGGATAAAGGAAATAGCCGTCAGGGCCGTAACCGGGACAATCCATTTTTGAACCGGCTTCCAGCGCCCGTCTTTTATGAAGGCATGGGCAATAAACAGGGCGGCCAACGTGATAGCCGATAAAAGCAAGGATGGCTGCTGCAAAATGGATCATACCACTCGTCGATGGTGGCTGATTCCAGCTTCCTTTGGGATCCGTCGGAAAAATAGCCGCAATCAATAAACCCGTGCCCCATATACCCGCACATAGTATGCCAACTCTCGCATATGCTCCTTGCTGTATACGCCAAAAACCCGCAGCAAGCGCCAACGATCCGAGTCCAAGACCGAGAAGACCCGCCCAGAGCAGCCACCCCAGTTGTCCGTATACATAATAACTCATGGCATCATAACGAATTGAAATTTCTGGTTGCCATCCGTGCAGCAGTAAAATGGAAATCGCAAAAATGAAGATACCCGAAAAACCTGCATAGCCGAGCAAATGTGTTTTTCTCATATTGTCTGACCTCCGTCATACATTTTTTGTTCTTCATCATTGTATAGAAACAATGTGTAGAACTTGTGGAGGACTTCCGTATATGCTGTGGATTTGTCCGATACGCAAATCAGGATGGTATAATGAAGCCAATAAACATACGAAAGGACACATTGTATGGAAACCACATTGCTGATCGTGGAAGACGAACATCAATTGCTGGCATCAATGACGCAGTATTTGGAACAGGAAGGCTATCATGTCCTTACCGCAATGGACGGACTTGAAGCAATTCGCCTCGCTCAGACGGCGAAACCGGCCATTGTCTTGCTCGACTGGATGCTGCCAGGCAAAAGCGGTATCGACGTATGCCGTGAATTGAGACAGAACTCCTCCTGCGGGATCATCATGGTTACAGCCAAAACGGAAGAAACCGATAAAATCATCGGACTGGAGCTCGGAGCCGACGATTATATCACGAAACCGTTCAGCTTACGCGAGCTGTTGCCGAAGTTAAAAATTGCAGCTCATCCACCAAGTGAATGACACGAAGCACCTCATCGTGAAGCGGAAGCAGTGTCTCTGGTTTAACATCCACGGCAGATTGCTGCACCAACTCCAATTTGGTCAGTACGATCGATAGCGGAGTCCGAAGCTCATGCGCTACATCCTCAACCAATCGTTTACGCCTGTTTTCAGAGTCGCGCAGCTGATGTGTCATTTTGTTAAAAGCCCTGCTTACCTGTCCGTATTCATCCGGCCCTTGAACGGGGATTGCCGTATCCAGTTGCCGATCGGCTACTTTATCCATTTCGGTAATCAATCTTCTCAAAGGGCGGGTCATTATGCCCGACAACCAATAGCCAATCAGCAGCGCAATTCCGGCTGTGAACAAGGTGACTGTGACTGCTTTCATTCCCATTCGACTCATGATATAGTCCCGAATTCCCTCTAATTGATCCGGTTCAATATCACTCGGCACATTTTCTGTAAAGTATTGTGCGAGCAGACTGCCCAGATATCCTTGCGTCGTCCCGACGTAAGCGGCGCCTACCAGCAACACCAACAAGGCCATCCCGTCGAATATTTTGGAACGAAGCGTCATGACGGATCACCAAACCGATAGCCGAACCCGTAGACGGTCTGGATGTATCTTGGATTGCTCGAGTCCGGTTCCAGTTTCTTTCTAAGCTTGCTGATGTGCGAATCCAGCGTCCTTTCGTAGTTCATCAGCTCTTCACCCATCGCTGCTCTCATCAGTTGCAATCTGCTGTAGACAACGCCTGGCCGGGTTGCTAACGTCAGTAGAAGTTGAAATTCCGTTGGTGTAAGTGTGACGGATTCCCCGTCACGGGGGGCTGGCGAGCTGCATTTACAGCGGAAAGTGACCGATCTGTCTGGACTGCTGGCTGACTTGGCGGAACTTGTCCGTCCTGAAGCCGAAGCTCGAGGCATTCGGTTAATCAATCCAAACCGCCCCGTCCCCATCGAAGCGGATATCGACGCTAAGCGGGTCAAACAAGTGATCCTGAACCTGTTGGCCAACGCGCTGCGGCATACTCCTTCGGGAGGTGATATTTCGATTCGTGTTTCTCTAGCGGAAGATCCGGCATTTGTTGTCGTGACCGTGCAGGATACGGGACGGGGGATTCCGGCAGACACGATGCCGTATTTGTTCGATCGCTTTTACAAGGTCGATAAGTCAGAGCGCAGCGGAGGATCAGGTCTTGGGCTGGCGATCGCACGGCAAATCGTTGTCGCGCACGGCGGAAGGATTGAGGTACGGAACCATATGCATGGAGGGGCAGAATTTGATGTTCATTTGCCTAGATGAATCAAGTTCACGATGGCCATTCGGACGAGGACATGATGAGATATCACTACCATCACTCCGTTCTATAAAACCCTTTAATGATCAGCCATACAGGAAAAATAATTTCAAATATCCCCCCAGGAATAAACAGAACGAACCCCGGCTCGAATCCTATTATCGTTAAGCAACTGCTCGCCATGAGCGCAATATAACCGGCAATCCCCAGCAAGGAAAGCGATTTTGGAATCAGCTTCTTGCGATACAACAAGCAGCAGAACATCACACTGCCAATACCGAGCATGAGCATCGCCAGTTCAAAGGTCATCTCTTGTCCTTTAATGATCAGATTTCCTAACTCGGTGTGAGAGGCATGGCTAATGCCGCCTCCGGCGATATAGGCTTCGCTTAGTGTGATTAGAACAAGCGGGCTAATCGTGCCCAAGACGAGCAGTACGGATTCGATGATCCTCGAGCTGAAGTATCCAAGAGCGGTAAATTCACTGTGATGCTTCAAGAGCGGGAATAACAGCACGGAAATACCTACTACTGCAGCAGAATTGACGAGCTCTAGAAATAGGCCAGTTACTACTTGCATGCGATTCGGAAAAATATGCGCAAGATAATCCGTTTGAGCTAGATTAGATTCGATAAGCGCACTGCCGATCATGAAGACTGCTGTTGCCAGCAGAAATAATGTACCGATTATTTTTTCATTAGTTCTAGTTATCATGATGCTAATCTCCTTCTCTACTATGGATTTGCTCTAAGCATATCCGGAGTGGAGATGGATGAATAGACACTTAAGTGTTGAGTTGATCATGAGTTGATCATGATTCAATCCAGCCCAGCTTGCGTGCGATAGCAACCGCCTCTGTACGTCTTCCTACCTGAAGCTTAGCAAATATACGTCGGTTATGCCCTTTCACTGTATCCACAGCTAGAAAAAGCTTTTTCCCAATCTCTTGATTCGAGTACCCATGAGCGATTAATTGTAAAACCTCCAACTCACGCTGTGTCAGAGGCTCTACATGCGCAGTTGATACTACCTGAAACTGCTTCCCCATCGCTTGCACTTCTTCAATTTCAGGCAATCGATTCAAGAGTCGAAGGTCACGAGCATACTTCTTTGCATCAGCAAGCATTGCAGACGCCTCTTTCCAATGATGCTGAGATAGCTTAATGCGGGCAATCATGATATTACATGACAAAATGGTATCTTTGCTATCAACTAGCTTCGCTAATTGTACACTCTTCTGCACATGCTGCATTGAATTCTCAAGATCATTCCACATATAGCATATACGAGCCAAGCCCAAATACGCTTCACATATAGCAGGCAAAGGTAAATCACCGTTTGACAACACCGCTCTCCGATAAAACTCCTCTGCTTCGTATAACCGATTTTCTTTTTCCTTAAGACTGCCTAGCCCAACATTCGCCATGACTTCAATGATATTCGCGCCCATCTTCCGACTAAGCGTCAAAACCTCGATGTAAGCCTTGTGTGCCTTTGAACGATTGTCGCGGAGCTGATACGCCACCCCCAGCATCCATAGAGCAGTAATGCGTACAGGGAGAAGCTCAGGATCAAGATACTTAAGTGCAAGGCTGCACTGCGCAATCACGATGTCTGCTTGATGTGAGTCCAGTTCACTCCGCGCATGCGCTGGAGCAATCTGGCCAACTAGTTCATTCGTTTTATCCATTGTATTCGTCGTTTGCAGTGCGTCTTCTATGGCTTGCAGCCTCAATTCAGCGGATTCTGATGGACCAGAAACTGTAAATGCAGCTACTGCGGCACGTGTAGTGGCGATCATACCGAGCAGGTTATTCGGTGTGGCTTCCCATGCGGTCTCCGGTAGAGCAGCCTCTGCAGCCAGCAGCTTGGATTCAACATCCGTTGGTCTGCCAGACATCAACAATGCCGAAGCATACATCACCCATAACGAGGGTCGTTCATCCAATTCGGATCTCGGCAGGGACTCCAACCAGTTCAACACAGGAGCAACTTCGCCTTGAAGATGCAGAGGGATGTCGTTGCCTTCGACCTGCCGGGAGGCGATCTCAATATCATTAGCAGCAACGGCATGACGAAAAGCCTCTAAACTTAAGCCTTGTTTCTCATACCACACGCTTGCACGATGATGTAATACAGTCATGTCCTCTATCTCGCCAATATGGATGATCCGTTGCTGTAATTGATGTCGCAGAAATTCTGCAAATAGATGGTGATAGCGATACCAGCGTTGTTCATGGTCCAAGGAGACGATAAATAGATTGGCGCGCTCGAGAGTTTGAAGAACTTGATCTCCAGGAATGGAGGGATCGTCAAGCAGCACGGCATTGCAAAGTGAGCCGCATAGCCGATCAAGGATCGAAGTATAGCATAAGAATTTCTGTACAGAATCTGGAAGTTTAAGTAAAACTTCATGAACTAGATAATCAAACAATACGCGTTGATTGATTGAGAAAAGTGAGGGGAAAAGTTCAGCTGCTTGTTGTCCTTGCATGGATAAGGCAGCTATCTGAAGACCGGCAATCCATCCTTCTGTACGTTCTGCAAGCATGAATGCTGCTTCCAGTGACAGCCCTAAATTCATCGTTTGGTTCAAAAATAATGCCGACTCCTCATCACTGAATCGCAAGTCCTTGACGCCCACTTCGGTGATTTCATCCCTTACCCGTAATTCAGTCAAATACAATTCCGGCTCTTCGCGCGCCAGAATAACCATATGTAAATTCGGGGGCATATGCTCGAGCAGCATGGAAACTGCGTCATGCACAGACTTGGAGTGGATCACATGATAATCGTCGAGTACAAATATAATGGGTTCAGCTAGCCTCGTAAGATCATTGATCAGAACAGATATTATAGAAGAGATTGAAGGTGACTGTGGAGATTGGAGCAGGTCAGAAACATTCAATTCCTGATGCGCTGCAATTGTTCGCAATGCTGCGATAAAATAAGCTAGGAAGCGACTTATGTCATTATCCCCTTCATCCAGCGACAGCCATGCCACAGGACGATCACTACTGGAGAGCCATTCACTTACTAGTGTAGTTTTCCCATAACCGGCAGAACCTAAGATCAAAGATAACTTCCGATGCATACCTTGGTCGAGCCGCTCCTTCAACCGCTGACGTACTACTGCGCCAGGTCGAGGTTTCGGGATATAGAGCTTCGTTGTAATTAGGGGTGGTACCATCATGCTCACCTATTCCTGGGAGATAACTAGAATACTTCAACGTCTGAGGCGATTATATCATAATAGAAGAATCTGAATGACCGTTGTCAGTTACACTCCCCCAACTGAATTTTAGCGTGCGGATTGTTGCTTTTACTAACGTTAATATATTGCTCTCCCCATTTGCCCAATTGGTCTAATATCGGCTTCAGCGACTTCCCTAATTCACTGATTTCGTAAACAACTTTCGGCGGCACCTCATTATAAATTGTTCGGTTAATGATTCCGGCTTCCTCCAATTCCCGAAGCTGCTGCGTCAGCATTTTTTGGGATAGATTAGGAATCACTTTTCTGAACTGGCTCGATCTCATAGGCCCGCAATTTAGATAGCACAGGATCAATAGCTTCCATTTTCCCCCTATTACATCCAAAGTCGCTTCTGCAGAGATATTATAGAACTGAATCGAATGATTTCCCATAGATATCCACCCTCTACATCGTGTTTTAGTTACTTTTCCGTATCTATAGCACTTTTCGGTTCCATAAGAACAAAAAAGTGCGTTATTCCTAAATTTAACAATATCATACATAATGCAATTGGAACATATCGAAAAAGGAAGGTGACAAAATGTGAACATTTTAACTGTTGTATCACATCCCAGACTGCAATCTCTTACGTTTGCTGTTGCAGACAGATTTACTCAAGGCCTTATTGATGCAGGTCATCAGACAGAGCTTCTGGACTTGCACCGCAGCGGATTTAATCCTGTGCTGTGGGAAACAGATGAACCTGATTGGTCATCGGATCAAAAGAGCTATTCACTTGAAGTAGAGGCAGAAATGGAACGCATGCGAAAACATGATGCTCTTGCCTATATCTTTCCCGTATGGTGGTACAATTTGCCCGCTATGCTCAAGGGGTATATTGATCGGGTATGGAATAATGGTTTTGCGTATGGCTCCAATAAGCTGCACCATCGACAGGTATTGTGGATTGGTCTCGCAGCCGATTCAAAAGAAAGCATGGCAAAGAGACAATATGATACAATGATGAACCATCAATTGAACGTTGCCATAGCTGGTTACTGCGGGATTGAAAACAGCAGGGTTGAAATTTTGTACAACACCTTGGATACAAACACGGAAGTACACAAACAGTTGCTCATGCAAGCATATGAGCTCGGATTCACTTATGATCATGCACAGGTAACGGGGATATAACGGTAACTCAGGCCAGCATCCCATAACATCTATTATCGTAAATATTGTTGCTTTTTGGGATGTTATGGAATAAAATAGGAACATAAGTTCCTATTTTACTTTATAACCTGGAGGTTCCCGATATGATTAGTTTAGGCAAAGAAACGATTCATCGGTATAAAGATTTTATAGAATGGACGGATACATTACATGAATTAGACGATAACATTTGGTTAGCTCCAATCGCTGAAGGGAAGGCAACAGTCGCGGAAATTGTTTCGCATCTTATGAATTGGGATAATTACCTCATCAATACGATTATCCCTGCGATTAAAAATGGCGAAGGAATGGTCTTTCCAAATTTCGATTCGTTCAATCAACAAGCTTATGAATATGCCCGTTCGGGTATTCCCAAAAGTAGGTTACTTGGCGAATTCAAGCAAACCCGTCTTCAATTGATTGAGATCATGCTAACTGAGCCGGATGTCGCCTCTAAAAATGTGACTGCAAACGGCGTAGAAAATTGTCCACATACAGGCACTCCCTACTCATTGCTTTATATCATCCACGAATTTATAGAACATGACATTCATCATAAGAATCAAATTCTATCCGTAATCTAACCGTCCCCTTGTGGGGCGGTTTTCCTCATCTTCCCATTAGAACGTACTGAGCCTTAATTTATAAAAATATTGCACAACCGGATGCTTCAGCTTGATTTTTTCGGACATGTTTAAAATTCGCTTTTTCCCGACTCGCCTGTCCACCAATGCCAAGATATTCAATAATATATCCTTGCTTTCGATGCTCTCCTCAATAGACGTGGACAAAAATTGATTAGCTACAGCTATAAAATTGGACTTACTAAGTGAGGATTGTGCTGTCATAAGCTCTTTTGCCAATTCGGATATTTTTCTGCCTCGCGCAATGACGACTAAACGATCTTCCGGAATCTTGCCATGACTATCATTTCTGACAGCTTCTATTTGTTCATGGCTGATCGGAATATCGATACTCGCATCATTTTTAATGTCCTGCTCCGATTGATACCATTTGATTAAGGTAGTCGTATCGTTCATATTCAGTATATTTTTCTTATTAACCGTGATATAACAAATCCCTGCTTTATCGGGCAAATAACGATAACCAGTTGCACGGTATTCCACTTTCCCCTGTAACGAAGGACTGAGAAAACTCTCTAATTGCTGCTTTAATTTGCTCCAGGACATGATATTCTCCTATGTTTGATTTTTATGCTTGATCAAGAATAGTCGGAAATTATACTTACTTGCTTTGAGCAAGTCTACAAAGTTAGATGAAACCGCCCAGTATGATCAGGGCGACATAGATTACGATCGCAATCGAAGCATCTGTGAAACCTCTTGTATAGAATAAAGTTTTTCCATAAATTCAGAATAACATTGGAGTTGACTCCAATCTCAAGTCGCTTTTGACTTTTTTCTCAATCCATGTCCCCCAACGTGGGACGATTGTTGCACCCTCCCAAGATGGATAGTTTCACTGCTCCAAGAGCCCAAGTTCAGTCAATCGTCCATTTATATTGAACCAGAAATAAAAGTCCACGACGAGATCGTGAACTTCATTGCGAAACATATTATTTATGTAGATAAGCACTTAACGCACAATACCGTCTTCTAAGTTTCTCCATAGGTGATGCGCTTCCCTAGCGATATGTTCCAACAAGTCGGGCGGGGAAGTCGTCGCAGCCGCACATTCTTTAATTAAAGCATCCAATTCCAATTTAAATGCTTCTAGTTCCTTAGCTTCTTTAATGATGGTTTGGTTGAAGGCATTTAATATGGGTGAATTTTCATGGCGAGGGCGGCGAAACATGGTTTGATGAGCAGTTGCTTGCATCAGTAATCGTTCAAATTTTTGCATCATATTCGTCACTTTAAAATTCAGGTCGTAATTAGATATATCTAAATAATGTCGTATATAGCCAAGATGATCCGCCATTTGCCTCAACCAAAAGACATTTTCATGAATGGTTGCGTCAGCGGGTGATAATTGGGCGCCGCTCTCGATTAATTGAAATACTCTTTGCGACTCCTCCGCCTCGCGCACCATATGATCAAGCAAAGATACCGGAGTTGAAATGATTACACTACAATTCAAAGACCGATCCATTGTGTGAGTTAATAAACTATGAAATTCGTGGGTAACATGCTGTGCCTCATGCAATAAACTGCCGATTTCGGCATTTTTTGATTCGGCTTTCTTCCAAACTTCCCCTAAGCGCTGAATCATATGCTGGTTTGCGCGGGCCAATTCTAATTCATAATGACTAATTTCACGATCCAAAAATCGGCCATGGTCATAATCATTGCGCAACCAAAAGGCAAGGATCCCGTAAACATCTCTCTCGTAATTATCTGTATAGGGCATAGTACACCTCATCCTTAAAGTTATATCTTCCTGTTATTTATTATTTGATGATCAATATATGTGGATGCACTTGTCTGGGTTCTTGCCTAGACGTAACGCCTTATTCCATTCACCTTGAAATAGAAGATACTTCAATGCTATACTCGAACCAACGGACATGAAGCACTTGCCGCTTTGATACTTAGATGTATCGAAGCGGCTTTTTCATTTTTTAGGTTACAAGGAGGGGATTGTACATATTTAAGAATAAATATGAGTCGTGGATGCACAAGCAAATCGAGCAGGAAAAGAATCATCGAAGAAGCGAATTGTTGCAAAAAGGGTTGAGCCACGGGACGGTGGAAATGTTACGTTCCATCTGGTATCCAGTCGTCGGTAACTTCGATTATTTATATCCCGAATGGGAGGTCCGTGATTTTAATAACGGGTACAGGTATCTCGACTTGGCTTTTTTACCGGGAAATATGAAGGGAGATATTGAAATTCATGATTACCGGTCGCATGCCCGAGATTTGGACACACGCAGGTTTAAGGATCTGTGCCGCAGACAAAGTTTATTGTCTCTCGATGATTGGATCTTTTTGCCGATTGCGTACTTGTCGATTCGTGAAGAACCGGAATTTTGCAAGCAGCTGATCTTATCGTTCATGGGAAAATTTCTGTCGTTCGAGGTGGATGCCCGATTGAATTGGATGGAAGCAGAAGCGGTTCGATATGCACGCAGACTACTCAAGCCTTTTACGCCGAATGAACTTGCTGCACATCTTCGAGTTACAGATCGATACGCTCGAAGTGTATTACGTAGTCTGGTAGATGCCAATCATTTAGTAGTTGTAGGCGGAAATATAAGATATCGGACATATCAGTTGAATGTTGGCGAGAGTTTGCGGAACTTGGATGAGTCTAACGGAACTAGAAAGCGTTATGTGGACCAAAATGGCCGAGAATAAATTCTAACGGAACTCAATTGCGTTATTAATGCAAACTGCTTGTTTCTCACCTCAAATTGCTCAAATAGTGGCGCTGAGTTCCGTTACTTTGCAATTTGGCTCTTGTTCATAGAGATAAGGTCGCTCTGTTCCGTTACGGTGGAGGTTTTTGATACGCTGATCCATCATGGGATCTTCGAATCTTGGTCATATACTGACGAAGTTAACCCAACGATGACTTTTAGCGGTAGATTCCGACGCCGTGCTCGTCCGTTCGGAGTTTTCATTCGGAGCAACATCCACTCCCAGCACGCGGTCTGAATCCCAGGGTTCGGCCCAACCGAACTCCATACAAACAAAAAAAAGGCTAGCCAATATGGCTAACCTTCTTCTTCGTATGGAGTCTAGGGGGATCGAACCCCTGACCTCTTCGCTGCCAGCGAAGCGCTCTCCCAGCTGAGCTAAGACCCCGCAAACGACTATTTCATTATATGAAATTGCTAGTTAGAAGTCAAGCTCTTTTTTTCAGTTTACTCCTTTCGACATATTCCGATAAAAAAATAATTTTAAACATGACCTTCTGCTCATGCCTGAAGTAATCCCTCTTCCTCTGTCCCATTTCATCCTCCTCCCAAAGTTTCATAACCTAACGATCTACCATAAAAGAAAAATAATTACATATTCATAGGAATATATGCTCTTTGTGGGATTAATTGTATTCTGTTTTATCTTCATAATGTACATACCTTGTTTTTCAAAAATGAGAGGAGTGGAATAATTGTTGAAATCTCTAATCCGCAGCTCAAGCTTATGTTTTACTGTCCTGGTCATGTTATTGTCCGTCGTAGGCGGGCTCCCCGGCTTCACACAGCATAGTTATGCAGCATCCGGTACGGAGCAGACCGTTATGGAGTGGTCCAGAGACTACGGAGCCCAGTCTTCCGGCAAAGGAGTCATCGCCACATCCGACGGGGGATATTTGTTGTTGGGCGATATTTCGGAGCCTGGCTCATGGGGGTATCTGGAAACTCTGGCTTACATCGTGAAGACCGATTCGGAAGGCAGCACGGAATGGGAGACGAAAATTAACTACTCCTCGAATGATCAGGCAAGAAATGCCATAGAAACACAAGACGGCGGTTACTTGGTAGCAGGAACGATTACGGATTACAGCGGCAAGCCTTACAGCGTAATTTACTTAGTAAAGCTTGATGCCCATGGCACCATTCAATGGGAGAGCACCTATGACGACTTTTACTACTATAACAACCCGCTCTCGGTCATAGAGACAGCGGACGGCGGGTATGCCGTTACCGGGTTTGGCGCAACCAGTGCCGGCATTTATTCCGCCTTTGTCCTTAGAACCACTGCCGAGGGCGAGCAGCTGTGGTATAAGAAATATTGGTTCGGGGACGACCAGGATTTATATGATCTCGTTCAGACTTCGGACGGCGGCTTTCTCGCGGTAGGCAGCATAACAAGACAGAGCTATGAAACCGGGGATGTCCAGAATGCGCTGCTCATCATCAAGCTGGATCCCCAAGGAAATATGGAATGGAACAAGCAATACCAGGATAAGACGGCAACCTTTCTCGCCCATACACTTATCCCCGCCAAAGACGGCGGTTATCTGATCGGATATCGCAAAACATCATCCGGTAAGGCCGCAAATATGCTGGCCAAAATCGACGCTAATGGCAGCATGTTATGGGAAAAAGCTTATCCCTCGGAATATTCCTCGGGGATCAGGACGTACAGCAAGCTGGTTCACGCCGAGTACGGCTACGCCCTGCTCGGGGCTAATACCAAAGGGGACTACCCGAACGTTAGGAGGCAATATGCCATATTAACGGTCGACCATGAAGGGCAGGTGCTGGGTGATTATCTTTACGAGGGACCAACGCTCTCTAGTCATGGCGAAGGAGCGGCAGCTCTGGACGGCGGGTTCATCGTAACGGGCACGATCAAACGCGGCGACATTTACAAAGCCCAGCTGAGCAAGCTGCCTGAGCCGCAGGAAAACGCTTCGCCCGGAGAGCGGACGCTGACAAAGATCTCTTTTGTGGAATCCGAGAAAAAAGTGCTCGCAGGCCATACTGCCCCTACCGTTATTCAAGCAGTCTATTCGGATGGATATACGAATACACTCTCGGCTGCCGCGCAATATCAGATCGAAGATCCGTCGATTGCGTCGGTTGACGGCCTGGGCCGGGTTACGGGAATCGAACCGGGCAGTACGCGTCTTGTAGCAAGCTATCAAGGCCTTCAAGCGACCCTGCCGGTGATCGTACTGCCCGAGGATTCGGATGAACTCGAACCAACTGGCTTCAATCTGGATTCCACCGAATATTCACTGTCTATCGGAGACAAACTGGACACAAGGACGTATATTTACGACTATTCGACCTCCAAGAGAACAGACATCACCCATCTGACCACGTTCAGAAGTGATAACCCGGAAATTGCCGACTACGACGAGAATGGCGATCTCGTTGGACTCAAAGCCGGAACAACCAAAATTTACGCTTATTACAAAGGAAGCTATAGATCCGCAAACGTTCAAGTCGTGCGCTCCTTCGTCCCATAAGTTAGAATGGCCAAACAGCCTATAGCGCAAAAAATGGCCAAGACATGTAAAAAATATCTTGATTCCCTCGCAGCGTTGTAGTAAACTAACGTCAATATTCAAATACGTTGAAGAGGAATAGTAGGATTGACGCAAGCGCCCAGAGAGCTGTTGGCCGGTGCAAAACAGTCGCAAGCCAAATCTGAACTCACCTTGAAGTAGCTCGCTGAAATTGTATTAAAGTAGGTGGAGCCGGAGCCTAACCGTTACAGTAGGAGGATATAAGGCCGTGTCTCATTCGAGTGCGCAGCCCGTATCCGGCAGAGTGCATACCGCAAGGTATGAATCAGAGTGGTACCGCGTAAGCTGACAACAGCCTTTCGTCTCTAAGTATTTATGGAGATGGAAGGCTTTTTTATATTCCAAACACAAATAAGTTGTAAATTAATGAAGATCCGATACGAGGGAAAGGTGGTCATTGTTATGAAAAATTTCGAAAAATACACCAGAGGTTATTTTATGCCTCCGCAAACGAGCCTGAAATGGACGCAAAAAGAGTACATTACTGAAGCCCCTACCTGGTGCAGCGTCGACCTGCGCGACGGAAACCAAGCTTTGGTTGTGCCGATGAATCTGGAGGAGAAGCTGGAGTTTTTCCAAGTGCTCGTCAAGCTGGGCTTTAAAGAAATCGAGGTTGGCTTCCCGGCAGCCTCCGAGACGGAGTACACCTTCCTGCGTACGCTGATCGAGCAGGATCTCATTCCCGACGATGTAACAATTCAAGTGCTGACCCAGTCCAGAGAGCATATCATTCAGAAAACGTTCGAATCCCTAAAAGGCGCAAAACAAGCGGTCGTACATCTGTACAATTCCACCTCCGTAGCCCAGCGCGAGCAGGTATTCCGGAAATCCAAGCAGGAAATTATCGATATCGCGGTAACCGGAGCCGAGCTTCTGAAAAAATATGCGGCAGAAACCGAAGGCAATTTCAAATTCCAGTACTCGCCGGAGAGCTTCACCGGCACCGAGATTGATTTTGCGCTTGAGATCTGTAATGCCGTGCTAGACGTATGGCAGCCGACCGCAGACAGCAAGGTCATCATCAACCTGCCGGCGACAGTCTCCATGTCGATGTCACACGTCTATGCCAGCCAAATTGAATACATGAGCGATCATTTGAAATACCGGGATAACGTCATCCTGTCCTTACATCCTCATAACGACCGTGGAACCGGAATCGCTGATACGGAACTGGCCCTGCTTGCTGGCGGCCAGCGCGTTGAAGGAACGCTGTTCGGCAACGGAGAGCGGACAGGGAACGTGGATATTGTAACCCTGGCTTTGAACATGTACTCCCACGGGGTTGATCCGAAGCTGAATTTCGAGAACATCCCGGAAATCATCGAAGTTTACGAGCGCATGACCAAAATGAAAGTGAACGAAAGACAGCCGTATGCGGGCAAGCTCGTGTTCGCCGCCTTCTCCGGATCCCACCAGGACGCGATCGCCAAAGGCATGAAATGGCGCGAGGAGCATGACTGCGAGCATTGGACGGTTCCTTATCTGCCGATCGATCCGAAGGATATCGGGCGCGAATACGAAGGAGATGTCATCCGCATCAACAGCCAGTCCGGCAAGGGCGGCATCGGTTATCTACTGGAGCAGCATTACGGCCTGGATCTCCCGCCAAAAATGCGTGAGGATTTCGGCTACCGGGTCAAGAACGTCTCCGACCGGCTGGCGAAGGAACTGGTGGCGAACGAAATTTACGATATTTTCAAAGAGGTCTACGTCAACATCCAATCGCCTGTGGAATTCCTGAATTACCGCTTCTCGCAGCACGATGATTACGAAACGACGATTACAGTCAAGCAAAATGGTGAAGTCCAGGAAATCAACGGTGCCGGCAACGGGCGGCTAGACGCGATCAGCAACGCCCTGCAATCGAAACTTGGCGTCAGCTACAGCAACCTGGTCTACAAGGAGCATGCGCTTGAAGTGGGCTCCAGCTCCCAAGCGGTATCCTATGTTGGCATTACGGCGCCGGATGGCAAAGTCCATTGGGGCTGCGGCATCGATGTCGATATTATGACTTCCTCGGTCAAAGCACTGTTCAGCGCCGTGAACAATATGACTCAGGAGCAAAGCGAGCTGGTCGCTGCCAGTGAAGCCATATCCAAGAAATAACCTGAACTAAGCAAACAACCATGCTCCCTCGCGGGTGCATGGTTGTTTTATTTTCGCTAAATCATCAGAATCTCGCGGATTTCTTCCTCCGTCAACGAGGACAGCGTCTCCTGCCCCGGCTGAACGACCTCATCGATTAGATTTTTCTTCTTCTGCTGCAGCTCGTACATTTTATCCTCAACGGTACCCTGCGTGACCAGGCGAATGACGTGAACCACTTTCTTCTGCCCCATCCGGTACGCCCGGTCGGCAGCCTGCTCCTCCACTGCAGGGTTCCACCACAGATCGTACAAAATAACAGTATCCGCCCCGGTCAGATTGAGCCCTGTACCGCCGGCCTTTAGGGAAATCAGGAACACATCCTTCTCCCCGTCGTTGAATCGGTTGCAGAGCTCTACGCGTTCTGCTGCCGGCGTACTGCCATCCAGGTAAAAGAACGGCACGCCTTCATATCCCAGTTCCCGGCCGATCATGCCCAGCATTTCCGTGAACTGCGAGAAGATCAGCATCCGTTTGCCCGCGCTCCGGCATTCCTCTACGATTTCGAGCAGCTGCTCAAATTTCGCTGAGCTCCCGTTATAGTCCTCCACGAACAACCCGGGATGGCAGCAGAGCTGGCGCAGCCGGGTCAGGCCGGCCAAAATTTTTATCCGGTTCCGCTTGAAATCATCCTGATCCAGATGCTTCAGTGTCTCCTGCTGCAGCTTGGCCAAATAGGCCAGGTACAGCTTCTTCTGCTCGGGAAGCAGCTCGGAGGCCTGCAGCGTCTCGATCTTCTCCGGCAGTTCCTTCAACACATCGCTTTTTAGGCGACGGAGCAGAAACGGACGTATCCGGCGGGCTATCGTCTCCCGGGACAATTCATTAAATTCCTTCCGCCCCGGGAACAGATCCGGAAACACCGCCTCAAAAATCGACCATAGCTCCTCCAGCGAATTCTCGATCGGGGTTCCGGTCAACGCAAACCGGTATTTGGCGTAAATCGACTTTACGGCCTGCGCCG
Source organism: Paenibacillus sp. FSL W8-0186 (assembly GCF_037969765.1). NCBI lineage: Bacteria > Bacillati > Bacillota > Bacilli > Caryophanales > Paenibacillaceae > Paenibacillus > Paenibacillus sp. FSL W8-0186. The sequence goes on along the minus strand of NZ_CP150207.1, from coordinate 1,979,517 downwards.
TCTGGGTCGTGTGGTTTTTAAAGGCCTGCGCCTCATCCATTACGAGCGTATGGAACGACTTTCCTTCGTACAGATCAACGTCTCTCCTCAATAGCGGGTAGGACGTAATGATAACGTCGACTTCAGAGGAATTTCGCATCGCCCGTCCCCGTTCCGTCCGGCTGCCGTCCACGATGACTGCCTTGATCTCCGGAGCGAATTTTCTGAGCTCATTCTCCCAATTGTACATAAGGGAAGCCGGCGCAACAATCAGAGCCGGGAGATCCTGCTGGCGGATTTCCGGGAGTACTGAGACAATGAAGGCGATACTTTGCAGCGTTTTGCCCAGCCCCATATCATCGGCCAATATCCCGCCGAACCGGTAATGCGCCAGTGTCTTCATCCATTGGTAGCCGTATTTCTGATAATCCCGCAGAACGGCATCGAGCTGCTCTGGTACGGGAAAATCCAAATGATCCGGATTCCGCATATGATCCAGCAGGCGCCGCAGCGACTTGCCCAGCTTCACATTATTGCCCGTTCCCGCATAATTCATGAAATGCAGTCCCCGGACAGCTGGCAACCGGATTTCTGTACCATTTAAATCGAACCGGTGGATACCCACCTCGTTCATGAGCTTAACCATTTCCTGGAATTCACTGCTCTCCAGCGGCAGCAGAGCGCCGTCCGGCATCCGGTAATATTTGCGTTTCTCCTCGAGGGCATTGAGAATATTTTTGATCTCCACCTCAGGGATGCCCTGCATCTCGAACTTGAATTCGAGCCAGTCCGTTCGCTCATCCACATCGATGCGAATTTGCGGCGGCTCATGCTCCGTGTACAGCCTGGCCTTGACCGCCGAGGTCGCATATACATGGACCAGCTTCTCCAGCTCCGGCAGGACACGGTACAGAAATTCGTATTCGTCATCCTCATCGTCCAGAAAATAGCCGCTCTCCGTTTGCGCGAACAACCCGGTCTCCATCAGGCTTAAAATCTGCGCTTCCTTGTCGCCGTCCCGCATAATGATGCGGCTCTCGCCGCGCCGCTCGTCATGAGGCGCTAACGGATTAAAGACGATGTCCCCGTATTGGAACTCGAGTCCAGCCAGCAGCCGATCTCTCACCCGGTCCAAATAAAGCCGGGCCGTCAGCGCTGCATGGACGATTTGTCCCGAAATTGCATCGCTCATCTGAACGGTGCCCAGCTTCCTGAGGCCGGGAACGACCTTCTCGATAAATGGCTCCATCTGCTCTGCCGCAATATATATTTCCTGGCTTCGCGAGTAATACAGCATATGCTTCAGCTCGGACAAACGGCTGCATTGCTCGGCAGGCAGCGGGATCAGCTTATCGCCGGCCAGCACAAGCCCATACGCCTCCAAGACGATCAGCTCATCCAGCCCTTCGATCCGCAGCTGGTATCCTCCCGATTCATACGCATCGAACTCGAAATGAAGCGGAATCCTGTCGCTTGAAATTTCGAACGCATGCGTCCTTTGCTGCTCTCGCATAATGTGTACCGCGGAATTCCCCGACAGCAAGGGCTGCAGCGCATCCCAGGCGAACGGCGGAACAAGCAGCAGCCGGTCATCGCTGATCAGTCTGTCGTACGCCGAATAGGTGCCCAGCTTGGAATTCGTCTCCTGATACATCCGCTCGTTGCGGCAGATTTGCTGCAGCTGACGGATGACGACATCGTCCTGTGGCCGAAAGTAATGAAGCTCCGGCACATAAGTAAAATGCTTGGAAAATTCATAGGGCTCTCCGCGTTCAACGCAATCGAGGAATTCGCGGATCTTTTGCACGATATATAACCGTTTCGTACCAACCTTGAGTTCTATGCCGAATAAATACTTCTGAGAGCGGTAAGGATGCAGTTTACAAATAATTTCAACCTCAAGCGGTGTCTTTAAATCCGCCAAATGAGTAGTACGGACAAATCGTCCCTGCTGCCTATCATCAAATATCTTCAATATGCCCTTGGTCATACCCGTATCACGCGCAGCCATCGAATCACGTCGGAATCTTGGCGTCATATTTGCCATCCCTGATATTCTCGCGCCAGCAGCATTTCCTGCCCGCAGTCCGCGTCCGCCGGCCTCGTCCATTTCCGCGGTTAAGCTGTAGGTACGGACGGGCTTTGCCCCATCATGCTTAAGATCGTGAACTGCAATTAATACCGCGGCAACATGGCCGCAATAATGATCGCTATTCCCGTACACAGGACATGAACAGTCAGCCTTCACATCGCCGTCGCTATCGATGGCAATACTGACGCTATAGCTCTCATTGCCCCGTACCGTCGCAGTATACGCTGCAGCTTCAGGATCGGTATGGTTTAAATACACCCGTCCAGCTTGAACGTAGATATTCCCTTGCTCAAAACTAGCCTTGCCGCAAAGCAATTTGATGACCCTGGTCGTCAACTGAAAGCTCATTCCCCTATTCCTTCCTATTAAAATCAAGTTAAATTTTATTCCGTCCAACTACGAATATCTTTATATGATAACAGAGTGCCCGGCTTGGAATCAAAGAAACTTGTCCATAAGAAAAAAAAGGCGCCAAAGTAAATTTTACCTTGCACCTTTATTTGCCTGGGCTTGGATGACAATAGCCTGCTATAACCGTTCCCCGAAATTCCGGCGGGACGGAACTACCCTGTTTCTTTCTCGGGCTTTGTCTCCCTTAAACGCAGCCTCCGCCACTTCCATATGAACCAGAAAATAAGCAGAGCCCCAGCGCCCGTGCATATGTACTTCAAGTAATTTTCCACCAAAGTGAATATGTGCTGCCACTGCTCGCCGAATATATAACCGATGCTTACAAAGACAAATACCCAGACCGCTGCCCCAGTGTAAGCGTATATCGCGAATGTCGGAAAGGGAATCCGGATAATTCCCACGAAATAACCGAAAAATTGCCGGACCCCCGGGACAAAAAAGCTAATCAGCAGCATTTTATTGCCATACCGGTCGTAGGTACGTCTCGTTTTCTCAATTTGAGAAGGCTTAAGAAATATCCATTTTCCGTAGCGTTCTACCAGCGGCGCCCCTACCTTGTATCCAATCCAATAGGTAATCGTGATTCCGATAGCCGCTCCAGTAAAAGCCACCGCCATCGCCGGAATCCATCCGAACACGCCTTTATAGGCTAAATACCCCGTAAAGGTTAGCGTCGTCTGACCTGGCGGCAGCGGCAAAGCGATAAAATCTATAGGAAGTCCAATCAGCAATACCAAATATCCGTACTGCTTGAACATGAGCTCAATCCACTCTAGCACATTCATTAGAAAGTCTCCTCAATTCAAACCAATGCTTCCATTCCATATCGAACGATAAATATGTTACCAAGCCATTGCATCCGTTTCAAGAAAAATAGTCACGCACCCCCGATTGGGCTATAGCATAGGATGTCAGCAGAAAGCACTTTGCATGATTAGTGGAGGTTAAAACGATGTCGTCAAGTGAAACGAAGCAAGTGGTCTATCAAGCCAATCCGAGTGCCGTCCAAACGATTAAAAGCATGAAGGATCATCTGCATAAAATCTGCAAGCAGCATGCGAATCGTCCCGTTCGCGTCCAGACGGTTGAAGGGATCACATACGAAGGCGTATTGTCCCACACGGACGGCGGCCTGTTATTCCTCGTCATCCCTGGCCAGCAGACCGGCAAGGACCCGGATCCGCCGCCATACGGACCGTATAACTACGGCCAAGGCCAGTTCGGAGGCTACTCCCAGCAAGGCTATCCGGGCCAATTTTGGAATTATGGCCAACAACCAGGCTATCCAGGTCCCCCTGTCCCAACCCCTTATGGTTCACCTGGATATCCGCCCCCAACTCCTTACGGATCTGGAGAATACGGTTATACACCATATAGCCGCGGATTGTTCGGCTCCTCTTACTACAACAATGTCATACTTCCGTTAGTTCTGTATGAACTGCTCGTGATCAGCCTGCTCGCATAGCAAGCACCGAAATAACGATCCAGAAAGAACCGGACAGAAATGAGACGGCCTGTCCGGTTCTCGCTCATAAGGATATCTCCGTTATTTAGTCTATCCTACAAATTGATGAATATTAGACCTTATATATCTATTGTACTCGAACAACTCGGGATCCGCCAATTTATGTTAATGAACACCGGGCAGGCAAGGAAATTGACATGAATCATTTGCTTCAAAAAAGACAGGCCGGAATACTTTTCCCGCCTGCCTTTACGTTTTATTTGTTTTTTCGGTCATTATCCGAATCTTCCGGAAATGTAGTCGTCTGTTCTCTTTTCCTTCGGATTCGTGAAAATTTTATCCGTGTCATCAAACTCGACGACTTCTCCCATGAGGAAAAATGCCGTCTTCTCCGAGACCCGTGCCGCTTGGTGCATGTTATGGGTTACGATAATAATGCAATATTCCTGCTTCAAATCGGCGATCAGCTCTTCGATCTTGGAGCTGGATACCGGGTCAAGCGCGGAGGCCGGCTCATCCATCAGAATGATGCTCGGGCTGACCGCAATCGATCTGGCGATGCACAGCCGCTGCTGCTGCCCGCCGGACAACGAAAGGGCAGAACGGTGCAGCCTGTCCTTCGTCTCGTCCCAAAGAGCAGCTTTTGTCAAAGATTCCTCGACGATCTGATCCAGCTTCTTCTTATCCTTGATCCCGTGATAGCGTGGACCAAAAGCAATATTCTCGTAGATCGATTTATGGAACGGGTTCGGCTTTTGCCAGACCATCCCAATTTTTTGGCGCAGCAGCACCACGTCGGTTTTGGGATCATTGATATTCTCGTCGCCAATCCATATTTCCCCGGTAATTCTCGCACCGCTAATGAGGTCGTTCATCCGGTTCAAACTGCGGAGAAATGTCGATTTTCCGCAGCCGGACGGGCCGATTAACGCCGTTACTTGTTTAGCTTCAAAGTCTAGAGAGACACTTTTTACCGCTTGCTTCTCCCCATAGTATACGCTCAAATCCTTAACGGACAGTTCGATATTGCTCATAGAGGCTCCTCCCTATTTCGTTGCTGTAAATTTCTTGTGCATGACGCGCCCCAGCCAGCGAGCCAGAAGATTGAACGCCAGCACGGTTAATATGAGTACAGCTGAGGCGCCAGCTGCAATTTCCGGAGCATCCGGAGCCAATCCTTCCGAATTGATCTTCCAGATATGAACGGCCAGCGTCTCGGCAGAACGGAACGGATTTAAGGGAGACATCGGGCTGAACGGATTCCAATCCGTGAAGTCAAGTCTCGGACTGCTCATCCCCGCGGTAAACAATAGGGCAGCCGCTTCGCCAAACACGCGGCCCGCAGCGAGAATCGTCCCCGTCAAAATAATCGGCATCGCAATCGGCAGCATAATTGAACGAATCGTCTTCCATTTTGACAGACCCAGAGCCAGACTCGCCTCCTTCTGTGCTACCGGAACACTTCTCATGCCCTGCTCCGTAATCCGCACCATTAGCGGAAGGTTGAACACGGTCAATGCGAGAGCGCCAGAGAACAGTGAGAAGCCGAAGCCGAATACGTTAACGATAACCAGCAAGCCGAACAAACCAACCACAATGGAAGGAAAGGAGGACAGCACCTCAACGATCAAGCGTATAAAATCCGTCACTTTTCCCGGCTTGGCGTACTCGCTCATATAGATTCCTGCGCCAAGTCCCAGCGGAACTGTGATCAGCAGGGTCAGGACGAGCAGAAACAGGGAGTTAAACAGCTGCGGCCCAATCCCGCCGCCTTCCTTAATCGTTTCCGGAGGGGAAGTCAGGAAGTCGAAGCTGATATGCCCAAGTCCTCTGACCAGAATGAAGCCAAGCAGTCCTGCCAAGATGAGAACGATAAAGCCGGCTAAGGTTATAATGACCGCGGTTGCGATTTTATCTGCTGTTTTTGCGCTCATCGATTAGCTCTCCTTTCCAGCCACCGTACTACGAAGACGAAAACAAAGGTCATCATCATCAGGATGAGAGCCAGTGTCCACAGAACATTGTTCTGCATCGTGCCCATAACGGTATTGCCCATGCTCAGTGTAATGACGCTTGTCAAAGTCGATGTGGATTCAAACAGCGAACCGGGGATATGCGGAGCATTCCCGATAACCATCTGTACGGCCAACGCTTCCCCGAAGGCACGCGCCATCCCGAGCACAACGCCCGTCATCAAAGCCGGCAGCGTCGTAGGAAGTACCGTGCGGTACAGTGTTTGCCATCTCGTTGCCCCAAGCGCATAAGAGCCTTCCTTCAGGCCTGAAGGAAGTGCTGCCAGCGCATCGGTAGCAATAGAAGTGATCGTCGGGAGAATCATGATCGACAGCACGGTAGCACCGGCCGCGATCCCAAGCCCTTGACCCGGAAAGACGTCGCGATAAAAGGGCACGATGACACTCAGGCCCACAAATCCGTAGACAACGGAGGGAATTCCCGCCAAAAGCTCGATGACGGGCTGCAAATATTTTCTGCCGATTTTCGGCATGATTTCAATCATGAAGAGAGCCGCGCAAATACCTAATGGTGCGGAAATCAGGGCAGCGAGCAGGGATGTGCTGAACGACCCGATAATAAATGGCAAAGCGCCGAAGAACGGGGGCTCCCCATCCGGCTTCCACTGTGTGCTGCCAAATATTTCGGCTACGCTGATTCCGTCCTTAAAAAACGAGCTCAATCCTTTGGTCGCCACGAAATACACCATAGAGAAAATAGTGACGACCAGAAGGACGATACATAGCGATGTAAATATTTTACCTGTCCATTCTTCGATTACGTGTTGTTTTGGTTTTTGTCTTCTGCCGGCATGAGCCATAAGACCTCTCCCTTTACACAGCACAGAGAGAGGCAGAAGAATCCGCCTCTCGTCTTGCCGAAATGATGTCGTATATTATTTCGTAATATTGCCGTCAGCGTCGCGTTTCACTTGCATTTTTCCGGCTGGAATGTAGCCAAGCTCAACGACATCGTTATTTTGCACATCATCGGAAACCATATATTCGAGGAATGCTTTCACAACTTCGTTTGGCTCGCCCTTGGTGTACATGTGCTCATACGCCCATACAGGGTAGCTGCCGTTAGCAACATTCTCTTCGTTCGCTTCAACGCCGTCGTATTTCACAACTTTGATGGAATCATCCAGGTAGGACAGAGCCAGGTAGCCGATCGCGCCAGGCGTTTCTTTTACCAGTTTTTTGACTGTACCCGAGGAATCCTCTTGAATGGAGCCTTGAAGATCTTCCGTTTTCGTGCCTAGTGCATATTTCTCAAACGTCGCGCGCGTACCCGAGCTGGACGGTCTGTTTACGATTTGAATTTTTTGATCCTGTCCGCCAACTTCTTTCCAGTTGGTGATCTTGCCTGTGAAAATGCCTACCAATTGATCCTTCGTCAGGTTATCAACTGTAATCTCAGGGTTAATGACTGCTGCCATAGCTACGACCGCTACTTGATGGTCGACCAGTTCGCCAGCTTGAGCTGCATCCAGCTTCTCTTCGGCGAAAACGTCGGAGTTGCCGATGTCAGCTTGTCCGCCGGAGACTTGAGTCAAGCCCGTGCCGCTGCCGCCGCCTTGTACTTGGATAGAAACCTTCGGATGCTGATCCATGAATTTTTTGGACGCTTGATCCACGAGAGGTTGAAGTGCAGAAGAGCCAACAGCAAGGATTGAACCGGACAGCTCGGATGCTGGCGTTTCATTTGCCGGAGTTTCGTTAGCAGCGCCTGGAGCTTCTGCTGAATTATTGGACTTTGCCGCGTTATTTGGTCCGCATGCGGCCAACGTGAAAGTCAGTACCAAAGTTAAAATTAACATCAAACTCTTTTTCATTGTTAAGGTTTCCCCCTCATTTGTTTGTATAGTCTGATTATAGAAACCGAATATCAAACCCATGTATGAGTTTTGTAAACTCTGTGTAAAAAATAATAATAAATACCCGCTTCTATCACTTAACGTGAATGAAACGGGTATTTATTATTCCAATTTTCTTAAATTTTTCTGTCGCTCTTCACAATTTGTTAGCATTTGGGGTGCCGCGAACAATTCTACGCACCGTCCACGCCCCTGCGGCTGTGCCGATAACGCCGCAGGCGCTCACGATCGCAACCAGATCATAAGAATGCCAATGAAGCAGAAAGCCTATCCCGCTGCCAAATGTCGTGCCGGCTAGAAACCCAAGCGCCATCCCGGCCTGGCTGTTCCATTTCATAAATCCAAGCCTCCAGCGTATTCAAAGTCTACCTGCGGATTACATCGAATCCGACGGGCCGCTGCTCTTCGAGAGCAGTCCCTTTAACTCCTTCATGAACATATTGATGTCCTTGAATTGGCGATAGACCGAAGCAAACCTTACGTATGCGACCTCATCTACAGGATACAATTGCTCCATAATAAGCTCTCCGATTTCCCGGCTCTCTACTTCCGCGTTAGCGGTATGACGCAGCGATCTTTCCGCTGCCGACACGATCGATTCCAGCTGTTCCACGGACACCGGCCGTTTCTCGCAAGCGCGAATCAAACCCCGGAGCAACTTCTCCCGATTAAATTCCTCTCGGCTGCCGTCCTTCTTGATAACGATCAGCGGCATTTCCTCCACCATCTCAAAGGTAGTGAACCGGCGGCTGCATTTCTCGCACTCCCGCCTGCGGCGGATGGAACGATTCTCGTTTGCCGGTCTGGAGTCCAGCACCTTTGTTCCGGAATAGTCACAATATGGACATTTCAACGTGCTTTTACCCCCTTTTTATTAGGAATTTTGATTTAACTAAGATCTCTGTTGTCGGATGCATCAACGAATGCCAATAAATAACTAAAATATTCGTAATGAAGTCGTCTATTTCAGCACATAATACTTTTACCACAAGGAGGTGAACATATCATGGCTCAAAATAATAATTCTTCGAACGACCTGGTGGTTAGACAAGCTTCCGGCGCTCTGGAGCAAATGAAATATGAAGTAGCTCAGGAGCTTGGCATCTCTTTCCCACAAGACGGATATGCTGGTAACCTGACTTCTTACGAAAACGGTTCGATTGGTGGTTTCATCACCAAACGTCTGGTAACAATTGCCGAGCAGCAGCTGGCAGGTCAATTCCAATAATTTGACCAACCAAGCTCAGGAAGCATTGGCGCAGGCCCCAGCCTGTCCAATGCTTCTCTATCATACGGGAATAGGCCCGGTAATTTACAAATGCTCATAAATGTCAGAGTATTGATCGTAGTAATGAGTAACTCTTTGTACATAATGCCTCGTTTCGCCAAAAGGGATATTTTTGACCGATTCGAGCTTTCCATCCCACCTGCCGCTGCGCAACCAATTCCGGACATTCGTCGGCCCTGCGTTATATGCAGCGATCATGGCGATCTCATTACCGTCGAATTGTTCGTGCAGCGATTTCAAATACCAGGTTCCGATCGCGATATTCGTATCGCTCTCTTCCTTCACCTTATCTAAAGACACGTCCGGCAGCTTCGACTGTTCGATAACCCATTTCGCGGTATCCGGCATGATCTGCATGATGCCAAGCGCGCCCTTCTTGGATTCGGACCCTGTCTTGTAATTGCTCTCCACCCGAATGATCGCTGCCACCATCAAAGGATCGAGATTGTATTTCTGAGCATGAACTTTTATTTCCTCTTTGAAATGAATCGGATAAAATAAGGCTAACCATTTGGAATTAAAAAATAAAATGACAGTAAAACCGAGAAACAACAAAAGCAGCACTCTTTTTTTACGCAGCCATTTCATAGCAAAACCTTGTTCCGCCAAAATTCCGCGATCTGCAACTCCGTCTTATCCATTCCGAGGCTGTTATCAATCAAAATATCCGCCCTCTCCTTCTTTTTCTCGATATCCATTTGGGCTCGTATTCTCGCCTCTGCCTGCTCTAAGGTCAGTTCGTCTCTCTGCATCAGCCTCTTAAGCTGCAATTCACGTGGCACGTAGACCACCATCACTTGTTCAAACATCGTTTCCAAACCGGATTCATACAGCAGCGGTATATCCACGACGACAAGCCGTCCAGGGTCCGCTGCCTCATAAGCGGCCATCCGTTTCCTCATTTCGGCGCGAATAGCGGGATGGGTAAGGCCATTCAGCGTTTTAAGCTTCTCTGGATCGGAAAAGACGATTTCGCCCAGCCTTTTACGGTTTAATGTACCGTCATCGTAGAGAACGTCTGGCCCGAACCGCTCCCGTACCGCCTGCAGCACCGGATGCCCGGGCTCCATCACCTCTCTGGCGATGACATCGGCATCAATTAATATGGCCCCCCGCTTAACCAGCATTTGGGAGACCGTGCTTTTGCCCGTGGCGATTCCGCCCGTCAGCCCGATATTCATGGATTCACCTCGCTATCTTTATAAACTTTGCGCTTCGGGCTTCCAGCTCCGGAACCGAATTCCTGCCCTGGGTCAACCATGGAGGAAATTACGATCCGATTCTCTTCAGGGACTGCTTGTCCAGAACGCGAACCTGGCATATCGGGCAATAATGCGTCCCCCGGCCGCCAACGACGCTCTTCTCGATCGGGTGTCCGCATTTTACGCACGATTCGCCTTTGCGCCCATAAATTTGCAGCGAGTGCTGGAACATCCCCATCTCGCCTTGGCCGTTAACATACGATTTAATGGAGGAACCTCCGGCTTGTACTGCATCGGTTAAGGTAAAGACGATCGCTTCATGAAGCGTTGTCCATTCTTGGGCGGACAAGGTGTTCGCCGCACGCTCCGGATGAATCCCGGCCCGAAACAGTGCTTCATCCACATAAATATTGCCGATCCCCACCACATATTCCTGATTTAACAGAGCAACCTTGATCTTTGTCGATCGCTTGAACAGTAGCTCCCGTAGAACTTCTGCTGTAAAAGTATCTTCCAGCGGCTCTAGCCCAAGCTTCATGAGCGGTTTCTCCTTGAATTCCTCGCCTGGAAGGAACAGGTGCATCGTGCCGAATTGCCGTACATCCTTATATCTAAGCTCCGTGCCATCGGTAAACCGGAAAATGACATGGGTGTGCTTCTCTACTTCCTCATTTTGATCGTACACGCCATACCGGCCTTCCATCCGCAGATGGGAGACCAGGACAAGCTGATCCATAATAATCCTCAAAAACTTGCCGCGCCGGCCAACATCTACAATAGTATGACCCGCCAGCTCCGTCTCAAACCGCTTAATATCGTCGGGACGCTGAATAATTCGCGGCAGCAGCACCTTCACCGACTTGATCGTCTTCCCGACGATTAGAGCCGACAATGTCCGCCGAACGGTCTCCACTTCCGGTAGCTCCGGCATGTTCTTTCACCTCAAACTTTAAATTTGTCGCTGCTTCATTTCGTGATTAACGACCTTCTTGAACTTCCTCCTCAATAAAGGTTCAAAAAGTCGCTTTTCAGCACCGAAGCATACTCTCCCGGGGTGCGTTTCTTCGAAACGCTTCGGTTGCACAAACCCTTTGCCTATGCTTCCGATGCGAGTTTTGCCCTGCAAAACTTTCAGGAGGAGCGGAGTTCCACGTTTTCAAAGAAAACGTTCTTCGAAAGGAAAACCTGGAGAAACCTACATGAGCACCTGCAATGTTTCTGCAAGAAACATGCTTCGGAAGCATAAGCTTTCGAGGGTGAGTGCAAGATTCGACGCCGAATTCACTACCCGAAATACTTCGTGATAAGAAAAACTTCAATCGATGTAACCTCACAGTAGATAGACCGCCTTAAGCTGATGTTTTTCTTGCGATATAAAGTAGTCATCCCCGGTCGTCTAATCAATTTTATATCTTCAAAAGCGATCTTTTTGAACTACCTCTTCAATAAAGGTTCAAAAAGTCGCTTTTTAGCACCGAGAAGGTTGCACGAACCCGAAGAAGGAGGAGCGGAGTGTAGGAGAAAACTACATGAGCACCGGACTTCGAGGGTGAGTACAAGATTCGACGCCGAATTCACTTCTCAGAACCTACTTCGTGAATAAAAGTGACTTTTTGAACTACCTCTAAACTATTTGGCTTCGTACCAGTTGGAGCCGCTGCTTACCTCCGCCTTCAACGGAACCGACAGCTGCAGAGCCTTTTCCATCGTCTCAGGCACAAGCTTGCTCATCGTCTCCAACTCTTGCGGCGGCACCTCAAATACCAGCTCGTCATGGACCTGAAGCAGCATCCGGCTTTTCAGCCCATGCTTGCGCAGCGTCTCGTCCATCATCACCATCGCCAGCTTAATGATATCCGCAGCGGTGCCTTGGATCGGCGTATTCATCGCCGTTCGCTCGGCGAAGGAGCGCAGGTTGAAGTTGGAGGCGTTGATTTCCGGAAGATATCGTCTTCGCTCAAGCAGCGTGGTAACGTAACCGTTGCGCTTTGCCTCCTGAACGATCTCATCCATATACCGGCGTACGCCCTTAAAAGCCTCGAAATACTGCTCAATGAACTGCGCAGCTTCCTTTCGGGTAATATGCAGGTTCTGTGATAAACCATAATCGCTAATTCCATAGACGATTCCGAAATTCACAGCCTTGGCTGAACGGCGCATATTGGCATCCACCTGGTCCTGGGATACACCGAAGACATCCATAGCTGTTTTCGTATGAATATCCATATCATGCAGGAAGGCTTCCTGCAATCCCTTATCATCTGAAATATGCGCAAGCACCCGCAGCTCAATCTGTGAATAGTCCGCGGCAAGAATGGACCAGCCCTCTTCGGACGGCACGAACACTTGGCGAATTTTGCGCCCTTCCTCCAAACGGATTGGAATATTCTGCAAATTCGGATATTGGCTGCTAAGTCTGCCCGTTGCGGCAATCGTCTGTCGGTAAAACGTATGAACCTTGCCAGTGTCCTGGCGGATCTCCTTCAGCAAACCTTCTACATAAGTCGATTGCAGCTTCGCCAGCTGGCGGTATTCCAGAATGAACTGGACAATTTCGTTGTACGGCGCCAGCTTTTCCAGTACCTCTGCATCGGTGGAATATCCCGTCTTCGTTTTCTTGACCACGGGCAGCTCCAGTTTATCGAACAGAACCTCACCGAGCTGCTTTGGCGAATTCAAATTGAATTCCAGACCGGCAATTTCATAAATCCGCTTCTCCAGTTTGCTGATCTGCGCCTCGAACTCTTTGCCGAGCTCCGCCAGCGCGTCGCGATTGACCGAGATCCCCTGCTTCTCCATATCCGCCAAAATGCGGGACAGCGGCATTTCCAGCTCATAAAACAACCGGTTCATTTCATTTTTCTCAAGCTCTTCCTTCTGCAGCGGAATCAGACGCAGCATCGCCAGCGCCTTGCGGGCCAGATGGCGGCTGAGTGTTTCCGGATCAGGCGCCTTAAATTTGGCCCCTTTGCCGTATACCTCATCATCCGAAGGCAATTGCGGCAAATGATATTTGGCTGCAAGCCCGCTGATCGTCTGGTTATTATCCGTTGGATCCAGCAAGTACGCGGCCAGCTCGATATCAAATTCAGCTCCCGCAAACGTAATTCCTTGCCAGTACAACGCCAAATCAGCCCGATGAAGATCATAACCGCGTTTTGGTATTTGCGGGTCCGCAAGCCAATCCTTGACGGGCTTCGCCGCCGCGCTTAGCAAAAATTCGCAGGACACAAAGAAATGACGCTCCTTCGAAGAGAAGATCAGCCCCATAACCTCGGACTGATGCGGATTATCGCCGCGAGATTCCACATACATAACCTCGATCCCCGGAAGTTCGTTCACAAGTTCTTGCAGCGAGGTTTCATCCACGATCACTACCTCAACTTCATCCTGCGCTCTGGCGGTCGCTTCCCCTGCTTCGGCCGTTCCAGCCCCTTCACCGAATGACAAGCGTTCAAGCAATGATTTGAACTCTAGTTTGCGAAGCACCGGCCCTGCCTTCTCTTCCTGCAGTCCCCGAAAAACCATATCATCAAAAGACCGGTCAACCGGCACCTCGCGGTGAATCGTTGCAAGCCTTTTACTCAGCCTTGCATCCTCAGCATGCTGAATGAGATTTTCCTTCATCTTGCCCTTCAGCTCGTCCGTCCGGGCAAGCACTTCCTCCACGGAGCCGAACTGGTGCAGCAGCTTTAATGCTGTCTTCTCGCCGATTCCCGGAACGCCGGGAATATTATCCGAAGCATCGCCCATCAGACCCTTCAAATCAATGATCTGATCCGGGGTAAGCCCATATCTCTCTTGGATCTCCTTCGGCCCATAAGGCTCCACTTCGCTGATTCCCTTCCGCGTCAAGGCCACCTTAACCTTATCGCTGACTACTTGCAGCATGTCCTTGTCTCCCGTGACGACAAGCACGTCCTTGCCAGCAGCTTCAGCCTGCTTGCTGATCGTTCCAATAATATCGTCAGCCTCATAGCCAGGCAGCTCGAACCAGCATATTCCAAAGCTCTCCAACAACTCGCGGGTAAGCGGAAACTGCTCGCTCAATTCCGGAGGCGTCTTCTCCCGTCCCCCTTTATAATCTTCGTAACCTTCGTGGCGGAACGTCACTTTGCCCGCATCAAACGCTACCATAATATGAGTCGGCTTCTCATCCTGAATGAGTCTTAGCAGCATATTCGTAAATCCGTACACAGCGTTCGTATGCAGGCCGCTTGAATTGTTCAGCGGCGGCATGGCGAAGAACGCCCGGTAAATAATACTGTTTCCGTCAATAAGAATTAATTTTTCCATACAGCACCTCGTTCCCTGAACATACTCCTGATTATTATTCTAACACATGCTCCGCCGATATATAAAAAACAATCGCGATTTAACGATATTCAAAACAGGCAGCCCGCACAAACAGCAAAGCGCCGGAGCATTCCGGCGCTTTGACTGTTTTAAATAACGATATTTAATTAACTATTGATTAAGATCCGGCCGATGTCCGGTAACAAGATAAACGGCGCTTTCCCCGATATTCGTCGCATGGTCGGCGATACGTTCAATGTATCTGCCCACCAGCGTAAGCAGCATCACCTGCTGCAGGGAGTCGGGGTGATTAATGACGATCGAATACAGCTCGCTGATCGTTTGACTGTAAAGATGGTCGACCTCATCGTCATCCTTTGCCATCTTATAGGCCAGATCTGTATTTTCATCCAAATAGGATTGGAGAGATTCCTCCACCATGACCTCGACCAGCTCCGCCATTTTTGGAATGTCAATAAGCGGCTTCAGCAGCGTCTGTCCCTCCAAACGAAGCGTCACCTTGGCGATGTCGACCGCAAGGTCGCCCATGCGCTCCAAATCGCTGGAAATTTTAAAAGCGACGATAATCCGGCGAAGATCCTTGGCAACAGGCTGCTGCGTAACGATCAATCTGGAGCCGATGTCCATTACTTCTTCTTCCATTTCGTTCAGCTTCAAATCCTGGGCAATAACCCCTTTGGCTCTGCTAACGTCCAAGTTCTGCAGCGATATAATGGATTCTTTGAGGGCATGCTCCACGTGCTCGCCCATTTCCCTCAGCAACTGCCGCAGTTCCTCCAAATTTTGATCGAACTCTCTTCTTTGGATCATACCTCACTGCTCCCTTCTGTTAACCAAAACGTCCTGAAATATAATCTTCGGTACGCGAATCCTGCGGTGTTGAGAACAGTTTGTTAGTATCGTCTGCTTCTACAATTTCACCATTCAGGAAAAATACAGTGCGGTCCGAAATACGAGCCGCTTGATGCATGTTATGAGTAACCATCACGATGGTATACCTATCTTTTAATTCCTGGGCCAGTTCCTCGATCTTTAGCGTCGATATCGGGTCCAGAGCAGATGTCGCTTCATCCATGAGCAGGATGTCAGGCTGGACAGCAATCGCCCGGGCAATGCAAAGCCGCTGCTGCTGGCCGCCGGATAGGCTGAGCGCCGAACGCCTCAGGAAATCCTTGACCTCATCCCACAATACAGCCTGGCGCAGGCTCTGCTCCACGATTTGATCCAGCGTGGCTTTATCTTTGATGCCGTGGAGCCTCGGCCCGTATGCAACATTATCATAAATCGATTTCGGAAAAGGGTTCGGCTGTTGGAATACCATCCCCACCTGCTTGCGTAGCGTTTCTACCTCCACGCCGTCGCTGTATATATCCTTTCCTCCGATTCGCACGGAGCCTTCAATCCGTGTGCCAGGGATCATGTCGTTCATCCGGTTCAGAGTTCGCAGCAATGTGGATTTGCCGCAGCCTGAAGGACCGATAAATGCGGTGATCGCCTTCTCGGGAATATCAAGGGACATATTTTTCAGCGCTTGAAACTGGTCGTAATATAAATTCAATTTATCAATATGGATGATCGGTTCCATGTCATTTCTCCTTCATATCTCAGCAGCATCCTGACAATAACCTGTAGGTCAGTGTTAGTGTGTGTCGAACTTTAGACATAAAACCATTTTACCTTCCCTATGTAAAAGATATTGCGCAGGAATGTTAACGCAGTGTAAAATGTTTTCCGGACATTAACATTTAGTTCCCCTAATCTGCGCCAGCTTCATTTCTTTGATGACAGTTGCTCAAGCTCCTGCAGCACGATCTCTGTCTGCTTTGCTGCATTTCCGGCGGTCTGGAACATATCCCTTCCCCTGGCTTCTACGGTCCGCACTGATTCGACGAGCCTTTGGAAAGTATGGTCTGCGCTGTTCACCCTGTCGTGACTATGCTGCATTTCTATCGTTGTCAGAGAGGATGCGTCCGCCGTTTGTTTGACCAGCCCGCTGACGATATCCAGGGTGGATCCGATATCATCCGAGAACATTTTCGTTTGCAGCGCCAGCTTTCTGATTTCGCTCGCCACGACCGCAAAACCTCTGCCATGCTCCCCGGCGTGGGCGGCTTCAATCGAGGCATTCATCGCAAGCAGGCCGCTCTGATCCGCAAGCTCCCGAATTGAAGCCGCGATGGACGAGATATTACTAGCATGCCCCAGTAAAGCCGCAACTTGCTCTTCCTGGGACTTTGTCATCTTCAGAACGCGGTTGAACGAAGCCTGCACCGCCTCAAGTTCGGTTCGCCCAGCCGCTGCCAATCCGCTCATCTCCTCGGTTTGCCTTAGACTGCGCTCTGAGGTGGCGGACACTTCTTTAACAGATCGGTCGATTTCCAGCACTTTCGCATGACTTTCCCTGACGATTTTCTCGCGGATTTGATCCGCTTCACGCTGCAGTTCCCTCGACATCAGCATCAGATCCTGGACGGTCATCACACCTTTGAATTCGCCTTGCTCCGTTAAGATCAAGCTGTCATAGAATACTGCCGACTCCCGATTCAATGCTGCATCGATCAGTTCCCGGGGCGAAGTGGTAATCTCGGTGATCAGGGGCGATTTCTCCGCAAACATCAAAGCCGGCCTTTCGTAGAACAAATCAGCAGCAAAACGCCCTGCCAATCGACGATAGAAAGTGTCCCTCATAAGTAGTCCCAGCGGCCTGTTCGCATAATCGCACACAATGATGCATGGGAGTTTCGCATCGGCCTGGAATCGCTTGAGAACACTCAGGCACGATTCTTCAGGGCCTGTCGTCGGAACGAACCGGCAGTAAGCTTCCGTCCTCACCGTACTGCCCTGTTCACCCAAGTCCTCAGACGGCATTTCTTCCTTGCCTATTTTATCTTGCCTTGCAAAGACTTTAACAGCACTACGGGAAGACAACGAGACATCCCGCTCAACGACGGCCTGATTAACCACTCACACCACTCCTGACCCATACTTTCTCTTCTTTTGCTTATGTCTCTTATGTCTCTCTCTGACTGCATCATAGAAGAATTTTGTTAAGGGAGTGTTAACGGTACTTTGGACCTATGTTAAATGTTTTACAAAACAGCAAATTTAAATCAAGCCATATAGAAGCTGTCACCGCATTAGCGCGGCTAGCCGCTCCAGGTCTGCTATGATAATCTTCCGATGCCCCTTAAGCTGAATTAACTGATCCTCCTGAAAGGATGAGAGCTTCCGGCTTAATGTTTCCTGACTCATGCCCAATTGCGAAGCGAGATCGCCCTTGGTCATTTTTAGCAGCACTTCATGCTTATCATCAGCCATTTCCAGTAAAGCCTGAGCCAGACGCTGCTCCACAGAATGGAGATTAATTTCTTTAATTAATTGCTCGGCCTGCTGCAGCCGCCTGCTCAGCTCTTCCATAATTTTAATAGCAACGGACGGATAAGCTGTTACCAGTTCCTTCAGTTTATCGCCTTGAATCATACACAGAGTGGAAGCCTTAACCGCTTCCGCATAATCCGACCTGGGCACAGAATGAAATAAAGACAACTCCCCCATAAATTGCCCGGGCTCCAATATGCGAATAACCTGTTCTCTTCCAGCGGGGCTAAGCCGAACGATTTTGACCTGCCCGCTGTGGATGATGAACAGCCTATCCCCCGGATCCCCAGCCGAATAGATCATTTCGCCTTTATCATAAAATTTCGCCGTCGTGATAGCGGCAATTCCCCTAAGTTCCTCCCCAGACAAGCCGTTGAAAATGGGGACCTTCTCTACGCAATAACCGACATCCGATAGCTGGCAATGACAACTCATTTAATCTCCTCCAAGCTTGTATTGAAACCTCTTAATCTAATAGCATTGAGAACGACCAGCAGTACGGACACTTCATGAATAAGCATGCCATATGACAAATTCACCGATTTAACAAGCACTCCCCCCAGCAAGAGAATAGCTACCAGAATAGCGAAAGAGATATTCTGCTTCATATTCCTTACCGTAGCCCGGCTCAGATCCAGCCCATAAGCTAACCCGCTGACATTCCCCGACAGGAGTACCACGTCCCCAGTTTCCATAGCTATATCACTTCCCGTCCCTCCTATGGCGATGCCTAAATCAGCAGCAGCCAATGCCGGTGCATCATTAACCCCGTCTCCCACCATTGCTACGCTTCCATATTTGTTCTGCAGTTCCTTCAGGATTCGGACTTTATCCTGAGGCAATAATTCACTATAGGTTTCGTCGATGCCCAATTGGTCTGAAATCGCCTTGGCTGCTCTTGGATTATCTCCGGTCAGCATGACTACACGTTGAATTCCTGAAGATTTTAAGCGTTGGATAACCTGCTTAGCCTCCTTTCGAACCGGATCTGCGATGGAGATCATCCCTAACACCCTTTGTTCATGTCCGATAATTACCGTAGTTTGTCCCAATAACTCCTCCTCGGCCAAATCAGATTCACAGACATCGAGCTGAATATTTCGGGATGCAAGCAGCTTTCGGTTCCCTACAAGAACCAATTTATCCTCAAAAATAAACGATATGCCTTGTCCAGGAATATAGCTAACTTCTGTCGGCTTTTCATCGAACCTGCCAAGTTCCTTATCGGCATAACTGAGAATCGCCCTGGCAAGCGGATGCTCGGAGTAGGCTTCTCCCACAGCCACTATTTTCAAAAGTTCCTCCTTTGGCATACCGTAGGTTAGAATCCGCGTAACCTCAGGCTTGCCTCTGGTCAATGTCCCTGTCTTATCGAAGGCAACCATTTTAACCGAGCTGAACTTCTCTAACATCTCTCCGCCCTTAAAAAGCACGCCCTGCCTGGCCCCATTGCCGATACCGGCTACGATGGATACGGGTGCTGAAATAACCAGTGCACCGGGGCAAGCGATCACGAGAAGCGTTAAAGCCATGACGATATCACGGGTCACCGCAAATAATACAACCGCTAGCAAGATGACGAGCGGAGTATAATATCGGGAAAACTTCTCCAGGAACTTTTGCGTACGGGCTTTTTTATCCTGGGCTTCCTCAACTAACTCCAATATTTTGGCAAATGTCGTGTCTTCTCCTACTTTATCGGCTCGAATCAGAAGATAGCCGGACTCGATGATTGTCCCCGAGTACACGGTATCACTGGCGGCCTTGTGGACTGAAAGCGATTCCCCCGTGATTGCTGACTGATTAATGTAAGCCGAGCCCTCTACAATCGTACCATCTATGGAAATTTTCTCGCCAGGCTTCACGATGACCAATTCTCCCGGGAGCACCTCCTCCGGGTTTATAGTAACTTCCTTACCGGACCTGCGGACGGTTGCTGTATCAGGAGCCAATTTAAGCAGAGCCTGGATCGCGGATTTTGTTCTTTCGATAGTTCTCGATTCTAAATAGTTGCCGATCATAAACAAATAGGTTACGGCTGCTGCTTCCCAATATTCCCCGATGAACCATGCCCCAATGACGGCTATAGTCACCAGGGCGTCGATGCCGACAATCCAGTACCTTATAGCCCTGACTGCATTCACGAAAATGGGAATCCCGGCAATGAGCGTTGAGGCTGCCATCACCATTATGGTTAACCAAGTATATCCTAATGTTTTATTCAATATAAAAGATACCGTTACAAGGATACTTGCCCCAATTATGCGGTGGTTCTGTTTCAATTTGTGCGGTTGCATGACTAACCCCCCTTTTATGAATTAATGTCCTATCTACTTTTCCCCGATGACCTGATATCCTAGCTTTTCGATCAGGTTCTTGATTTCTTGTGATCCTACTTCCTTTTCCTCGAAAGATACGCGTACCCGCGAGCTATTGAACAGTACCTCCGCCGATCGAATCCCTTTTGTTTTCATGAGCATTTTTTCAATTTTAGCAATACAGCTTGGACAGGAGAACGTCTTCAGTTGATATAGTTTCGTCGTCATTCCTATAACCTCCAACTTGGATGGATTAATCTGATTGGCTTCATTATAATTTAGGCGCACCATCAACGCTTTGACCAAGATCAAAAAAAGCACCGTATTCGGTGCTTTCCATAAAAAAAAGACCCCTGATTGATCAGAAGTCACTCTAGCTTTATTTTTTGCCTGTTATTCACTCCGAAATGATTGAAGCCTTTTTCTTGTTCACGACGAGCTTATAACCAACCCCGCGAATAGAATCAATATACACCGATCCGGGATCCAGCTCTAGTTTCTTGCGAAGAGAGCTGACGTGCACATCCACGGTTCTTTGCCCGCCGATATAATCAAATCCCCATACTGCATTCATCAAGTCGTCCCGCGTCATGACTACCCCGGGCTTTCGTGCCAAATACAGCAGCACTTCGAATTCCTTCGGCCGCAGCGTAATCGGCTCGCTCCCTAAAGTTACCTCATATTTCTCCGGGTAAATGACGAGATCGCCTAGCGTAATTTGCGAACTTGTCTCTTGGGGCTGCGGTCTATTCTCCGGCTCTTCAACACCCGAGGATCTTCTTAGCACGGCCGTTACTCGGGCAAGCAGCTCGGCTACGCCGAACGGCTTGGTAATATAATCGTCTGCACCCGATTTCAAGCCTTGAACTACATCTTCCTCCGCATTTTTTGCCGTTAGCATAATAACGGGTGTCTTCACGCCCTCATTTCGAAGCCGGGACATGATCTCAAACCCGTTCATGCCCGGCAGCATCAAATCCAGCAATATTAAATTGAAATCGTTCTTCAATGCCGTGTCCAACCCAGACTGTCCATGCTCTTCAACCACAACTTCATAGCCTTCGCGTGACAAGTTATAAGACAGAAGCCGCGAGAGCGTTGGCTCATCTTCAATTACTAACAGCCGTTGCGTCATAGTACCCCCCATTTTCTTGTCCGGCATAATGGATGTCGACGAAATCATGACAAGCCCAGCATATCATGGCATTGTTAACGTAGTGTAAAATTTTCAGGAAATTTCACATTGGTTTTAAATAATTAATAGCCGCTTTTCATTCTCTGCATACTTCATTCCTTCTGTTAACCAAACCATTATTCTACGGGATGCATCAGCGGCAGTTCCAGAATGAACGATGTCCCTTCACCCACTTTGCTTTCTACCCGGATCGTCCCTCGATGCAAATCCACCAAATGCTTGACGATCGACAGTCCGAGCCCCGTACCGCCCGACCCGCGGGAACGGGCTTTGTCCACTCTATAGAAACGCTCAAAAATGCGCGGCAAATCCTTCTTCGGAATGCCGATCCCTGTATCGTTGACCGTAAAGCGAATTGCCTCATGCTCCCCGCCCTCGTTCAACACTTCAGCAGCAATTCTCACTCTTCCGCCTTCAAGGGTATAACTAATTGCGTTAGAAATGAGATTGAGGAATATCTGCCGCAGCCGATCCTCGTCTCCCTCGATAAATAGATGCTCCGGAACCTCCTGCAAAAGTACGATCGATTTCTTCTTCGCCGCCGGAAGCAGCACCTCGACGACGCTGTCAAGCAATTCCTTCAGATGAATCGGAGCGTATTCTAGAGGAGCGCGCTTGGATTCGATCTTCGACAGTTCCAAAATGTCTCCAATCAGGCGATTCAATCGGTCTGCTTCATCGTAAATGATTTGCAGGAAGGAGCGCATCGTCTCCGTATCCTTGACTCCACCGGCAAGCAGGGTCTCGGCGAAGCCTTTTACGGCTGCAATCGGCGTTTTGAGCTCGTGGGATACATTAGCAACGAATTCACTGCGCATTCTTTCCAGCCTGCGAATATCGGTCACATCCTGAAGCAGGAACAGCATACCCCGATAGCTTTCATCATCTTCACTCATCGGTACGCCATCGAAATGAAGCATTCTCTCCTCCGGATCGTACACGCTGCGTTCCTCCTGCAAATACTCCTTGCGCTGTATGCCCTCCTCCATGAATTTCATGAATTCATAATTCCGCTTCAGGACGGTGAAGGGCTTGCCTAAGAGCTGATCCGCTCTCATATGCAGAATCCGCTCTGCCTCTCGGTTCACCAAGGCGATCTGGCCTCCAGCATCCACCATCACGATTCCCCCGGTCATGTTCGCAAGTACGCTCTGCATCAAATCCTCGTTGTCCCTGATCCACTTGAGCTGTTGCTGCAGGCTATCCGCCATGCCGTTAATCGCAAAACCCAGCTGGCCGATCTCGTCCTTGCGCTCCAGTTTGACTCGGGCGTCATAATCCAGGCGGGATATTCGGTTGGCTACACGCGTAATATGCTCCAGCGGCTTCGTCAGCCCACCGGCGATCCGGTAGCTGAGCAGCCCAGCCGCCAGGAACAGGATGACGAGGCCTCCGGCCATCCAGGTCCAGCCTCGATTCATTCCTTCGTCAATGGCCTTCAGGCTCATCGATAGACGAATATATCCATCGAAGCCTTCGTCCGAGTATACCTTATGAGCGACATAGAGCATGTCTTCATGAAGCGTCTCGCTGTACCGGATTACGCTTCCGAATTCCCCTTGGGAAGCGGAGACGATTTCCTCACGGTTCAGGTGATTGTCCATGTCAGCGGCATTTTTCTCCGAATCTCCAACAACCTGGCCATCCAAGGCGATGAAGGTAACCCTGGAATTGATGCGCTGCTCCAGCTCCTTCGCTTCCCGGGTATAATATTCCATCATCAGCGGACTATTATCAAGCGGGCGAAATGGGAAGGTATACTCGAGCAGACTGATTTCCCGGACCAGATTCTCCTCCAGGGCACGAATATGCGAATCCTTGAATACCCGAACCATGGATAGCCCGGCGGCAAGCATGGAAATACCGATCAAGCTCATCAAAATAAGCGTCAGTCGTGTTCGAAACGTCTTCATGCCTTATTTAAATACTGGCTCTTTGAAAGCCGCCAGCTTCTCTAGCGAAGACTTCTCGACATCCGCATGCAGGCTCTCTCCATGCGAATCCATCGTAACGATCGCCGCAAAGCCATCGACCTCCAGATGCCACATCGCCTCAGGGATGCCAAACTCCATGTAATCCACCCCGTTGACCTTCTTAATGCACTCGGCGTAATACTGCGCCGCGCCGCCAATGGCATTCAGATAAACGCCGCCATGCTCTTTCAGCGCCGCAAGCGTCTTCTGGCCCATGCCGCCCTTGCCGATTACCGCGCGAATGCCGAATTTCTTAATAATATCGCCTTGATAAGGCTCCTCGCGGATGCTTGTGGTCGGCCCGGCAGCCTTTACATGCCAGCCTTCCTCGTCCTTAAGCATAACTGGTCCGCAGTGATAGATAACGGCGCCGTTCAAATCGACTGGAGCATCATGATCCATTAAATATTTATGAAGGGCGTCGCGGCCCGTGTGGATTTCGCCTTTGATAACGACGACATCTCCAACCCGCAGGCTGCGAATCTGCTCCTCCGTAATCGGGGTTTGCAGAACAACCTCCCGGCTAGCCTGCGGAGCTGCATCCGCTTTCACTGAAGCGGCCGGTTCGTTATCCATCGCTACCTCGGATCCCCGCTCGTACAGCCAGTTCTTGATTTCGCCGTTAGCGGGATCTATGGCAACCCCTTGTCGGCGGAAAGCCCAGCAGTTATACGCTACCGATACAAAGAAGCTTGCCGGCAGGCGGTTTGCAGCTCCGACTTTACAGCCAAGCAGCGTCACTTCGCCGCCGAAGCCCATCGTTCCAATCCCCAGCTTGTTCGCATTGTCCATAATATATTCTTCCAGTTGTCTAAGCTCATTTACCGGATTCACATCATCCGCAGAACGGAACAGCTGCTGCTTTGCCAGCTCATACCCTGTCGTCCGGTCACCGCCGATGCCGACGCCTATAAATCCGGCGCTGCAGCCTTGGCCCTGGGCTTGATACACCGCATGCAGGATACACTTGCGAATGCCGTCCAAATCCCGCCCAGCGCGCCCGAGTCCTTCAAGCTCGGCCGGAAGGCTGTACTGGATATTCTTGTTCTCGCACCCGCCGCCTTTGAGTATTAGACGAATATCTATGAAATCCTCTTCCCACTGCTCAAAATGGATCACAGGCGTTCCCGCTCCGAGATTGTCCCCGCTGTTCTCCCCGGTTAACGAATCAACCGAATTAGGCCGCAGCTTGCCTTCCTTGGTCGCGCGCTTGATCGCGGTGAGGATTCCCTTCTTCATTTCAATTTGATTTACGCCTACAGGAGTATGAATGATAAAGGTAGGCATCCCCGTATCCTGGCAAATTGGTGATATTTGATCCTCTGCCATTTTGATATTTGTCGTGATCGTGGAAAGGGCCAGCCCTGCTCTCGTATCCCGATTTTCCGCCAGTGCCCCACGTTTTACAGCCCGGCGCACATCTCCTGGCAAATTCGTTGAAGTCTCCACAATGAGTTCATAAATGCTCTGTTCAAACTGCAGCATAATCCAAGATCCCCTCTCTTGTCTTCGTGTGACTAATGGACATAAAATTGCCGTGAATCTTACTGTTGGATTAACCTGTTCTTTAGTCTTATAATAACATAAACATAGTGACTCGTTGACATATTCTGTTCAAATTTGCCGGTCAAGAAGAGAGGTATCTCACTGATGAACGATCATTTTCATTTTTCTGCCTACATGTACCGCCTGCGCTCTATCAAACGCTGGAGCCTTATGCGCAGCACGGCCACCGAGAATGTTGCCGAGCATTCCTTCCATGTCGCTTTGCTGACCCACCTCCTCTGCGAAATAGGCAACAGCCTGTACGGGCGCAGTCTGAATTCGGATCGCGCGGCGACGCTTGCCCTGTTCCATGATGCAACAGAGGTATTCACCGGCGACATCCCAACCCCCGTAAAGCATCATAACCCTCGCTTGCTTTCAAGCTTTCGAGAGATGGAGGAAATAGCCGCCGAACGTCTTCTCTCCATGGTCCCTCCAGAGCTAAAGCCGACGTATGGAGCATTGTTATCTCCGAATCACCATGCTAACCGGAAGACCGGAGATGACGAGCTACTCAAATATGTCAAAGCTGCCGACAGCCTGGATGCGTACTTGAAATGTGCCTGGGAGCTTACATCGGGCAATCGAGAATTTGCTGTAGCTAAGGAGCAGCTGCTGGATAAACTTCAACGGCTGAGCCTGCCGGAGATCGATTATTTCCTTGAGCATTTGGCGCCAAGCTTTGACATGACGCTTGACGAACTGTCCGAGCAAAGCTGAGTTATCTGTAAAAAAATAAATCGCTCTAAGGATCGGGCTACCCCTCTCCTTAAGAGCGATTATCCATGGGTTGCTTATAAGACGAACCCGTGCCGCTGTATAAGGCCAATTATCCGTTCACGATCTCTCCGCCGTTGATATGCAATACCTGCCCGCTAATGTAGGATGAATCATCCGAGCCTAAGAACACGTAGGCTGGAGCCAGTTCTTCCGGCTGGCCAGGGCGCTGCATCGGTGTATTCGCTCCGAATTGGGCCACTTGTTCCTTATCAAATGTGGATGGTATGAGAGGCGTCCAGATCGGACCGGGTGCAACCGCGTTAACACGGATTCCTTTCTTGCCGACGATGTTCATGGACAGGGCCCGCGTGAAGCTGACGATCGCCCCTTTAGTTGCGGAATAATCAATCAGCTGCGGATTCCCGCGATAGGCTGTTACGGAGGCCGTATTGATGATCGCACTGCCTTTCTTTAGATGAGCCATCGCTGCCTTCGTCACAAAGAACATCGCAAAAATATTCGTCCGGAATGTTCTCTCGAGCTGCTCGGCCGTTATGTCCGTAATGTCCTCCTGCGGATGCTGCTCGGCAGCATTGTTGATCAGGATATCGAGACCGCCCAGTTCGTTGACCGTTTGCTCTACTGCCTGTTTGGCGAACGATTCGTCTCCTAAATCCCCGGAAATAAGCAGGCATTTCCTGCCCTCCTGCTCGACCTCCTGCTTCGTCAGCTTCGCATCCTCATTTTCGTTCAAATATACGATAGCTACGTCGGCGCCCTCTTTGGCATATGCTAAAGCTACGGCTCTTCCGATTCCGCTGTCTCCCCCCGTAATTAGCGCAACTTTGCCCTGGAGCTTGCCCGCTGCTTTATAGTTCCCTTCGTATTTCGGGCGCGGATTCATTTCTTCTTCGATTCCGGGCCGCTGGTTCTGATGCTGCGGAGGCATGGTTTGCTTGGTTTGTCCGCTTCCTGACATGCTGCATTCTCCTTCCTCGCTTGTGTATTTCATTCCCTTCCCTTGTTAGAATAACCTTTGGCAGACGGCTTATGCCGGTATCTGCAAATACGTGCAGCTCAAGGTCGGGTCAATTGGAAATTACCACAACGAGCAAAGGCTTAAACAAGTTGGCTGCATTTACAGCGTAATGTCAAAGCGGTTCGCGAACCAAAGCGGATCATGCTGGCGAAGCCCTAAATACTTCTCCCTTGCTTCTTCAAGTCCTTCCCGGTCAGGAGCTCCAGGCTGCTCCCCATCACAGGCTATAACAAGCTCCCGTATCTTGGCAACGGTCTCCTTCTCGAAATGGATTCGTGTAAAGGCAATGAGATCGCTGCCCCAGTAAGCAAGCCGATGATCCGGCGGATAATTATGCCTAAAAACAATCGTCAGGGTTATATGAGGAACGTAATAACATACCCGTCCAGATAACCAGGTCCTCAGGGAAAACTCAGCAGTCTCAATTTCCTTCGTATAGAATCCGTCCGCAAGCCCCCCCAATTCCTCTAGTGTCTGGCGTCTTATGGCAAAGCAATCCCAAGACAGCCAAGGAATGTCGCCTTCCTCTGTAACGGCCGGATAACTGTAAATCGAAGCGCATAATCCCCCCGGTGGACTGCTGCATTGCGGGATATTTACCGGACGACCCTGTGATGTAAACGAAGGCGTTGAACAATCCGCCCTGCCTTGCTGAATCGGCTCCAGCAGAGCCTCCATCCATCCATCCTCGAAATAAAGCCTCGGACTGCAAAAAATCAAATATTCCCCCAGAGCGTGGGAAGCGCCCAGCTGCCGGGAAGAAATTCCGCGCTGCGCCTTCAATTTGCGAAGCGGCATATCGAATTTGAAGTGCATCAGGAAATCACAACAACCGTCCACGGAACCCTCGTCCACGATAATAATTTCGTAACGGGGAGCGACACGGGATACCTTCATGGACTCCAGTGTTGTCTGTAAATCAATTCCTTCGTTCTGCACCGAAATAATGACGGATACAAGAATAGGTTGAGCAGACATGGTTTCTCTCCTTATAAATGGCAATAATAGAATATTGAATGGAAATATAGAAAAAATTAATCATTGATTACATATTAACCCATTTAATGCTTGGAGTAAATACAAACAAAACTAATAGTATATTATCTTTACCTCTCATACTCACTATGGTTAATTACAGGAGGGGTGTTATGGATTATAGATCATTGGGCAAAAGGCTGCGCCAAGAACGTCATAAGATGCATTTGACCCAGGAAAAGCTTGCCGAGAAGATAGAAGTTTCCGATGCGTACATAGGTCAAATTGAACGAGGCGAAAGGAGCTTATCGTTAGAAACTCTGGTCAAACTAGCGAATCAATTAGGTGTAACCGTCGACTACTTGCTTCACGATTCCATCGAAATCAATGACGACCATTTCCTGAACCAAATCAATCAGATTATGATTCACCGCTCGCCGAAGGAGAAACAGTTAGCTTTGGACACCATCAAGATGATTTTTACTCACTTGGACGATATGCAAAATGACAGCAACCTCTAAAATTCCCCAATACTAATTATTTCGCCACTGCATGAAAAAAACCTCCGCTTTTCGAAATTCGAAAGCGGAGGTTTTTATAGTTCATTCAAATAATCGTCGAAAATACCATCAGGAAGGAAATGAGGATAACGCTGACCGACAGCAGTACGCTTAGTGTGCGAAGCTTGCCGGCTTGGGCCGTAATATTCTTATTTTCGCGAATGCTTCCAATCGCCAGCTTCAGTGGTTTGGCCATAACTCCGCCAAGCGCGCCGATTGCAAGAAACAGGAGGACCACCACAATCATCCATGGTACGGAATAGCCGCCTTGACCGACCAAATATCCCCCGGTCAACAACTGAATCACAAGTCCGAACTGAGCAAAGCGATTTAAAGAATTAACCGCCGAGAGGGTTCCCTCTTGGGCCGCCAGCGAAAGCTTGCCGATAGCTCCGAATACAAACGGCAAAACCAAATAAAAGCCTAGCGCCAGTGCCCCGATAATGTGAAGAAACAGCATAACTTGAAACATACTTAAACCGCCTTCCATTCGTCAATTAGATTGATTACTATATAAAACCTATTATAGCCGTCTATAAAAAGAAGAACAACGTTTATAGTCTCCTTCTCTTCATTTACAGAAAAACAAACCTGCTCCGAAGAGAGGTTTGCTTTTTGATACCCGTCAGCGGGTAATATACTTCAGCCTTGAACGATCTTGATGACATTGCGTACCGAGTCTGCGGATTTATCCAGCGCAGCCTTCTCATCGGCCGTCAGCTCCAGCTCGAAAATTCTCTCGATGCCATTGCCGCCTAGGATGACGGGGACGCCCATGAACAATTGATCGTAGCCATATTCGCCTTCCAGCAAAGCGATAACCGGAAGGACACGTTTCTTGTCCTTCAGGATCGCTTCCGTCATTTGGACAAGCGAAGCTGCGGGTGCATAATAAGCACTGCCGCTGCCGAGCAGGTTAACGATTTCCCCGCCGCCTACGCGGGTCCGCTGAACAATCGCCTCGATGCGCTCTTTGGAAAGCAGCGTATCGATTGGAATGCCTCCAACACTGGAATACCGCACAAGCGGCACCATGTCGTCGCCATGGCCGCCAAGCACGAAGCCGCGGACATCCTCGACGGATACGTTAAGCTCCTGCGCGATAAACGTGCAATAGCGGGCCGTGTCAAGTACGCCGGATTGGCCGATGACGCGGTTCTTAGGGAATCCTAGTGCTTGATAAGCGGCATAAGTCATAGCATCGACCGGGTTGCTCAAAATGATGACAGTCGAGTCCGGGCAATACTTCTTCACGTTCTCGCACACCGTGCGAACGATACCTGCATTTGTGCTTACAAGGTCATCCCTGCTCATTCCCGGCTTGCGGGCGATTCCCGCCGTAATGATCACGATGTCGGAATTCGCGGCATCCTCATAGGAAGAAGTGCCTGTGATGCTGCTGTCGAAGCCCTGCACCGGGCTTGCTTCCAGCATATCGAGCGCCTTCCCCTTTGTTGGATTCTCCAATTGAGGAATATCCAGCAGAACGATATCGCCGAGTTCTTTCTGTGCCAGCATCAGCGCAGTCGTTGCGCCGGTAAATCCGGCGCCGACGACTGTGATTTTCTTACGATGAATGGCCACGATAGTCAAGACCTCCTACATTACATGTTTTTGATGACTTGATCTGCAAACTCAGAGCATTTCACTTCTGTTGCGCCTTCCATCAAACGTGCAAAATCATAGGTAACGGTCTTATTATTAATCGATGCTTCAAGCCCTTTGTAGATGAGGTCAGCTGCTTCCTGCCAGCCCAAATGCTCGAGGAGCATGACGCCAGACAAGATAACAGAACCAGGGTTAACCACGTCCAGATCCGCATATTTTGGAGCCGTACCATGGGTAGCTTCAAAAATCGCGTGTCCTGTCACATAGTTGATGTTCGCGCCTGGCGCAATACCAATGCCGCCTACTTGAGCTGCGAGGGCATCGGACAGATAGTCGCCGTTCAGGTTCAGCGTCGCAATGACGTCGAAATCTGTCGGACGAGTCAAGACCTGCTGCAAAGCGATGTCCGCGATGGCGTCCTTGATAATGATCTTGCCGCTGTCCTGAGCATCCTTCTGCGCCTTGTTGGCAGCTTCCGTGCCGGACTCTTCTTTAATCCGGTCATATTGAGCCCAAGTGAACACCTTATCGCCGAATTCCTCTTCCGCTACTTCATAGCCCCAGTTCTTGAAGGCGCCTTCCGTAAATTTCATGATGTTGCCTTTATGAACTAGGGTTACGCTCTTGCGGCCATGCTTGATCGCATATTCAACCGCAGCGCGAACGAGGCGCTTGGAGCCTTCAGCCGATACCGGCTTGATCCCGATACCGGACGTTTCCGGGAAGCGGATTTTGTTAACGCCCATTTCCTTTTGCAGGAACGCAAGCACCTTCTTCACTTCTTCAGAACCTTCTTTATATTCGATGCCCGCGTAGATGTCTTCTGTGTTCTCACGGAAGATAACCATATCTACCAGTTCAGGATGCTTGACCGGAGACGGCACACCGTCGAAGTAACGTACAGGACGCAGACATACATACAAGTCAAGCTCCTGGCGCAATGCTACGTTCAGGGAACGGATTCCGCCGCCGATTGGCGTCGTAAGCGGGCCTTTGATGGCTACAATATACTCGCGGATCGCCGTCAGCGTATCGGCTGGCAGCCACTCTCCGTATGTATTGTAGGCTTTCTCGCCAGCAAAAACTTCATACCAGGCAATTTTCTTCTCGCCGCCGTATGCTTTCTCAACTGCGGAGTCCAGCACACGCTTGGAAGCTCTCCAGATATCGCGGCCTGTGCCGTCGCCCTCGATGAACGGAATGATCGGATTGTTAGGAACCTGCAGTTTGCCGTCCTGAATTTCAATTTTTTGCCCTTCTGTAGGCAGAGCAAACTTTTCTAATTTCAACATGTTGATGGTTTCCTCCTCAAGTGAATTAGTAATACTTGTCCGGTCTCCATTCTATCATAGATTGAAGACCGGATGCTTCATTCAATTTACCTCATATCGATCGGAATATAACGTTGATTCGTCGGGCCAACATAATCAGCGCGCGGACGAATGATCCGATTGTCATCGAGCTGCTCCAAAATATGAGCCGTCCAGCCCGAGAGGCGGCTGATTGCAAAGATCGGCGTAAAGAGGTCGCTAGGGATGCCAAGCAGCGTGTATACGGACGCCGAATAGAAGTCTACGTTCGGCTTCAATCCCTTTTGTCCGGTAACAAGCTCTTCGACCTTCACGGAAATATCATACAGCGTAGAATCGCCCTTCAGAACGCTAAGCTCGCGGGACATCTTCTGCAGATGCTTGGCGCGCGGATCCCCGTTTTTATAAACGCGGTGGCCGAAGCCCATAATTTTCTCCCGGTTGTTCAGCTTATTCTGAATATATCCTTCCGCCTTATCCAGCGTTCCGATTTCGCTAAGCATGTTCATTACGGCTTCGTTAGCGCCTCCATGCAAAGGCCCTTTCAACGTCCCAATAGCCGAGGTAATCCCGGAATAAATATCAGACAGCGTAGCAATGGTTACGCGTGCCGAGAACGTCGAAGCATTCAGCTCATGATCGGCATGCAGGACAAGAGCCTGGTCCAAGGCGCGAACCGCAACCTCATCCGGTTTCTCGCCGGACAGCATATAAAGGAAATTGTAAGCAAGAGATACATCCTTTAATGGCGCAATCGGCTCCTTGCCGTCGCGGATGCGCGCATAAGCGGCGATCAGCGTCGGCAGCTGGGCTTGCAGCTTGATCGCCTTCAGCTGATTGCTCTCCCGGGAGATATCATTTGCATTCTCATCATACAAAGCAAGAGCCGACACGCCGGTCCGCAGCACGGCCATTGTATTGGCATCCTTTGGATAAAGCTTCATTTGCTCCAGTACCGCTTGAGGTACTGCTGCGTATTCGCTGAGCTGCTGCTGCAGGGTCAACAATTGGGATTTCGTAGGCAATTTGCCGTACCAAAGTAAATAAGCGGTCTCTTCGTAACTTGCACGTTCTGCCAGTTCGTCGATATTGATCCCGCGGTAAGCGAGGACGCCGTCATGAATGGAGCTAATCGAGGATGTAGCTGCGACAATACCTTCGAGGCCTTTAGTAGCTGTCATAGTGTATCTCTCCTTTGTAACGAATTATGATAAAACTAGCGGATGAAAACATTTACATTTTAAAAGATTAAAATTTTCAAAATATGGCCGGAGGACGCCATTTATGATACAGCACTACTCTAAAATGCCTCCTAAATCATCATACTGGATTTACGGAAGCAAGGGAACAATCTGAGAGAAACACGTTTATCAAAATGTTTTATTACAGTGATAAAAGTTTTTTTGTAAACGATTACAGATTGCAATGACATTGATCACAAGGAGTGAAATTTTACAGACATACTCATACTCGTCCATACGCATTAATAGATTTATCTTAGGAAGGAGGAGAACGTGTGAACAACGTATTTGTCAAACGCGTGCTGCGGGGCGCCTGGGTGTGCTCATTGCTTGTGGCCCTGCTGCTGCTTGCTTACTGGCTGATTCCTCTGCTGTACCCCTTCCTGATCGCCTGGTTTGTTGCCTATATGATGAATCCATTTGTTTCATGGCTTGATCGGCATTTCCGCCTTCCTCGCTGGTTATCCGTCATCCTGGCGCTGCTGGTCTATTTCGGGAGCGCAATCATCGTCTTCTCTGCCGCAGTAACCCGGCTCGTCAAAGAATTAATCCATGTTACAGAGTCTCTGGACCTAAGCATCGAGAAATGGAAAAACGCCTTCTTGGAGTGGAGCCAGAACGAAAAGCTTCAAAACATTCTTAACGAGATCAACCGCTTTATCGCAAGCCATCCCGGTTATTCCAACACCCTGCATAAGAACTTTGATTCCACAGCCGTGAACATCAGCAGCGCCATTTCCCGTGCGGTAGCAAGCCTATTAAACGGTGTCGTCAATTTACTGACCTCCCTTCCCAGCCTTGGCATTATCGTGCTCGTTATTTTGCTTGCCGCGTTCTTTATGAGCAAAAACTGGAATCAAAATTTGCAGCTGCTCACCCGTTTCATCCCGGAGCCTTTTCAGCAAACAGCCCGGGAGATTTGGAACGACCTGCAAAAAGCCTTATTCGGTTACCTGCAGACTCAGTTTATTATGATTTCAATTACAGCTGTAATCGTATTGATCGGACTATTGATTCTAGGGGTCGAGTCGGCCTTTACCTACGCCCTTTTAATCGGTTTCGTAGACCTTCTGCCCTATCTTGGCGTCGGGACAATCATGATCCCCTGGCTCGTTTATGCTTACGTAAGCGGCGACCTGTCGCTTGGCATTGGATTGTCAATTCTGTACGGCCTGCTTCTCGTCTCGCGCCAGCTTATCGAGCCCAAGGTGCTAGCCACTAGCGTAGGGCTTGAACCATTGCCCGTATTAATCGCCACGTTTGCCGGATTGAAATTATTCGGCGTGCTTGGCTTGATTATCGGCCCTGTATCTCTGGTCATCATCGGAGCAATCATTCGTGCAGGAGTGGTTCGTGACCTCCGAAATTATATCGTCAGCGGGCGGCTCCGCTAAAATTTAAATATCTCCTCATTAACAGAAAGAGCCGGACTCTCGGGAGTCCGGCTGCGTACGGTTTAACGGCGAAAAAATGTAATTTTTCCTTCCTTGATCTTCTTTCCGATCCATTTCATGAGCAGCAGGCGATAAAGCGGTCTGGTCAACGGAAATACCATGGTAAAACCGATGAGATCCGTAATAAAGCCCGGGGCAAGCAGCATGATGCCTCCGGCGAACACGCAAATGCCATCCAGCATCATTCGGCCGGGAACCTGTCCTCCGGTCATTTGCGCCTTTGCGTCAGCCATGACCTTACGTCCTTCGAACTGCATCATCAATCCCCCGATGATCGAGGTAGCTAGGGTAAGAAATATCGTTTTGCCAACTCCGAGCCGCTCACCCACTTCGACGTAAGCCCAAAACTCAGCGACAAACGCCAGAGCAATAATGACAGCGATCCATTTGCGCATGTAAAAACTCCTTTACAATAAAACATCCGGTGGGATGAGAATAGTCAATAAGAGTATTTTACCGCTTCATGCCCGCTTTTTCAAAGTTTGCTTGCCCGGTCAAATGCCGCATACCATTCTGGAAATACCTTTTTAAAGGCTACCGGCTTGAAATCCTCACGTCTCACGACATAATGCGAAGACTTTCCTTCAACGCACAACGTCCCTTCCCCGTTGAAGAGCTCGTAGCCGTAAACCGTCTTGACGCCCCCGTTATCCAAAATCCGGGTCTGAAGGATGACCTCATCTCCATACGTAATGCCCTTATGATATTTCACATTCATCTCGTGAACCGGAGAAATATAGCCTGCCCGCTCCATATCGATATATTTGAATCCCAGATCCTCGCACAGCTTGGTTCGCCCAAGCTCAAACCATCCCAAATAATGGGCGTGATAAATAATGCCCATCATATCGAATTCAAAATATTTCGGAACAATCACCTGCTCGCTGACATACATATGCCTTCTCCTCCTTCTGGTCAGGAAACAAAAAGCAATGGTATCCGGTGTAACTCCGGATGCCCATTGCCTTTGTCCATTTATCCTTAATCGTATATAAGCTATCGCAAACTATTTGCGAACTTGGCCGATTTTAACCAGGTTCGTGGAACCGGAACGTCCTAGCGGTACTCCTGCCGTAATTACGACAAGATCGCCTTCTTTGACTACTCCGCTGTCCAGTCCGCCCTTCATTGCATTATCGAACATCTCATCCGTGGAAGAAGCCACGTCGCCTTTAACAGGCGTCACTCCCCAGTTCAAAGCGAGACGGCGCATGGTGTTGTCCTGTGTCGTCACCGCGATGATCGGAGCTTTCGGACGATATTTGGACACCATACGGGCCGTATAACCGGTTTCCGTCGAAGTGATGATCGCCTTGGCGTTCAACTCAAGCGCAGAGTTGGCAACAGCCTGGCTGATCGCTTCTGTAACCGTGGTTTGCTGCGCATTGCTCTGTTTAATGAAAATTTCGCGATACTCCAGCGCAGATTCCGCTTTCTCCGCGATGCGGGACATCGTCAAGACAGACTCAACCGGGTATTTACCTGCCGCAGTCTCGCCAGACAGCATGATTGCATCGGTACCGTCGAAAATAGCATTCGCAACGTCACTAGCTTCCGCGCGTGTCGGTCTTGGGTTGCGCTGCATGGAATCCAGCATTTGCGTGGCTGTAATAACCGGCTTGCCTACCCGGTTACATTTCTCGATCATTTTCTTCTGAGCAAGAGGTACGTCCTCCGCTGGAATTTCAACCCCAAGGTCTCCGCGGGCAACCATCAAGCCGTCCGAAACCTCCAAAATTTCATCCAAATTGTCGATCCCTTGCTGGTTCTCAATTTTGGAGATGATTTGAATGTGGGATGCATTGTGACGCTCAAGCAATTGACGGATCTCAAGAACGTCGCTAGCTTTACGTACGAAGGATGCGGCAATGAAATCGATGCCCTGTTCAATCCCGAATAGAATATCGTTAGCGTCTTTCTCTGTGATGCCCGGAAGGGAAATGTCAACTCCAGGAACGTTAACGCCTTTCTTGCTCTTGATCGGACCGCCGTTGATTACGCGGCACTTGATTTCCGTACCTTGGATATCAACTACGGTTAGGCCAATCAATCCGTCATCGATTAGAATGGTCGAACCAACTTCCACGTCATGCGGAAGATTTTGATAAGTGATCGAGATGCGGTCCTTGTCACCGAGGATCTCCTCTGTCGTCAAGGTAATGAACTCATCCTGAACAAGCTCAATCGGTTCTTCCTTCAGTTTGCCGGTGCGGATTTCCGGACCTTTCGTATCTAGCAGTATGGCGACTGATTTCCCCAGCTCTTCGCTCGCTTGGCGAATCACTTTAATCCGATTGCCATGCTCCTCAAAATCTCCATGGGAGAAGTTCAGGCGAGCGACATTCATTCCGGCCATGATCAATTTCTTGGTGTTCTCTAACGATTCGCTTGAAGGACCGATAGTACATACGATTTTTGTTTTGCGCATTTGGGTTTCCTCCGTTTTGTTTTGTTCTCTCTATATCGTCTTTTCCAACATCTAAATTTACTACAGTTTTCCCATTTTGTATAGGAAGTTTGTCATATCGTCAAGATCTGAAGCATTTTATACTACTCCTTACCCACTGTTGCAGCGTCTGCTACGGCGCTCTTTTCTGCGTCTTTTTCGCTTTCAGCTGCAGATTCGGGGGCGGTGTCGCCTGCGTGTGGACGGTCATCCGCTGCAGAATCTGCCGTAGGCTTGTCGGATTTGCGCGCCTCGGCAAAACGGCCGATCTTACGGAATTTACGGTACCGGTCCTCCAGAAGCTCGTCCGCATTCAACACAGACAATTCCTCAAGCTGGCGCACGAGAGCATTCTTGATCGATTCCGCCGTAGACTCGTAATCCCGATGGGCTCCCCCGCGGGGCTCCGGCACGATTTCTTCAATGACCTCCATCGACAGCAGGTCCTGTGCCGTAATTTTCATCGCTTCTGCGGCCTGATCCGCTTTGGAGGCGTCTTTCCACAAGATGGAGGCTGCTCCGTTCGGAGAAATAACGGAGTAGATCGCGTTCTCCAGCATGACGACCCGGTTTCCGACGCCCAACGCCAGAGCGCCTCCGCTGCCGCCTTCGCCAATGACTACGCATACAACGGGCACGCGCAGCATCGCCATATCGCGAAGATTGCGGGCAATCGCTTCGGATTGGCCACGCTCCTCAGCAGTAATGCCAGGGTAAGCTCCCTTCGTATCGATGAACGTAATGATCGGGCGTTTGAACTTGTCCGCCTGCTGCATTAATCGCAGCGCCTTGCGGAACCCTTCCGGATGCGGACTCCCGAAGAAACGGGCTATGTTATCCTTCGTGTCCTTGCCCCGCTGCTGCCCGATGACCGTTACCGGCATACCGTTCAATTTGGCCAGTCCGCCAACAATGGCCAGATCATCGCCAAATACGCGGTCACCATGCAATTCGATGAAATCGGTAAAGATGAGATTTATCAAATCAAGCGACGTAGGGCGCTGATGATGACGCGCCAAATGCATCTTCTGGGAAGGTGAAATATTGCTGTAAATCTCGTCCTCAAGCTGCTTGTAGCGTTCCTCCAGTCTGGCGATTTCTTCTGTGAAATCAATTCCCTTCTCATTTCCAAACTGCTCAAGCTCCTGAATCTTCTCGCGAAGCTTCACCAGGGACGTTTCAAAAGGCAATTCTCCAGCCACTTAAACTCCTCCCTTCACGCCGTGCAGGTCAAGCAGTTTGCATAGCGTCGCTTTGATCTCTTTGCGATGGACGACCATGTCCAGCTGCCCATGCTGCAAATTAAATTCCGCAGTTTGGAAATCGTCCGGCAGCTTCTGGCGAATCGTCTGCTCAATGACGATCCGGCCTGCAAAGCCAAAGACCGCTCCCGGCTCAGCGATAATAATATCTCCAAGCATGGCAAAACTAGCCGATACGCCCCCTGTGGTCGGGTCCGTAATGACCGAAATGTAAAGTCCGCCTTGTTCATTCAGCCGCGCCAGAGCCGTGCTGGTCTTGGCCATTTGCATCAGGCTCAGAATACTCTCCTGCATGCGGGCGCCGCCCGATGTGGAGAAAATAATAAGCGGAAGCCGTTTCTCTATAGCAGCCTCAATCGCCCGGGTAATCTTCTCCCCGACGACGGAGCCCATGCTCCCCGTAAAGAAATCGAAGCTCATGACGGCTACGACCGCAGGCAAGCCTCCGATCGTTCCTTGTCCGGTGACCACCGCCTCGCGGAGG
Organism: Paenibacillus sp. FSL W8-0186; assembly: GCF_037969765.1. Taxonomy (NCBI): domain Bacteria; kingdom Bacillati; phylum Bacillota; class Bacilli; order Caryophanales; family Paenibacillaceae; genus Paenibacillus; species Paenibacillus sp. FSL W8-0186. The sequence goes on along the minus strand of NZ_CP150207.1, from coordinate 1,941,366 downwards.
CCCGATTTCAGCGTCTGCTGCTCCAGCTTCGTGGCATAGCCCGGGAACTCCAAAGGATCCACGGAAATCAGGTCAGCATCATATTCAACGAAGCTGCCCTCATCCAGTGTAATGCGAATCCGGTCAAGCGCATTCAGCCGCATGTGGTAACCGCATGAAGGACACACCTTCAAGTTCTTTTCCAGCTCTTTGCTGTACTGAATACTCCCGCACTTGCCGCATTTATTCATCAGGCCTTCCGGAATTTCGCGCTTGGGCCTTTCCTCCGGCTGTACACTGTCTTCATTCCCTAAACTTCCTGAAGGAATGGTCGCGTATTTTCTTTTTTTATGGAACAAATCTTTAAACACAACTACACCTCTTCAGCCGTTAATTTATTAGGCCGCACCTACAGTCAAGGATACATCGCTTTACTGATTTGCCCTCACCTTGTACTCAAGGATGCAAAATGGAATTCAGCACTTCTTGAACCTCTTCGAGCTCACCCGAAGGAACCAAAATTTCAAACTGCTGTTTCGATAAATTGACAGGACGTGTTTGGACGAGAAAGCCTTCTTCCGTAAGCCTCGATTTAATCATATCCGCAATTTTGGCGGTAGGCGCAATATACATTACAGTCCACATGTCCTTACCAAAGCCCCCTAACCTTTCGTTTTGAGCCCGTATAATAGAGTAATGATAACATAATTTTCAAAAATCCCGCAACAAAGGGGCAAAAGCTAATTTACAATGAACAAGTGGACTATGCTAAAAGGAGCTTCAAGGCGCGGAATAATCATTCGCCGAATCGCTCTTATGGGCGATCCGCGCCGACGCCGCAGCCGCCAGCCCTGCAACCAAGTCATCAAGAAAAACGTGAATCCTTTCCCCTTTTTTGTTATTCAGCTGGCCTATAATTTTGGGCTTAACCTTGTCCAGGTAGCCAAAGCTCGTCAGCCCGATCATGCCGAACACGCTGGTAATGCCCAGCGCCATCGTCTCATCGACGCCATAGAGCGGCTCATCGGCCTCCATGATCGCCTGCAGCGGCTCCGGCAAAAGCTTTTTCTCCGCCAGTTCATCCAGCGCAATCCCTGTATATAAGGTATATTGAACTTCCCGTTTCTGCAAGACGGCCTTCACGCTGTCCAGGCATTTATCCATCGTCAGATCGGCATGATAAACCGCCTGCAGCGAATATACGATCTCAGCAATATCCTCCAAAGCAACCCCTCTGCGGTGCAGCTGGGCCTTGGCAATTTCATACGACATCCGTCATTCCTCCCGCATTTCCCAATGTTCGCGTACTTATGTCTCCGTCTGTCTTTCGCCATCTTCCCAACAACTTTCGAACCTCCCGCCGGCTCCGCATCTATCATTGCTAGAA